>JBBQFJ010000022.1:0-30450 GCA_038321755.1 Acidimicrobiia bacterium | reverse complement strand
CACCGAGCGCGGGCTCGGCGACGGTCCCTTCGTCCCGGTCGGCGCCACGCTGACGGTCGTGAACGGGGTGGTGGTGTCCGTCGAGCCTGGCCCGCCGACCCCGATCGCGACGGCGCCTGGTGCACCGACGGTGACCAGCGTGGTCGCCGACAGCGGCAAGATCACCGTGTACTTCTCCGCGCCGAGCTCGGACGGAGGGAGCCCGATTACCTCGTACACCGCCACGGCGACACCGGTGGTCACCGTGACAAGCATCTTTGCGCTGTCACCGCCTGTCGCGGTGAGCAAAGGCGGAACCTCGTCGCCGATCGAGATCACCGGACTCGTGAACACCGCGACGTACACGATCACGGTGACTGCGAAGAACGTGATCGGCTCGAGCCCGACGTCCGCGCCGTCGAGCTCGGTGACTCCCACGGGTGCGCCGACTGAGATCGCCGTCGACCCGGTGGACATTCAGGGCTACAGCGACGCCCTCGGCGACCATTCCGGTGAGACGACGGGTCCGGGCACCCAGATCGTGTCGCAGGACGAGAGGACGGTCAGCTTCACGGTGCGGGTCGACAGCCCTAGTGGGACGTACTGGATCGTCTTCACCGACCTGCCGGCAGCGACGTTCGGGCAGATCCTCGACCGTGACCTGGTCCCGGTCACGACCGGAGACCGGTACGACTCCGACACGGTGTTCACGTTCAATCCGGTGGAGGTCGAGCCGGTGTGCAGCGCGGAGCCCGCGACGTTCGCTGACTGCTTCACGAACGGAAACCCCAGTGAAGGTCCGGACGCGAGTGCAGGGACTGTGTCCTACCCGAGCCCGGTGACCCAGGGACCGGTCGACGGCTCCGTGCAATGGAGCAGCTCGTTCACGTTCCACACGGAGAACGACCAGGGTGGCGTCTCGGCCGACAAGACCGTGCCTCTGACCGCGGTCGACGACATCTGCACGACGAACGAAGAAGGCAACCGGCCACAAGCGAAGCTCGTCGTCAATTGTCCGGTCAACCCATGATCCGTCGCACGCGTCGCCTCGCAGTTGCCCTCACCGTGCTCGCGGTCGTTGCCGTCGCGCCGATGGCAGCGGCCTCCGCCGCGTTCGCGCAGAGCGGCGGCACTGGCGCCGGTGAGGTGCTCGCGACGCTGAAGGTCACTGCCGACAAGGTCGAAGTCAAGAAGGACGGCGCCGACAAGTTCAAACAAGCCAAGGACGGCGACAAGCTCCGGCAGGGCGACACCATCCGCACGAACGCGACCGGTCTCGCCGAGATCGACTACACGGCCGACGGCGGCTCGTACACGCGGCTCGACGTGAGCACCACGTTCACGATCAAGAAGCTCTCCGACGACCAGGGCTCGCGCCAGGTGCAGGGGAGCCTCGAGCAGGGCCAGGCCTGGAACCGGACTGAGGCGATCACCGAGAGCGGGTCCTTCGCGACCGAGGGCGCCGGCGCGAACGCCACCGTGCGCGGCACCGCGTACAACGTGCAGTGCGACGCGATCGACCACTGTGTGTTCACTGCGGTCGTGCACGACATCAGCCTCACCGGGATCGACGGCACGACCAAGACGCTCGACCCGCTCCAGCAGTGCGACTCGAACGACACCCAGGGCGGGACCCAGGACGGGCTCACCGGGGATCTGTGCGACCAGGTCGACCAGGTCACCCTCGACGAGATCATCGCCAACCAGTGGATCCAGGACAACCTGCTCAAGGACCTCCTCGAGCACGGCTACGGCCCCGGTCCGTTCACCCTGACCGGCACGATCGTCGTGGAGAACGGCCAGGTCGCGTCGTTCACGCCCACCCCGCCCGCGCCCACCCCGCCGGCCGCGCCGGTGATCGGCGACCCGCCTCTCTTCACGGAGGAGGCCAACATCCCGGGATTGGGTGCCGCGGACTTGACGCCGGCCGGCGACATCACCGCCACGTGCGACTTCTCCGAAGGCTGGGACTGCAGCTTCGTGCTGTTCAAGGTCAACGTGACCTCGCCCACCGACCTCACCGGCGTCTGGATCGTGTTCACGAAGCTGCCCGACAATGTCGGAGACGTGGGGTTCAACTGCGTCAACAGCGGCTTCCTCGACTGCGAGGGCGGCGTCGTCATCGGTACCCGGTACGCGGCCGACGCGACCTTCGGCTTCGAGCAGACCCTCACCTGCGGGAGTTCGGTTGTGGCGTTGTGCTCGACCGACGGAGCCACCGCGAGCTCGGTCCCGACCGACACCATGCGGTTCCGGGCCGAGACCGACCAGGCAGCATCTCCGGAGACCCAGGTCGACGTGAACGTCGTCAACGCGCCCTGCATGTCGTGTGCGGTCTCGGTGGATTCGAAGAAATCCCACGAGGACCTGAAAGATCACAAGGTCGCTGCCGATACACCAGGGTGAGCCAACCTCGACCCACATCGTCGCCGACCCCATGAAGCACCGGCGCGTCGCCTTCGCCCTCGCCGGACTCGCCGTCGCGGGCCTCGCGGCGGCCTGCGTGCCCGTGGCGCTGCCGCCGTCGGCCCCGCCCGCGCCCCAACTGCCGGCCCCGCCCCCGGTTGTCTCGGCGCCGACCCCGGCTCCGGTCACGAGCGCGTTGAACTACGACAAGACGTCCATCGTGGGCCTCGACCAGCCGTGGGACATCGCATTCCAGCCCGCCGGAACGGGAAGCGTCGCCGACCTGGTGTTCACCGAGAACAACACCGGCAAGATCTCGGCGATCGTCAACGGGAGCCGAGTCGACCTCGGCTCCATGGCGACGCTCGGCGTCGCCAACTTCGACAACGGTGGCGAGGGAGGCCTGCTGGGACTCGCGTTCCACCCCGACTACCCCACCACCTCGAGGCTCTACTTCTGCTACTCGACGACCGCCGACAACCGAGTCGCGTACTCGACGGTTGCTCGGGACGGGGCCGGACACCCGACGGGTCTGAGTGGGCTCCAGCCGGTCGTGACCGGGATGCCCCACAGCTCGAGCTTCCATGATGGGTGTCGGGTTCGGTTCCAGCCGGGTGCGAACCCGCCCGCCCTCTTCATCTCGATGGGCGACACCGGGTACGGCCCCGGCCCTCAGAGCGACACGGTGCTCGCCGGCAAGGTGCTGCGCGTCAAGGACGACGGCACGAAGTACCCGGGCAACGCTTCGAATCAGCTCTGGTACACGAAGGGCCACCGCAACCCGCAGGGCCTCGCGTTCCGCCCGGGCACCAACGACCCGTACAGCGCGGAGCACGGCCCCACCATCAACGACGAGGTCAACCGGCTCGTCAATGGCGGTAACGCGGGATGGGACCCGACCAACGGCTCCGACTACGACCAGACCAAGCCGATGACCGACCTCGCCAAGTTCCCCGGGGCGATGCAGCCGGTGTGGCGCTCGGGCGACGGCGGCACGATCGCGCCGTCGGGGATCACGTTCCTCTCGGGAACGAAGTGGAAGGCATGGGATGGCGCGCTCGTGATCGCCGTACTGAAGAACATGGAGCTGCGCGTGCTGCTCATGAACCCCGACGGCACCGTGAGCGGCCAGTTCCAGATGCCGGGCTCGACCGGTACCCGACTCCGCAGCGTCGTGCAGGGGCCCGACGCCGACGGCAGCCTCTACGTGGCCACCGACGTCGGCGGGACGGGCGGCGCGATCTGGAAGATCACCCCGTCCTAGAAAGATTCGAGAATCGTGCCACCCGGCTTGCTATCGAACGTATGTTCGTGTAACGTTCGGTCTGTTCTCCCGGGTCGCGGAGGCCCCACCTTCTTCCGCCGTCAGTCGCTCGCCGATCCTGCGAGCACGTTCACGGCGGTTGCGCGTGTCCCGACCCGGTCCCACCACCTCGACGGCGCATCGGAGCGATCTCGCTCCTGTGCGTCACGCCGTCGGGTTGCTGCGCGACTTCGTCCGGGGCCTCGAACCCGGCTGCGTCGGGGCGCGTGATGCCAAGGGCCTGATCGAGCTGCTCGGGGAGGCCGGACGCTTCGCCGCGGCCGGCACCACCCTGCTGGCGCCGCGGGTCGCATCGACGAAGGTGTGGGCCGACGATGGTGCGCGTTCGCCGGCAGGAGTGGGTCTCCCGGGCGACGGGTGCGCCGATGGGTCAGGCCATCGGGATGCTCGAGACGGCGGAGCAGCTCAGCGCACTGCCGGCGACGGAAGCCGCGCTGCGCGACGGGCAGCTCTCCCCCGCGCAGGCCCGCGCGATCACCGCGGCGGCGAGCGCGGATCCCGCCGCCGAGGCGGAGCTGCTGGCGAGCGCGCCGCGGGCGTCGGTGCGGGGGTTGGAGGAACAGGCCCGAGCGGTGCGCGACGCGGCGAAGCCCGACGAGGCCGAGGCCCGCCACCGCAGCGCGCACGCGAACCGTGATCTCTCGACCTGGGTCGATCGTGACGGCGCCGGGCGCCTCGCCTGGCGCGGCACCACCGTCGCGCTCGCAAGCTTGCGCGCCGCGCTCAGCCCGTTCGTGCAGGAACAGCTCACCCTCGCCCGCCGCGCCCAACGCGACGAGTCCTACGGCGCCTGCGCGGCCGACGCACTCTGCGAGATGGCCGCCACTGCCTCCGGAACCGCGCCAGGAACCGCGTCAGGAAAGCCGACCGAAGCCAGCGACGGCAGCGGCGAGAAGCGCCGTCGGCGGGCGCGGCCCGTCATCCGGATCCGGGTCGACTACGAACCGCTCCTGCGCGGCCACACCCAACCCGGCGAGACCTGCGAGATCGAAGGCATCGGCTCCGTTCCCGTCTCCGTCATCGGAGACCTCGCCGGCCAGCACCCCATCGTCGACCTCGTCCTCACCAGAGGACGCGCCGTCACCCACGTCGCGCACCTCGGCCGCTCCGGCGACACCTTTCTCGAAGCCGCGATCGAATGGCGCGACCCCCACTGCCGCATCCAGGGCTGCACCTCCGCCGGCCTCGAGATCCACCACCTCGACCCCGTCAGCAACGGCGGCTCGTCCTCACTCGCACGCCAAGTCCGCGTCTGCGGCCACCACCACGACCACATCACCCACCACGGCTACCAGCTCACCGGCTCCCACCACACCGGCTGGACCCTCCGAGCCCCACCCACACCCGACACGAGCTGAGACAGGGCGACGGAAGATGGATGGCTGTGACATGGCTGAACCTTCCATTCGGGACGCAGGGACCCGCGGGATAGCCTCGCGATCGATGGCCGATCAGGCGGACTTCGCCGACCTCGCGATGCCCTTCATGGACGCGTTGTACTCGGCCGCGATGCGGATGACCCGCAACCCGTCGGACGCCGAGGATCTCGTGCAGGAGACGTACCTGCGCGCCTACCGCGGCTTCGGCGGGTTCAAGGAGGGCACGAACCTCAAGGCGTGGCTGTACCGCATCCTCACCAACACGTTCATCAACACGTACCGGGCCAAGAAGCGTCGGCCCCAGGAGTCCGAGCTCGACGACTCCGAGGACTTCACGCTGTACCACCGCATCGGTGGGCTCGAGGCTGCGGCGGCCGAGCGCACCCCGGAGTCCGAGGTGCTCGACGCGCTGCCCGACGATGCGGTCAAGGAAGCCCTCGAATCACTGCCCGAGCAGTTCCGCATGGCCGTGCTCCTGGCCGATGTGGAGGGGTTCTCCTACAAGGAGATCGCCGAGATCACCGATGTTCCGGTCGGAACCGTCATGAGTCGCCTCCATCGGGGAAGAAGGCAGCTCCAGAAGCGGTTGTTCGACTACGCCAAGGAACGGGGCCTTGTGCCCGAGCCGGCTGCCCCGCCGGCCGCCTGAAGGACACAGGGAGACGTAGCGCACAGATGGACTGCGACAAGGCCTTCCATCGGATGTACTACTACCTCGACGGTGAGATCACCGTCTGGAGGCGGTGGAAGATCTCCCGTCACCTCAACCGGTGTCCACCCTGTGCCCAGGGCTTCGACTTCGAGATCGAGCTGCGTCAGGTCGTCGCGACCCGATGTCGCGAACAGGTGCCCCCCGAGCTCAAGAAGAAGATCGCCGAATCGATCGGCATCGAGTGGCACGAGCACCCGCAGGCGTGAGCGCGATCGTATGATGACTTCGTCCGTCGCTCAGAGTCCGTTCAAGACGAGAAGGATGCGCTGCGCCTGATGCTCGCCGACTCCCAGTACCAGTGGTTCTACTGGCTCGCACCGGTCCTCGCTGTCAGCTTCGTCCTCATGGCGCTCGGCCTCGGGATGGGCTACATCCGCAAGGTCCTCGTCCCGAAGTACCGGGGCAAGCGAGTCGAGTGACCGCGGCTGCGGTGCCCGCGGTCCCGACCCTCGAACCGCTCGACGCGGGTCGACAGGCGCCGGAGCCGGTCGACTGGGCGCTCGCCGCGCGGGTCGCCCGTCGGGTCGCCGGCCGCGACCCGATCGCCGACTCGTATCTCGCCGCATCGCTCGCCGAGGACTTCGCGTCGGTCACCACGCAGGCCGAGGCGCTGGTCAGCGAACACACCGGACTCCACGTCGTCGGCGAAGCGCGCGCCTCGGTGCTCGACCGGAGCGCCTGGGTGGAGGCCAACGTCGCGTCGATGCGACGACTGCTCGGTCCGCTCACTGCGAAGATCGGGAGCCGTCTCGTCAAGAGTCCGCTCGCGCCGATCGGTCGCACGGTCAGCGCGACCGAGCTCGGGGTGCTGTTGGGGTGGTTCTCGCAGCGCGTGCTCGGCCAGTACGACCTGCTCGTGCCCGACGACGCGTCGTCGTCCGCCGACGAGCCATCGTCTGGCAACGAGCCATCGACCGGCAACGAGCCATCGACGGGCACGGAGCAGGGCGACGCCGTCTACTACGTCGGTGCGAACATCCTGGCGCTCGAGAAGCGCTTCGCGTTCCGTCCGCGCGACTTCCGACTCTGGATCGCGATCCACGAGGTCACGCACCGTGCCCAGTTCCTGGGCGTGCCGTGGATGCGTGACTACTTCCTCGGGCTCGTCGAAGGTGCGCTCGGCGGTGTCGACGCCGATCCCCGCCAGATCGTCGGCGCGCTGCTGCGCGCGGTCGACGAGCTGCGGCAGGGCCACAACCCGCTCGACGACGGCGGGATCGTCGCGCTGCTCGCCAGCCCCGAACACCGCGGCACGCTCGCCCAGATCCAGGCGCTGATGTCCGTGCTCGAAGGGCACGGCAACCGCGTGATGAACGAGCTCGGGCGCGCCCACGTCGCCGGCCAGGACCGCATGGCGCGGGTGCTCCAGTCGCGCCGGCGGTCGTCGGGCGTCGGCGGACTCGTCTCGAAGCTGCTCGGCATCGACTCCAAGATGCGTCAGTACGAGGTGGGGGAGCAGTTCGTCGCCGCGATCGAGCTCGAGGCCGGTCCGCGCGCCCTCGACGCCGCGTGGTCCGGCCCCGAGTTCCTCCCGACGCTCGCCGAGCTCGACACGCCCAGCGCGTGGCTCGCACGCGTCGACCGCGGCGAACCCGCTCCGGCCGTCTGACCGATGTCTCGCGCGGCACTCCGACGCTCCGCAACCACACCGCCGATCGCCCTGCTCCGCGACCGCCTCGTCGGGCTGGATGATCCGGACGTCCCCGTCCGCGCACCGGTCGTCGTCGGTTGCTCCGGCGGGGCCGACTCCACCACGCTCCTCGCGCTCGCGGCCGACCGCGGGCTCGCGCCGATCGCCGTGCACGTCGACCACGGACTGCGGCCCGAGAGCGGCGACGAAGCGCAGGTGGTCGCGGCCCAGGCGGCGGCGCTCGACACCGAGTTCGACGCCCGCCGCGTCGAGGTCGGCCATGGCGGGAACCTCGAGGCCCGGGCGCGCACTGCTCGCTACACGGCGCTCGAGGACGCGCGTCAGGATCACCGCGCGACTGCGATCCTCGTGGGGCACACGGCGGACGACCAGGCCGAGACCGTCATGCTCGCACTCCTGCGCGGGAGCGCGGCCGCCGGGCTCGCGGGGATGCCGATCCGGCGCGGCGCGATCGTGCGCCCGCTCCTCGAGCTCCGGCGATCGGAGACCGAGGCGTGCTGCGAAGCCCTCGGACTCGATCCCGTCCGCGACCCGTCGAACGACGACCGCTCCTACCGCAGGGCGTGGGTGCGCCACGAGGTGCTCCCGATGCTGGCCGAGGGCGCCGGACGCGACCTCGTCCCGGTGCTCACCCGCCAGGCCGACGTCCTGCGGACCGAGACCGAGTACCTCGACTCGCTCGCTCGCGCCGCATGGCCGCCGGACGCGACCTCGACCCCGGCCGCGACCCTCGCTCGGCTGCCGCTGGCGCTCGCTCGACGATCGATCCGATGCTGGCTCGGCGCGCCCCCGCCCTCGTTCGACGAAGTCGAACGCGTGTTGCGCGTCGCTCGGGGCAAGGTCCGGGCCGCCGAGCTCAGCGGCGGGCGCCGCGTGTCGCGCCGCGCGGGACAGCTGCTCGTCGCACGGTCGAAGTAGCGTGCCCGCCGTGAGCGGCCATCCCGATTCCGATCCCGCGCTGGGCCCCGTCGTCGTCTCGAGTGACGACCTGTCTCGGCGCGTGACGGAGCTCGGCGAGGAGATCACCGCCGAGTACGCGGATCGCGCGCCTCTCCTCGTCGGTGTCCTCAAGGGCGCGGCGATGTTCATGAGTGACCTCGCCCGGGCGATCGCGCTCCCGGTCGAGTTCGACTTCATGGCGGTGTCGTCGTACGGCTCGGCCACGCGCACCAGCGGCGTGGTGCGGATCATCAAGGACCTCGACCTCGATCTCACCGATCGCGACGTGATCATCGTCGAGGACATCGTCGACTCCGGCCTGACGCTCGCGTACCTCCGCAAGAACCTGGCCGCGCGCGGTCCCCGCTCACTCGAGGTGTGCGCCCTCCTCGTGAAGGACGGGCTGCAGAAGAGCGATCTCGACCTGCGCTACGTCGGCTTTCGGATCCCGCCCGCGTTCGTGGTGGGATACGGGCTCGACGTCGCCGAGCGGTATCGGAACCTCGACTCTGTGCGCGAGTACCTCGGGCCCGAGCCGGCCTGATCGGCACCCAGCATCAGCAGAGCGAGCATCAGCAAGATGGAGGAGCCTGTGCCCGTGGATGAACCCGGCTTCAGCGTCGACCTACCCCGCATCGAGCGGGCCGTGTCCGAGATCCTCGAGGCGATCGGAGAGGATCCCGAGCGCGACGGCCTCGTCGACACGCCGCGTCGGGTTGCCGCCATGTACGCCGAGATCTTCAGTGGCCTGTCGGAGGATCCGGCCCGCCACCTCAGCGTCACGTTCGAGGCCGACCACGACGAGATGGTCATGGTGCGGGACATCCCGCTGTTCTCGTGCTGCGAGCACCATCTCGTGCCGTTCGCGGGCCGTGCCCACGTCGCCTACATCCCCGGGCCTGACGGGCGCATCACCGGGCTGTCGAAGATCGCCCGACTCGTCGAGGGCTTCGCCCGTCGGCCGCAGGTGCAGGAGCGGCTCACCACGCAGATCGCCGACGCGCTGATGGACCAGCTCCGCCCGGTCGGAGTGCTCGCGATGATCGAAGCCGAGCACCTGTGCATGTCGATGCGCGGCGTGAAGAAGCCCGGAGCGCTCACGATCACGAGCGCGGTCCGGGGCCTCTTCAAGACCAACCCCGCGACGCGCTCCGAGGCGATGAGCCTCATCACGCATCCCGGCAATCGGCTCTAGCCGAGCTGCTGACTCGCCCTGCTTACTCCGGGCGGGGCGCGGTTGGCGCTGCAGCACGGGCTCGCAGGCGCACGATCTTCGCGGCGACGTCGGCGACGTCCTGCTCGAGATCACGCTGGAGCTGCTCGAGGTACGCGATGCGCTCCTCGGTGCTGCGCCGGCCACCGGGACCGCCGCGTCCGACTCGGCCACCGGGACCGCCTCGGCCACCGGGACCGCCTCGGCCACCGGGACCGCCTCGGCCGACGTGATGGTGCACGTGGACATGATGGACGTGGTGCCGGCCGAACCGGCGTCCCCGTCCTGGTCCCCGTCGTCCGTCCCGCTCCCGGCTTCCGTCGTCGGGGCCGAAGTCGAGATCGTCGATCTCGGGCGTGTTCCGATCCTGGGTGTTCTGGGTGTTCTGGGTGTTCTGGGCTTCGTCGGTCATGCCGACGCTCCTTTCTCGTAGCGTTCGAGGAACGCTTGGATGGTGTGATCGACGCGGCCGAGCGCTTCGGCCCAGGTGTCGAGCAGTGCGCGCCCGGTGTCGGTCAGCTCGTACGTTCGCTTCGCCCGTCCGGGGAGGTCGTCCCGCCACCGTGAGGTGACGACGTCTTCTTCCTCGAGCGAGCGGAGCAGGCGGTAGAGGTTCCCGAGATCGACTCGCTCGTCCGGAGCGAGCTGCGCGAGTGCGTCCGCCAGGTCGTAGCCGTGGGACTCGCCGTCGCGCAGAGTGAGCAGCAGTGCGGGCTCCACGAAGCGCTCGACCCGTGCGTGCACGACCCATTCACCCGGGCCGTGCTCGTCGGCGTCGAGACGCCAGCGGCAACGGGCCCCGCGACGTCCGGGTGGACCGCCCCACGGCGGGCCGCCGTGGCGTCCTCGGCCGTGGTGCGGACCTCGTCCGCTTCCTTCGTGATCTCTCGGATCTCCTCTTCCCACCATGCGGTCACCATACAATGTGACTTACACCCATGTCAACGGCACGTATATCTGAGACATAGGTGGGCAACATAGGTAGGCGACATAGGTGGGCGACATAGGTAGATGACTCTGCTCGCAGCGCCGATACGCTGCCGCCGTGTTCCGGTGGTCGAGTCTGTGTGGGTCGCGCCCTGCGGTGATGGGGATCGTCAACGTCACCCCCGACTCCTTCTCGGACGGGGGGCGCTTCCTCCACGTCGACGCCGCCGTCGCCCACGGTCTCGCGCTGGTGGAAGCCGGCGCCGATCTCCTCGACATCGGCGGCGAGTCGACCCGCCCGGGCGCCGCAGCCGTCGAACCCGCCGAGGAGCGGCGCCGGGTCCTACCGGTGATCACCGAGCTCGCCGCGACGGCGGGCGTCCCGGTGAGCATCGACACCACCAAAGCGACGGTCGCGGCCGCGGCGATCGAAGCCGGCGCGACGATCGTCAACGACGTCTCCGCGGGACGTACCGACGCGTCGATGTTCGCGGTCGTGGCGGACGGCGCGACCGGGTACGTCGCGATGCACATGCTGGGTGACCCGCAATCGATGCAGGACTCCCCGCGCTACGACGACGTCGTCGACGAGGTCGCCGGGTTCCTCGTTGAACGGCTCGCCGCAGCGCGTGACGCCGGCATCGCGGAGGAGGCACTCGTCGCCGATCCGGGCATCGGTTTCGGTAAGACCGTGGCGCAGAACCTCGCGCTCCTCGCGCACCTGGACGTGCTCGCGACGCGGGTCGAGGTGCCGGTGCTCGTCGGGACCTCACGCAAGCGGTTCCTCGGCACCGTGCTCCGCGATGTCGCGGGGGCCGATGGCGAGCCGCTCCCGGCGGACCGCGACGACGGCACGCTCGCGACGGTCGTCTGGGCGCTCGATGTCGGGGCGCGGATCGTGCGTGTGCACGACGCTCGCCCGGCGGTTCGCGCCGTCCGTCTCCTGGAGATCCTCGACGCGGTGGCCGCCTGATGACGACGATGCGCGGTCGCTGGGCGCAAGGTCTGGAGCCGCGTGGATTCTGCTGGATCGTGCAGGATCGTCTCGCCGCATCGGAGCGGCCGGGAGGCTTCGCCCGCAACCACCGCAAGGTGCGCCGCCAGGAGGAGCTCATCTGGCTCGCCGGGCACGGGTTCACCCGGATCCTCTCCTTGCTCGACTCGCCCCACAACCTGCACGCCTACGAAGAGGCGAGCATCCCGTACGAGCACATCCCGTTGGGGCGCCACGACGACTGGGCCTCGAGCCTCAGCCGGATCTACGCCGCGCTCGCCCGGTGGCTCGACGATCTCGACGAGCGCGTCCTCATCCACAGCGAGGAGTTCGGCGACCGGCTCGTCGGCGTGCTCACCGGGTACCTGATCTACTCCGGCTTCGTGACCGAAGGCGCGCACGCGATCGTCGCGATGGAGAAGATCACCGGCCGTCAGCTGGGCGCGGTCGGGCGCGAGATCGTCGCGACCACGATCTCCGAAGGTCTCCGACGGCGGGCGAAGTGACGGATCGGATCCTCGTCTCGGGACTGCGGGTGCTGGGCGTGCACGGGGCGCTCCCCGAGGAGCGCACCCGTGCGCAGCCGTTCGAGGTCGATCTCGAGCTGACGGTCGACGTCACCACTGCCGGGCTGAGCGACGCGCTCACCGACACCGTGAGCTACGCGGACGTCCTCGACGCGGCCGCGGCCGTCGTCCGGGACGAGAGCTACCAGCTCCTGGAACGGCTCGCGACCCGGATCGCCGAGGTGTGTCGTGACGACGATCGGGTCACTGCGGTCGTGGTCACGGTGCGGAAGCTGCGTCCGCCGGTGCCGCACGAGCTCGATCACGTCGGCGTGCGCATCGAGCGGTGACCGCCGGCGATCGGGGCGAGCGGGGCGAGCGGGCCTACCTCGGCATCGGCTCGAACCTCGGTGACCGCCTCGCCACCCTGCAGGCCGCAGTCGACGGGCTGGGCGGGGCCTCGGGGGTCACCGTGGTCGCGGTGTCGCCGGTCTACGCGACTGATCCGGTCGGCGGACCCGAGCAGGGCGAGTTCCTCAACGCGGTCGTCGCGCTCGACACGGCGCTGACGCCGCGGGAGCTCCTCGAGGTCGCGCACGAGCTCGAGCAGGAAGCGCACCGGGTCCGGACCGAGCGCTGGGGACCGCGCACGCTCGACGTCGACGTCCTGCTCGTCGGCGCCGCCCGGGTCGACGACCCGGACCTCGAGGTCCCGCACCCGCGCATGTGGGAGCGAGGGTTCGTGATGGTGCCCCTCCTGGACCTCGACCCCTCGCTCGGGGCACCGGGCGACTGGGAAGGCGTGCGACGCACCGACCTATCCTTGAGTCTTCCGAGGTAGGCACGTCGCAGGACCCGAGCAACCGGCACCCTCGAGGGCTGGATTCGGAGGGTCGATGAACCAGAGCTCGCTCACCGTGGCCCTCGTCGGTCCCGGACGTGCGGGGAACGCGCTCGCCATCGCACTGCTCGCCGCGGGCCACGATGTGGTCGCGGTCGCCGGGCGTGCGCCCGACTCCGCGAGCGTCGTCGCGGCGGCCGAGCGGTTCGACGCCCGCCCGTGCCCGATCGAGGATGTCGCCCGAGCCGCCGCTCTGGTGCTCCTCGCGACGCCCGACGCCGCGATCGAGGACGCCGGTCGTGAGGTCGTCGCCGCGCTGCGGGACGACGCGCTGGTCGTGCACTGCTCCGGCTCGCGTGGGCTCGAGGTGCTCGCGCCGATCGCCACCGCCCGGCCGGCCGCGCGGCTCGGCGTCCTCCACCCGCTCCAGACGCTCCCGTCGGGCGAGGCCGGGGCCGCGCGGCTCGCGGGCTCGTGGGCGGCCGTCACCGGGGCGCCGGAGGTGGCGGACCTCGCCGCCCAGCTGGGGATGCATCCCTTCTCGGTGCGGGACGAGGACCGTGACGGCTACCACGCCGCCGCGTGCATCGCGTCGAACCACCTCGTCGCCCTGCTCGGCCAGGTCGAGCGCGTGGCCGCGGACGCCCGCGTGCCCCTGGCAGCGTTCGAACCACTCGTGCGGGCGACCATCGACAACGCCTTCGCGCTCGGTCCCCGCGCCGCGCTCACCGGTCCGGTGTCGCGCGGCGACCTCGAGACCGTCACTCGCCACCTCGCGGCGATCGCGAGCGACGAGGAGCACGCGTACCGCGCCCTCGCCGCGGCGGCAGCCCGACTCGCCGACCACGACGACGCGGCACTCCACGAGCTGCTCTCGTGAAGATCGTGACGCCATGAAGATCGTGACGAAGACCGAGGAGGTGCGCGCCGCGTGTGACTCGGCGCGACGCGACGGGAAGACCGTTGGGCTCGTCCCCACCATGGGGTTCTTCCATGCCGGACACCGGTCGCTCATGCAGGCGGCCCGCGCGTCGTGCGACCTGGTCGTCGTGACGCTGTTCGTGAACCCCACGCAGTTCGGCCCGGGCGAGGACCTCGGCGCCTACCCCCGCGATCCCGAGGGCGATGCCGCGGCGGCGAGTGCCGAGGGCGTCGACCTCCTCTTCACCCCCTCGGTCGAGGAGATGTACCCCGAGCCCGGGCGGACCACGGTGCACGTCGACGGCCTCACCGCCGGGCTCTGCGGCCGGAGTCGGCCGACCCACTTCGACGGCGTGACCACCGTGGTGGCAAAGCTCTTTGCCATCGTCGGTCGGTGTCACGCCTACTTCGGGCGCAAGGACGCGCAACAGCTCGCCGTCATCCGGCGCATGGCGACGGACCTGAACCTGCCGGTGACGGTGGTGGGTTGCCCGCTCGTCCGCGAGTCGGACGGCCTCGCGATGTCGAGTCGGAACGCGTACCTCACCCCCGACGAACGCAGTGCCGCGCTCGCGCTCTCACGCGCACTGCAGAGCGCGGCGGCAGTGATCGAGGCGGGCGAGCGCGATCCCGACGTCGTCCGTGACCTCGTCGCCGACACGATCACCGCCGAGCCGTTGCTGACGCTCGACTACGCCGAGGTGGTCGACGGCCGCTCGCTCGAGCCCGTGGCGACGCTCGCCGGCGAGATCCTCGTGGCGCTGGCCGTCAACGTCGGCCGCGCCCGCCTGATCGACAACGCAACCGTCACGATTGGCGGCTCCGCCGCGGTCACCGTCGAGCTCGGAAAGCAGGCACCGTGCGACGCACCCTGATGAAGTCGAAGATCCATCGCGCCACGGTCACCGGCGCCGACCTGAGCTACATCGGGTCGATCACCCTCGACACCGCGCTGATGGAGCTCGCTGACATCGTCGAGCACGAACAGGTCCACGTGCTCGACATCGACAACGGCGCGCGCTTCGAGACCTACGCGATGCGCGGTGGCCCCGGCGACGTGGTGCTCAACGGCGCGGCGGCTCGCCTGGTGCACCCGGGGGACCGGGTCATCGTCATCACCTACGCCGACTACGACGAGGACGAGGTCGCCGACTTCGAGCCGAGGATCGTCCACGTCGACGAGGAGAACCGGCCCACGGGTGCGCTGCGCTCGCTCGAGGGCTGACGCCCACCCAGGGCGACTCCTAGGCTGACGCGATGCTGGACGTGCTCGTGCTGGGTGGTGGCGTCGCGGGGCTCTCCGCCGCCGTGCGCGCCGCACGCGCGGGGTGCTCCGTCTCGGTCGTCACCAAGACCCAGCTCGGGGCCTCGGCCACCCAGTACGCGCAAGGCGGCGTCGCCGCCGTGCTCACGACCGATCCCGACTCCCCCGAGCTGCACCTGTCCGACACGCTCGCGGCCGGCGCCGGCCTCTGCGACGCCGACGCCGTGCGCGTCATGGTCGAGGAAGGCCCCACCCGTGTCCGTGAGCTGATCGCGATGGGCGCGCACTTCGACCGGTCCGGCGACGGCCTCGCCTACACGCGTGAGGGCGGTCACTCCGTCGCCCGGATCGTGCACGCCGGCGGTGACGCGACCGGGGCGGAGATCGAGCGTGCGCTCGTCGCGGCCGTGCAGGCGACCGCGGCGGAGATCCGTGAGCGCTGGTTCGCCCGGGACGTGCTCATCGAGGGTGGGCGCGCCGTCGGCGTTCGCTCGCTCGACGAGCACGGTGTCGAGCAGGAGATCCGGGCGCGCCACACGATCATCGCGACCGGCGGGGCGGGCCAGTGCTTCGCCGTCACCACCAACCCGGCGCTCTCGACCGGCGACGGGATCGCGATGGCCCTGCGCGCAGGTGTCGCAATCGCCGACGTCGAGTTCATGCAGTTCCACCCGACCGCGCTCGACTACCCGTCGATGCCCCGCCCGCTCCTGTCCGAAGCGCTGCGCGGCGAAGGCGCGATCCTCCGCGACGAGCACGGAGCGCCGCTGATGCGCGGCGAGCACCCGCTCGGCGACCTCGCCCCGCGTGACGTCGTCGCCCGCGCGATCGCGCGCCGCTGCATCGCCGAAGGTCTCGACCACATGTGGCTCGACGCGACGCCGATCCCGGGCTTCGCCGAGCGCTTCCCGACCGTCTGGCGCGCGTGCCAGGCGGTCGGCCTCGACCCCACCAAGGACCTGTTGCCCGTGGCGCCGGCTGCGCACTACCTGTCGGGCGGCGTCTGCGCCGACCTTGACGGCGCGACGACCCTGGCCGGCCTGTGGGCCTGCGGCGAGGCCGCGTGCTCGGGCGTCCACGGCGCGAACCGACTCGCGTCGAACTCGCTGCTCGACGGGCTCGTCTTCGGGTCGCGCTGTGTCGACGCGATCGTCGAGGGCAAGGACGAGCCTTCGGAGACCGGGGTGCTGCGCGGGGTGCTCGGTTCCCTCCCCACCGGGGGTCTGCCGCGCGAGGCCTCCGGCGAAGCGAAGGAGCTGGGGGTCTGGGACGGCGTGAGTGTGGGGGAGGATCCGGCCCGGGAGGCGATCCAGCGGGTCATGACGCTGGATGCCGGGGTGTTGCGGGACGCCGAGTCGCTCTCGCGGGCGTTGGTGGCGCTCGAGGAGATCGTGCCGGTGGAGCCGGAGGTCGCGAGCCTGTGGGAGGTGAGTCGGGCGTTGGTGCACTCCGCGCTGGCTCGTGAGGAGTCGCGGGGGACGCACACGCGGCTCGACTTCCCGGAGACCCGGCCCGAGCTCGAGGGTCGACTCGTCTATGCGGGCGGTTCCGGTCCGTCCTTCGTCCGGCTGCCCGAACCGGTCGCGACCCGATGAGCCCCGAGACCACCCCGATGAACCCCGAGACCACGGGCATGGGCGCGCCGCTCGACCCGCCGCGTCACCTGGTCGTCGAGGCGGTGGCGCGCGCGATCGCGGAAGACCTCGGACCGCTCGGCGACCTGACGTCGGCGCTGATCCCCCTCGACGCGCACGGCGTCGCCGACGTCGTCGCCCGCGCCGCCGGCGTGCTCGCGGGCACCGCGTGCACGCTCGAGACGTTCGCGCAGCTCGACCCGTTGGTCGACGTCGAGCTGCACCTTGCCGACGGTGCTCGGCTCGAGGCCGGGACCGTCGTCGCCACCGTCGCGGGGCCGCTCCGCTCCGTGCTCACCGGTGAGCGCACCGCGCTGAACTTCCTCTGCCACCTTTCCGGGGTCGCGACCGCGACGCGCGCGTTCGTCGACGCGGTCCGCGGGCAGGCTCGGGTCCTCGAGACCCGCAAGACCCTGCCGGGCTTGCGCGCGCTGGAGAAGGCCGCGGTGCGTGCCGGCGGTGGGGTCAACCATCGCGGCTCGCTGTCGGACATGGTGCTCGTGAAGGACAACCACCTCGGGGCGCTCGGGATCACCGACGCCGTCCGACGGGCGCACGAGCTGTGGCCGGGTCGAGGGGTCGAGGTGGAGTGCGATCGGGCGGAGCAGGTCGTCACCGCCATCGAGGCCGGCGCGGATGTCGTCATGCTCGACAACATGACGCCCGACCAGGTCGCCGAGTGCGTCCGGCTCGTCCGTGAGGGCCCGCGGCCGGGGACGCTGCTCGAGGTGTCCGGCGGGCTCACCCTGGAGAACGTGGGTGCCGTCGCGGCGGCCGGGGTCGATCTCGTGTCCACGAGCGCCATCACCCAATCGGCGCCCGCGTTGGACATCGCCCTCGACCTCCGTATCAACTAGCGATCCCATGCTGCTGACCATCGACTCGGGCAACACCCAGACCGTCATCGGCCTCTTCAACGGGGCCGAGCTCGCGGATCACTGGCGCATCGCGACCGTGGCCGAGCGCACCGCGGATGAGCTCGCGCTGATGATCCAGCAGTTCCTCGGCTTCCACGGCTTCTCGTTCGACGAGCAGATCGACGGGGTCGCGATCTCGTCCGGGGTGCCGCGGGTGACGGTCGAGCTCCGGGCCATGACCGAGCGGTACTTCGGGTTCCCTGCGCTCGTCCTCGAGCCCGGTGTCCGCACCGGGATGCCGATCCTCTACGACAACCCGAAGGAGGTCGGCGCGGACCGCATCGCGAACGCGGTCGCGGCGTACGACCAGTACGGCGGTCCGTCGATCGTCGTTGACTTCGGGACCGCGAACACGATCGAGGCCATCAGCGAGAAGGGTGAGTACCTGGGCGGCGCGATCTTCCCGGGCATCGAGATCTCGATGGACGCGCTGTTCGGTCGCGCCGCGGCGCTCCGCCGCGTCGAGCTCGTCGCGCCGCGGAACGTGATCGGGAAGTCGACCGTCGAGTCGATCCAGTCCGGCGCGGTGTACGGCTACAGCGGACAGGTGGACACCCTCGTCGAGATGTTCCAGGCCGAGCTCGGCGAGTGCACGGTGATCTCGACCGGCGGCCTTGCCGAACTGATCATCAAGCAGTCGCGCACCATCCAGCACCACGAGCCCTGGCTCACCCTCCAGGGCCTCCGCATCATCTTCGAGCGCAACCGATGAGGGACCGAGGTGTTTTGGCGTCGCAAACACCCGCCTCAGAGCGGCCGTGCGACGCCAAAACACCTTGGGCCGACGGGTGGGCGAGATGAGTGACGGGCCGCTCGACGAGCGCACGCGGCGGCTCGCGAAGGTCGAGGCGCTGCGGGCCGCGGGGGCCGAGCCGTACCCCGTCCGGTTCGACCGCACCCACACCACGACCGAGCTCGTCGAGCACTGGGACCACCTCGAGGCCGGTGCCGAGACCGACGACATCGTGCGCGTCGCGGGGCGCATCCTCCTCCTGCGTCGGCAGGGCAAGCTGACGTTCGCGACCGTGCGCGACGGATCGGGGTCGATCCAGCTCTTCGTCTCGCGTGCCGAGCTCGGCGAGGAGCAGCACGTCGCGTTCGACGACCTCGACCTCGGCGACTGGGTCGGAGTCGAGGGCGCGGTGATGAAGACGCGCAAGGGCGAGCTCTCGGTGAAGGTGCGCGAGTTCACGCTCCTGTCGAAGGCGCTCCGTCCGATGCCCGAGAAGTGGCACGGACTGGCCGACGTGGACACCCGGTTCCGGCAGCGCTACGTCGACCTCATCGCGAACGACGATGCCCGGCGGGTGTTCGCCATCCGCTTCGAGGTCATCGCGACGATCCGTCGCTTCCTCGCGGCCCGTCACTACGTCGAGGTCGAGACGCCGGTCCTGCACGAGCAGGCCGGTGGCGCGGCGGCGAAGCCGTTCAACACGCACCACAACGCGCTGGAGATGCCACTTTCGCTGCGCATCGCGCTCGAGCTGCACCTCAAGCGACTGCTCGTCGGCGGCATGGAGCGCGTCTATGAGATCGGGCGCGTGTTCCGCAACGAGGGTCTGTCGACGCGCCACAACCCCGAGTTCACGATGCTCGAGCTGTACGAAGCGTTCGCCGACTACACCGACATCATGGTGCTCGTCGAGGAGCTCGTCTCCGAGTGCGCCCGGACCGCGACCGGCTCCACGATCGTGTCGGTCGACGGCGCCGAGGTCGATCTCGCGCCGCCGTGGCCCCGCACCCCGATGATCGAGCTCATCCGCGACGCGACCGGGAGCGACGTCCACCCGACGATGCCGGTCGCCGAGCTCGAGGCGATCTGCGATGCGCACGATGTGCCGCACGAGCCCGGTTGGGGACCCGGCAAGCTCGTGCTCGAGCTCTACGAGAAGACCGTCGAGCCGAACCTCGTCGGGCCCGTGTTCGTCCTCGACTACCCCCGCGAGGTCTCGCCGCTCGCTCGTGTCCACCGTGACGACCCGGCGCTCGTCGAGCGCTTCGAGGCGGTGGTGCTGGGCCGGGAGCTCGGCAACGCCTTCAGCGAGCTGAACGACCCGATCGACCAGCGGGAGCGGTTCGAGGCCCAGGAGCAGCTCGCGGCCGAGGGTGACGACGAGGCCCACGGCGTCGACGAGGACTACGTCCGGGCGCTCGAGTACGGGCTCCCGCCGTGCGGTGGCCTCGGGATCGGCGTGGATCGACTGGTCATGCTGATCGCGGGCGTATCGTCGATCCGCGAGGTGATCCTGTTCCCCCACCTGCGTCCCGAGACCGCCGAGACCGCCGAGACCGCCGAGCCCGCCGAGACCGGCGAGACCGGCGAGACCGGCGAGACCGGTGCCGACGGGCCCGAGCCGCGATCCGAACCCGGCGGGGACGCCGGGTCTTTGGGAGGCTGATCTGATGCGCGTCTTGGTCACCGGGATGGGTGGAGAGCTCGGGACGCGCGTCGCACAGATGCTCGAGGAGCGGCCCGAGGTCACCGAGATCGCCGGCTTCGACTTCGTCCCCCCGCGTCGGCGCCTCCGCCGCGCCACCTTCAAGCGCATCGACCCCCGCGATCGGGACCGGCTGGTCGCGTTCGTCACCGAGTTCGCACCCACCGCGGTCGCGCACTTCGGGGTGTACGAGCCCGACTCGCGCATGTCTCCCCGCGACGCGCTCCTGGCGACCGAAGCGTGCACGGTCCACGCACTCGGCGCCGCGGCGCGCGCCGGCGACCTCCAGCACGTCGTCGTCCGCAGCGGGCTCGTCGTCTACGGCCGCGGTCGCGGGCACCCGCTCGTGCCCGACGAGGACGCGCCGCTCGCGCCGACGACGTTGTACGGCCGCATGTGCATCGACGTGGAGTCGGTTGCCGCCGGCATCGCGCGTCGACATGGTCTCTCCGTGACCGCGCTCCGCTACGCGGTGGTCGCCGGGTCGCACGTCCCGAGCCCGCTCGGTCGGGTGCTCCGCCTGCCGGCCGTCCCCGTTCCCGCCTTCGCGGACCCGGCGTTCTCACTGCTCGACCGCGACGACGGTGCCCGCGCGATGGTCGAGGCGGTGCTCCGCCGCCACGACGGGCCGCTCAACGTCGTCGGACCCGGCGCCACGAGCCCGTGGCAGGCCGTGCGCTTCGGCGGCCGCATCCCGGTCCCGGTCGTGGGTCCGGGGTGGAACCTGGCGGCCCGAGCCGCCGAAGTGCTGGGCGCGCCGATGCCCGAGCACGTGCTCGAGCTGCTCCAGCACGGGCGGACCGCCGACGGCAGCCGGGCGATCGCCGACCTCGAGCTCGGGTTCGTGCGGCCGACCCAGGAGGTCCTCGCCGATCTCTACGAGTGGGCGACGGTCACGCGGCTCACCGAGCGGGTCCGGAGCGTCGCATGAGCGCCGCCGAGCACGCGACGCCGACCGTGCTGCTGCCGAACTACGGGATCGACGCGGATCGCGTGCTCGGCACTGACAGCCTGCTTGCCGCGGCGCGCCGCCGGCTCGACGGTCGGTACGCGGTCGACCAGTTCGGCGGTGACCCCCACCTGATGGATCTCGTCGCGCCGATCCCAAACGCCCTCATCCGGGTCGAGGTCGACGGTGCCGAGCACCTGCCGCGCCACGGTCCGGCCCTCCTCGTGTCGAACCGCGGGTTCGGCATCCTCGAGCCGCTCGTGCTCGGTCTCGCGATCCGCCGCGCCGCGGGTCGTCGCCTGCGCGTCGTGGGTGCACCCGAGGTCCCGGTGCTCGGGCCCGTGGCGCGCAAGCTCGGTGCCGTCGGCTACCGACCGGACGATGTCGCCGCGATGCTCCGCGCCGGCCACCTCGCGGCCGCGCCCCTCGGCATGACCTGGTTGCGCGGTGGCGCCGGCGAAGCGCCGCGGGCGCTCGTCGCCGCGACGCTCGGCTTCCCCCTGGTGCCCGTCACCGTCCGACCGGGTGGACCACTCAACCTCGTGATCCGGCCGTGGCGGGTCACGGTCGGGCCCGCGTTGCTGCCGCCACTCGGCACGCCGGCGCACGACCAGCTCGCCGCGGCCGAGCTCGCGGAGCAAGTGCGCGACGCTGTGGGTGCGATGCTCCGGGCGCCGGCATGAAGCAGGTCGCGAGCACCGACGGCACACCGATCGCCTACGAGGCGTACGGCCGCGCCGAGGGCGAGACGGTCCTCATGATCCAGGGCTTGGGCTCGGACTCGCACGGCTGGGCGCTCCAGCGGATGGCCTTCCGTCGCCGGTTCCGCTGCATCGCCATCGACAACCGTGGGGTCGGCGGGACTTCCGGCGCGCCGCGCCCGTTCTCCCTCGAGCAGATGGCCGCGGACGCCATGGCCGTGCTCGATGCCGAAGGTGTGGAGCGGGCGCACGTGATGGGTGCGTCCATGGGCGGCGCGATCTCCCAGATCATCGCGGTCGAGCACCCGACGCGGGTGCGTTCCCTGGTGCTGGCGTGCACGGCCTGCCGGAACCCGGAGTGGCGACGCGAGCTGCTCACCGAATGGGCCGAGGCCGTCTCCGACCGCGGCATGTCTGCGCTGGCGGAGGAGGGCCTGCGCTGGCTGGTCGGCCCCCGGCTGCATCGGCGGTTCGGTGTCTGGCTCAACCTCATGGCCCGCAGCGTGCTCGCCGCGACGCCGGAGAACTTCGTGGCCCAGGTGGAGGCGATCCTCGCGGTCGACGACGACGTCCGCTTCTCGCTCGAGGGCGTGCGCGTCCCCACGCTCGTGATCACGGGCACCCAGGATCTGCTCACCCCGCTCGGCGACGCCGAGGAGCTCCACGAGCTGATCCCGACCTCCCGGCTGTTCGAGCTCCGTGGCGCGGCGCATGCCCTGATGGTCGAGGCCCCGAACACGTACAACCGCGCCGTGCTCGAGTTCCTCGAAGAGATCGCAGTCCCGGCGCGCAAGGCCTCGTGACCTGGCGCCGCTCCGCGGCGTTGCCCGCGATCCTCCTGGCCACCGTCGTTGCCGGCGCGACGCTCGCCGGCTGCGGCGCCTCCGATGGCGGCCGTGCGACGCAGTGCCCGCAACCGACGAGCCACGGCTCGGTGCCTCGCGTGCTCGTGCTCGGCGACTCGAACCTCTACGAGTCGGGAGAGCAGGTCGCGGGTGCGTTGTCGAAGGCCGGGTTCGACCCGACGCTGCGCGGCGTCCCCGGGTACGGCCTCAAGGACCTCGACGGCTTCTGGCTCGGCGAGCTGCCCGCGCTCCTCCGAGACGATCCGGAAGTGGTCGTCGTCGCGCTCGGTACCAACGACACCTCGGCTGCGGCCGATGTCGAAGCCTTCCCCTCCCGACTCGACCGGATGATGCGAGCCCTCGGCGATCGGCCCGTGGTGTGGGTCACCCACGTCGACCCGCGTCCCTTCGAGGTGCCGGGTGGGGCGAAGGCCGTCAACGCGGCGATCCGGGCCGCGCCGGCGCGCTGGCCCAACCTCACCGTCCTCGATCGCGCACCGGTGCTCACCGCGCGCCCCGAGCTGCTCCGCGACGACGACCTGCACTTCACGGCGGAGGGGATGGTCTCGTTCGCCGACGCGATCCGGGACTCGGCAGAGGACGTGCTGCGCGTGCGGACGATCGCGTGTGGAACGACGCGGGACTAGCGGTCGCGCGCGAGCGTGTGCCACGCTGCGGCGTGGCGACCAACGGCGAGTCCGGGTGGGCCCGCACCTCCGACGGGCTCGCCATCGCCTACGAGGTGACCGGCGCGGGACCGCCCGACGTCGTCACGGTCCCCGGGCTGCTCAACACACTGGCCGCTCCGCTCGTCTACCCGCCGCTCGCCGAGGTCGACCAGGCCATCGCACGCTTCGCACGCCTCATCAAGCTCGACAAGCGCGGCACGGGCATGTCGGACCGGCCGCCGAAGGGCGTCGTCGCGCCGATCGAGGAGCGCATCGACGACGTGCGCGCCGTGATGGACACGGTCGGGTCGGAGCGGGCGTGCGTGGTCGGCACCGCCGACGGTGGTCCGGTCGCCATCGTCTTCGCGGCGACGTATCCGGAGCGGGTCTCGTCGCTCGTGCTCCACACGACGTCGCCGCGGGCGCGCTGGGCGCCGGACTGGACGTGGGGCGCCGACGAGGAGCGGTTCCAAGAGGTGTTGGATCTGGTCGAGGCCGAGTGGGGAACTGGCATGTACGCGGCCCAGCTGTCCGGCGCATCCGGCGCCGACCTTCGACAGATCGGCGACCTCGAGCGTTTCGCCGCGACGCCCACGGCCATGGCTGCGGCGCTGACCACGCTGATGGCGACCGACGTGCGCGACGCACTGTCGTCGGTGACCGCCCCGACGGTGGTCGTCCGCGATCCCGACGACGTGATCTGGCCACTCGAGGCCGCGAACTACCTGGTCGAGCACATCCCCGACGCTCGGTTCGTGGAGCGGCCGCCGGGTGGGGCGGCGCTCGTCGGGCCCCGCGGCGTGTTCGCCGGGATCGTCGAGGAGGCCGCGACCGGTGCCCAGTCCGATGGCGAGGTCGACCGCGTGCTCAAGACGATCCTCTTCACCGACATCGTGGGATCGACCGAGCTCGCGTCACGCCTCGGCGACCGACGATGGCGCGACCTGCTCGACGAGCACGACCGCGCGATCCGGGCGTCGCTCGAGCGATTCCGCGGTGACGAGGTGAAGACGACCGGCGACGGGTTCCTCGCGTCGTTCGACGGCCCGGCGCGCGCGATCCGCTGCGCGCACGACATCGCCGACGCCGCTCGGCACATCGATCTCGACGTGCGCGCCGGGATCCACACGGGAGAGTGCGAGCGCCGCGGCGACGACCTCTCCGGCATCGCGGTCCACATCGGGGCACGCGTCGCGGCGCTGGCCGACGGTCAGGAGATCCTCGTGACCGGGACGGTGCGCGACCTCGTCGCCGGCTCGGGGATCGAGTTCGAGGACCGTGGGCGTCAGACGCTCAAGGGCGTGCCCGGGGAGTGGCAGGTGCTGGCGGTCAGCTCTCTCGGCTGACGAGCCCGTCGACGAGGCGCCGCAGGCCGGCGGTCACATCGGTCGCGAGCTCGTCGGCCCCGGCGAGCGCTTCGCTCGCCTTCGTGGCGTGATCGCGTGCGACCGCGAGCGCCGCGTCCACCGCGCCGTTCGCGATCACGAGCGCACGGGCCTCGTCGCGACGCGGACCGTCGAGCGGACCGCCGAGCATCCCCCGCAGCTCGCTCTCCTCGGTGAGCGCGTAGATCACGGGGAGCGTGTAGATGCCCTCGACGAGGTCTTGGCCGGCCGGCTTGCCGAGCGCTTCGTCGCTCGCCGTGAGGTCGAGCACGTCGTCGACCACCTGGAAGCACATGCCGAGGTGGTGGCCGAATCGGGTGAGCGCGTCGAGCGTCGGCTCGTCGACCCCCGACACCATCCCGCCGATCCGGGCCGACGTCGCGAACAGCGAGGCCGTCTTGCCCTCGATCGCGGACGAGTAGTCCTCTTCGGAGCGGGTCACGTCGAAGAGGTGCTGGAGCTCGAGGACCTGGCCTCGACACAGCTCGCCGATCGTGTCGGCGAGCAGCCCCGCGACGTCGGCGCCGAGCGACGCAGCCAGCCCGGAGGCCCGGGCCAGGAGGAAGTCGCCGGAGAGGATCGCGACGATGTTGCTCCAACGGGCGTTGACGCTCGGCACGCCGCGACGGGTCTGCGCCTCGTCGATCACGTCGTCGTGGTGGAGCGAGCCGAGGTGGACGAGCTCGCACGCCACCGAACCGGTCACGATGTCGTCGGTGACGGGTTGGTCGCCGCCGAGCGCCGCGTAGGCCGCGCAGAGCGTGAGGGTCGGCCGGATCCGCTTCCCACCGGCCTGGATGAGGTGCGCTCCCACCTCACCGAGGAACTGGTCCTCGTGCTGCACGGAGCTGCGGAGCGCGGCTTCCACACGTTCGAGGTCGCCAGTGAGCGGCGCGAGCGCCAGGGTCTCGGCCAGCGTCATGCAACCACGCTACGGCCCCCCGCCGGGTCCGACCAAGCCGGGGACCGCGGTGGGAAATGCTCACCGATCGGGAAGAAACGGACCCCCGTCGGTGCTGTTCACCTTCCTGGGTCCCTGACGCTTCGGGCGGAGCTCGGAGTCCAGCTGCGAAGAAGATGACCGATCCGACCTCATAGACTGAGGGTGTCAATCCGACACCTTCCTTCGTTACGAACCATCACCACGATGGGGAACGCGGAGGGAGGGGCCGGGAACGGCGCCTCACGCGAGAGGGAGCCACGTGTTCGAACGTTTCACCGACCGAGCCCGACGAGTGGTGGTGCTGGCGCAAGAGGAAGCGCGCCTGCTCAACCACAACTACATCGGTACCGAGCACATCCTGCTCGGGCTGATCCACGAGGGCGAGGGCGTCGCAGCCAAGGCGCTCGAGTCGCTCGGCATCTCCCTGGAAGCAGTCCGCGCCCAGGTCGAAGAGATCATCGGTCACGGCGGGCAGGCACCGTCGGGGCACATCCCGTTCACGCCGCGCGCCAAGAAGGTCCTCGAGCTCTCGCTCCGCGAGGCGCTCCAGCTCGGCCACAACTACATCGGGACCGAGCACATCCTGCTCGGGCTCATCCGCGAGGGTGAAGGCGTCGCCGCGCAGGTGCTCGTGAAGCTCGGCGCGGATCTCTCCCGGGTCCGCCAGCAGGTCATCCAGCTCCTCTCCGGCTACGCCGGCGCGAAGGAAGGTGCTGCGCAGGGCACCGGTGGCTCGGGCGAGGCCCAGCCGTCCGGCTCGCTCGTGCTCGACCAGTTCGGCCGCAACCTCACGCAGCTCGCGCGCGAGAAGAAGCTCGACCCGGTGATCGGGCGCGAGAAGGAGATCGAGCGCGTGATGCAAGTGCTGTCGCGTCGCACGAAGAACAACCCCGTGCTGATCGGTGAGCCCGGCGTGGGCAAGACGGCGATCGTCGAGGGCTTGGCGTCCGACATCGTCGGGGGCAACGTGCCCGAGACCATCGCGGGCAAGCAGCTCTACACCCTCGATCTCGGCGCCCTGGTCGCGGGTTCCCGCTACCGCGGTGACTTCGAGGAGCGCCTGAAGAAGGTCCTGAAGGAGATCCGCACCCGCGGCGACATCATCCTGTTCATCGACGAGCTGCACACGCTCGTCGGTGCTGGCGCGGCCGAAGGTGCGATCGATGCCGCGAGCATCCTGAAGCCGATGCTCGCCCGGGGCGAGCTCCAGACCATCGGCGCCACCACGCTCGACGAGTACCGCAAGCACCTCGAGAAGGACGCGGCGCTCGAGCGTCGGTTCCAGCCCATCAAGGTCGAGGAGCCGTCGGTCGCGCACACGATCGAGATCCTCAAGGGACTGCGCGACCGCTACGAAGCCCACCACCGAGTCACGATCACCGACCAGGCCGTGGTGGCCGCGGCAAACCTCGCGGATCGCTACATCTCCGACCGGCACCTCCCCGACAAGGCCATCGACCTCATCGACGAGGCCGGCGCGCGTCTGCGCATGCGGCGGATGCAGGCACCACCCGACTACCGCGAGCTCGAAGATGAGATCGCGAAGGTCCGGCGCTAGAAGGAAGAGGCGATCGAGGGGCAGCAGTTCGAGCAGGCCGCGTCGTTGCGCGACCGCGAGAAGGAGCTGCTCGAGCAGCGTGTGGCCAAGGAGGCGGACGCGCAGCGCGAAGGCGTCGACCTCTTCAACGAGGTCACCGAGGAGTCGATCGCCGAGGTCCTCGCGCTCTGGACGGGAATCCCCGTCTACAAGCTCACCGAAGAGGAGACAGCGAAGCTCCTCCGCATGGAGGACGAGCTGCACAAGCGCATCGTCGGCCAAGAGCCGGCCATCAGGGCGGTGTCCCAGGCGATCCGCCGGACGCGTGCCGGCCTCAAGGACCCGAAGCGCCCCGGTGGTTCGTTCATCTTCCTCGGACCCTCCGGGGTCGGGAAGACCGAGACCGCCAAGACGCTCGCCGAGTTCCTCTTCGGCGACGAGAGCGCGCTCATCCAGCTCGACATGAGCGAGTACATGGAGAAGCACACGGTGTCCCGGCTCGTCGGGTCGCCCCCCGGGTACGTCGGGTACGACGAAGGTGGTCAGCTCACCGAAGCCGTCCGCCGCAAGCCGTTCTCCGTCGTGCTCTTCGACGAGATCGAGAAGGCGCACCCCGACGTGTTCAACACCCTCCTCCAGATCCTGGAGGACGGGCGGCTGACCGACGCGCAGGGACGCACGGTCGACTTCAAGAACACCGTGATCATCATGACGTCGAACCTCGGGACGCGCGACCTGCGCAAGGCCTCGATCGGCTTCGGCAAGTCTGACTCCCAGGTCACGTACGAGAACATGAAGGAGAAGGTGATGGAGGAGCTCAAGCGGCACTTCCGTCCCGAGTTCCTGAACCGCATCGACGACGTGATCGTGTTCGCCGAGCTCACCGAGGAAGAGGTGACGTCGATCGTCGACCTGATGATCAAGCGGGTGACCAGCCAGCTCGAAGGGCAGGGCATCATCCTCGAGCTCACGCACGAAGCGAAGCTCCTGCTGGCCCACCGCGGCTACGACCCACAGCTCGGTGCCCGACCGCTGCGTCGCGCGATCCAACGCCTCATCGAGGACCCCCTTTCGGAGAAGATCCTCTGGAAGGAGTTCCACGCGGGCGAGACGGTCGTGGTGGACATCGATCCCGATGGCGAGGACCTGGTCTTCCGCGCCATCGAAGGGGTGGAGCCGCCTGCGGTCGAGCCGCCGCCGGTCGAGGTCGCGGGTTCGTCAGAGGGCGCGTAGCTCTCAACTTCCGCTCCGCGACCGCCGCACCCAGACACGAGCTCGGCCCTTGATCCGACGGAGCCCCTGCTCGCCTCGCACGCTCGGCTCGGGTCTTCGACCCGGGTCCCCTTCGGCGGGCCGAACTGCTCGTGTCTAGGCACGGCGGTCGCTGCGCTCCGGCCGGCAACAACCCGCGTCTCTCGGCGCGTGCCATCTCGCGCGGCTTGGTTGCCGTGCTTGCGCTTGCGCTCTTGCTCGCTGGGTGCAAGGTGGATGCGACCGTGTCGGTGGTGGTTCGTGCCGATGGGTCGGGGGTGGTGCGGGTTCGGGTGGTTGCTGACCCGGAGGCGGTGACCGCTGCGGAGTCGGGCGGGGTGCCGTTGGAGACGGCGGTGCGGCTCTCGGACCTCTCCGATTCGGGGTGGGCGGTCGGGCCCTGGGCGAAGGCGAAGGACGGGTCGGCGACGATCGTGCTGTCGCATCCGTTCGCTTCGGTCGACGACGTCGCGCCGATCATCGAGGGGTTGAACGGCAAGGTCGGACCGCTGCCTGCGCTGCAGGCCACGCGCGAGTCGGGACTTCTCTCGACGTCCTACGGCGTGCGCGGGAAGATCGACATCGGGGCCGCGGGCAGTGGCGTGAACGGCGACCAGGAGCTGGTCGCGAAGCTCACGGCATTGGGCGTCGACGTGAACACGATCGACCAGCAGCTGCTGGCGCAGGTGCAGTCGTCGTTCTCGCTCCGCGTGGTCGTGAAGCTGCCAGATCAACCTGCCGTGACGTTCACACCCAAGGCCGGCGCGACGGTGGCGAAGGTCGACGCCTCCTCGAGCGTCATGAACACCGAGCGGCTCGTCTTCCTCCTCGCGGCCGGAGGGTTCGCGCTCCTCGCGATCGTCGTCTGGCTCCGCGGTGGCCGCCGCCGTCGGCGTCGGCGTGGTGGTGGCCGTGGCCGCGGGAACGGCGGGAACGGCGGCGCTCCGAGGGGCGGCGGGAGCGCGCGGGGCTCCGGACCCCGATCCCCGGCCCGACCCCCGAACGGACCCCCGGTCCGACGGGCGGCCCGACCCCCGGCCCGACCGGCGGGCCCTCCGGCTCGGCGAGTTCCGCCTCCCACCAGTCCTGGCGGGCAGACTCCACCTCGTGGAAGGAACCCCGGACCTGGTTCCGGACGAGGAAGCATCTGACGCCGTCGAGTGGCAGTCGGAGATGGACCTGACGCTGGATCGGGATCCCTTCGCGATCACGGTCGAGCCGACGGACCCGCCAGAGCCCGAAGCCGCGGATGACGCGGAAGACGTCGACGAAGAGCCCGAAGCCGCGGACGAGCCGGACGACGCGGACGAGCCGGACGACGCGGACGAGCCGGACGAGCCGGACGACCAGGATGACGACGAGCCGGACGAGCCGGACGACCAGGACGACGACGACCAGGACGACGACCAGGACGCGCGCGATCCCACGCGCGTCGACCTCGGATCGAACGGCGACTACGGCCTCGACGCGCCCGGCGTCGTCCGGACGCTCGCGTACGTCGCGTTGGGCGCGTTCGGCGTCATGGTGCTGGGTGCGCTCGCGAGCGTCGCGATCGCGATGGCCGTGGGGCTCGGTGTCAGCATCATCGTCACCATCGTCGCCTTGGCGATGGTCTCGTCGAGTCGGACGGGCAAGCTGCGCGAGCGCGTCCGCATCGTCCGCCTCGCCGACCTGCAGCCCGACGACTACGTGCTCGACCTCGGGTGCGGTCGTGGTCTGGTGCTCGTCGAGGCCGCGCGCCACGTTCCCGACGGGCTCGCGGTCGGCGTGGACGTCTGGAGCCTCACCGATCAGTCACGCAACGAGCCGACTGCGCCGCTCGACAACGCGGTCGTCGAGCGCGTGGGTGATCAGGTCGTCGTGGTGACCGCAGACGGCCGTGGCCTCCCGTACGCCGATGGCTCGTTCGACGCGGTGGTCTCGAGCATGGTCCTGCACAACATCGGTGGGGTCGACGGTCCGGTGACCGGGGTGCGCGAAGCTGCGCGGGTCCTGCGCCCCGGAGGCCGGCTGGTGCTCGTCGACATGCGCGGGACCCGGAGGTACGCGAAGGCGCTCCGCGAGCTGGGCTGGCCGCAGGTCGCACGCTCGCGCCGTCGTTGGGGCCTCTTCCCTCCGGTGCGCTA
>JBBQFJ010000021.1:0-30468 GCA_038321755.1 Acidimicrobiia bacterium | reverse complement strand
ATCGAGCCAGCCGGGTCGACGGCGGCGACCCGTGTTCGTCCCGAACTCGTGCCCCCGCTCCACGAGCAGCTCGCCGACCTCGTCCCCGTCGAAGAGCTCGGTCGGGAACGGGCCGCTCCCGACGCGGGTGACGTACGCCTTCGCGACGCCGATCACGCGATCAATGGCCAGCGGTCCGACCCCGGCGCCAGTGCCGACGCCACCGGCAACCGGATTGGACGACGTGACGTACGGATAGGTCCCGTGGTCGAGGTCGAGATACGTCGCCTGCGCACCCTCGAACAGCACGTGCTGACCCGCGTCGAGCGCGTCGTGCACGAGGTGCACCGTGTCGGCGATGAGCGGCTCGAGCCTCGGCACCATCGACAGGTAGGTGTCGCAGATCTCGTCGGCGTCGAGTGGCAAGCGGTTGTAGACCTTCGAGAGCACACCGTTCTTCTCGCGCAGTGCGAGATCGAGCTTCTCGCGGAAGATCTTCGGGTCGAGCAGGTCCTGCACGCGGATGCCCACACGGAGCGCCTTGTCGGCGTACGCAGGCCCGATGCCGCGCTTCGTGGTCCCGAGCTTGTTCTTCCCGAGGAACCGCTCGGTCACGCGGTCGAGCTCCTGGTGGTACGGCATGATCAGGTGCGCGTTGCCCGAGACGCGCAGGTTCGACGTGTCGATGTGCTTCGACTCGAGCACGTCGATCTCGGCGAGCAGCACCGCCGGGTCGATCACGACGCCGTTGCCGATCACCGGCATGACGTGGGGATAGAGGACACCGCTCGGGACGAGCTGGAGCGTGAACACCTCTCCGTCGACCACCAGAGTGTGGCCGGCGTTGTGGCCGCCCTGGTAGCGCACGCAGAGCATGCTCTCCTTGGCGAAGTAGTCGGTGAACCGACCCTTGCCCTCGTCACCCCACTGGGTGCCGACGATCACCGTGCCCGGCACGCGGAGCTCCTCGGGTGTGGCAGCGCGACGGAGGTCACGGTGACGAAATCGTAGTCGTGGGGGCGTTGGTCGTCCTCGACATTCGTCGTCGCCGTCGTGTGGCCCCCGCAGTGGGGCTGCCGCGAGTGGCGTTCACCGGCTGACGCCCGCACCTTGCGTCCTGGACCGGGTCCGGGCGTCAGTACTGTCGGGGAGCGAATGACCCCCGTCATCCAGGCTCGCCATCTGACGAAGCAGTACTCGGCGGAGGTCCGCGCGGTCGACGACCTGAGCTTCACGGTCGAACCCGGCCACGTCTGCGGGATGCTCGGCCCGAACGGGGCCGGGAAGACGACGACGCTGCGCATGCTGCTCGGCCTGATCCGACCGACCTCGGGCGATGCCGCGCTGTTCGACACGACCGTCCGTCCCGGGCTCCCCGAGCTCGCACGCGTCGGCAGCCTCATCGAGGGGGCTGCGTTCGTCCCCCATCTCTCGGGCATCACGAACCTGCGGCTCTGGTGGGAGGCCGCGGGGCCCGACTGGTCCGAGGCCGCGGTCGACGACGCGCTCGCGGTCGCCGGTCTCGGGACCGCGGTCGAGCGCAAGGTGAAGACCTACTCGCACGGCATGAAGCAACGACTCGGCATCGCTCGCGCCCTCCTGGGGAACCCCGACGTGCTGGTGCTCGACGAACCCACGACGGGCCTCGATCCTCAGGAGATCCGCGAGGTCCGTCGGCTGGTCCACCGGGTCGCCGAGCGCGGCGTGACAGTACTGCTGTCGAGCCACCTCCTGGCCGAGGTCGAACAGTCCTGCAGCCACCTCGTCGTCATGGACCGGGGCAAGCTCGTCGCGAGCGGCACCGTCGCGCAGCTCATGGGCGACAGCGACCGGACCGTCTACGTCGAGGTCGACGACCTCCCCGCCGCTCGAACGGCGCTCGCCGATCTGGCGGGTGTCACGAGCGTCGAAGGCGAGCAGGACGGTCTGGTCCTCGCGCTCGACGGGATCGACCGACCCGCCCTCGTCGCCGCGCTGGTGCACGCGGGCGTCGGTGTCCGCACCGTCACCGCACGACGTGGACTCGAGGACGCGTTCATCGGCCTGGTCGGCGAAGAGCACGCACGGTGATCGCCCTCCTCCGGACCGAGTGGTCCAAGGCGCTGCGTCGCCCGCGCACCTACGTGGCCATCGGCTTCGTCATGGCGATCCCGGTGATCGTCGCACTCGCGCTGTGGGCCAACCCGCCGGACCCCAGCCGTGGTGGCGGGCAGTTCTTCTACGTCGCGACCCAGACCGGTCTGTTGTTCCCGGCGGCGATCCTGCGCGTCGTCAGCCGTCTGGTGCTGCTGGTCGTGATCGCCCTGTTCGCGGGGGACGCGATCGCCGGTGAGGCGAGCACCGGGAACCTCCGTTACCTGCTGCTCCGACCGATCCCCCGCGGTCGCCTGCTCGGGGCGAAGCTGCTCATCGCGGCGACCCTCGCGCTCGCGACCACGGTCGCACTGGTGCTCACCGCGACCGTCGCCGGCGGCATCGCGTTCGGCTTCACCGGACTCGACGGCCAGGCGTTCTTCACCGATCAGTCGGCCGGCAACCTCCTCCTGCACACCGCGATGGCGACGGGCTACGTCACCTGGTCGCTCACCAGCGTGGTCGCGTTCGGCTTCATGGTCTCCACCATGACCGATTCACCCGGCGGCGCGACGGCCGCTGCAGTCGGGCTCGGCATCACGTCGCAGATCCTGGAGGCGATCGACTCGCTCGGGAGCATCCGCGACTACCTCCCGCTGAAGTACTTCGACGCCTGGACCGGCCTGTTCTTCTCGAACCGAGTGCCCGACGACGTGTACTCCGGCTTGCTGCTCCCGATCCCGTTCGTCCTCGTGTTCTGCGGGGTCGCATGGTGGTGGTTCCGACGCAAGGACGTCCTCGCCTAGTCCGCCTCGTCCAGGACGGCGGGGTCGGCGTGCACCGCGACGAGGTACACCGCCCGAACCGCGAACGCGGTGCGGAGCGTGGCGCGCAGGTTGCTGAGGAACTCGTCCTGGTACGTGCCGTCGGACAGCAGTGACACCGTGAACTGCAGCGCCGCGAACGCGGCGAGGAAGCCCGACACCTTCAGCAGCTCAGCGGTGAGCCCGAGGCGTTGGCCCAGGAGTTCGAAGGAGAACAGGACGTCGGGGGCCCCACCGATCCAGGTGTGGGCGAGGGCGGGCGGGACGGTGAGCAAGCCGAGGAGGACGAAGAAGAGGAAGAGCGAGCCACTGACGATCGTGACGAGCGTCCCTTCGCTCACGACGACGACCATGCGGGCGTTCCGGCGTTCGGCGCGTGAGAGGGGCGGGGGCTCGGGAGCATCGTCGGGGATCGACGCCGCGAGCGCGACCGCCGGCGTCTCGACCACGTGTGCACGGATGTCGGGCCACCCGTCCGCCGTGACGAGCTCGCCGATCTGCGCCGGCGCCCGGATCGCGGCGAAGACGATCGCAAGGAGCACGAAGACGAGCCCACCGAGCAGGAGGACCGGACCCTTCAGTGTGTGCGCGATCTGCCACGGTTCGGTCGTGTAGAAGACGACGACCACGATGAGCAGGAGCAGCGGCAGCGCTCGCATGAGGACGCCACTCACCGTGCGGAGCTGCTGCGCGAAGTGGTCGAGCGCCCAGCGCGCGAGCGAGACGATCGCGTACCGGCGTTCGAGGTAGGCGAGGCCGAGCACGGCGAAGTTGATCCCGACCGTGACCACCGCCGTGCGCCACTGTCCGCTCGCGGCCAGCGGGACGATCGCGGGGCCGACGACGAAGAGGAGCACCTCGACCGGTCCGATCCGGGTCGGGCGCGCGAGGGCGGTCCGACCGCGCACGCGGTTCGCCACCGCCCACACCCCGACGAGCAGGGCGATCCCACCGACGACGAGCGCGATGCTCCCGACGATCGGGTAGCGCCGATCGGGTGCGTTCACCGCGATCTCCAGCACGAAGAGCGCGACGACGATTGGCACCGCGGCCGCCCAGACGTCGCGGGACGACGAGAACCGGTACACGAAGTGCGGCAGACCACGACGGACGAACCAACGTTCGGTGTCGGTGATCGCCGCGTTGCTGATGTCCTCGTCCGGCATCGCCGGAGGCTATCGACTCCGCTCTCGCGCTATGCGTGGACCGACGTGCTCTTGCCGAAGGTCAACGACCCGTCGCTGGCGTCGACGAGCACGACGTCGCCGTCGACGTAGTCGCCCTTCAGCACACCGAGCGCGATCGGATCGGCGATCTCCCGCTGGATGACCCGCTTGAGCGGTCGGGCCCCGAAGTCCGGGTCGTACCCGACCTTCGCGACATGCGCGAGCGCCGCCTCCGTGAGCTCGAGCCCGAGGTTCCTGTCCATGAGCCGGGCACGGAGGTGGTCCACCTGGATCCCCACGATCCGTTCGATGTGCCGCTCGTCGAGCCGATGGAAGAACACGATCTCGTCGATGCGGTTCAGGAACTCCGGCTTGAAGTGGTTGCGCACTGCAGCCATCACGATCGACTCGTCACCACCGGCACCGAGGTTGCTCGTCATGATCAGCACGGTGTTCGTGAAGTCGACGGTGCGACCCTGACCGTCGGTCAACCGACCGTCGTCGAGGAGCTGCAACAGCACGTTGAACACGTCGGGATGGGCCTTCTCGACCTCGTCGAGCAGCACGACCGCGTAGGGACGTCGGCGAACCGCTTCGGTCAGCTGACCGCCCTCGTCGTAGCCGACGTACCCGGGAGGCGCGCCAAGGAGGCGCGACACGGAGTGCTTCTCCATGTACTCGCTCATGTCGATCCGGACCATGGCCTTCTCGTCGTCGAAGAGGAAGTCGGCGAGCGTGCGGGCCAGCTCCGTCTTGCCGACACCTGTCGGTCCGAGGAACAGGAACGACCCGATGGGCTGGTCGGGATCCGACAGCCCGGCACGCGAACGACGGATCGCGTTCGCGACCGCGGTCACCGCCTGCTCCTGCCCGACCACGCGCCCGTGGAGGACGTCTTCCATCCGCACGAGCTTTTCCATCTCGCCTTCGAGCAGACGGCTGACCGGGACGCCAGTCCACTTCGCGACGATCTCCGCGACGTCCTCCTCGTCGACCTCTTCCTTCAGCATGTGCTCGTCGCCCTGGAGCTCGTTGAGGCGACGGGACTTCTCCTCGATCTCGGACTCGAGCTCGCGCATCGTGCCGTAGCGGAGCTGCGCGGCCTGCTCGAGGTCGCCCTCGCGCTCGGCCTTCTCGGCATCAGTGCGTGCGGCCTCCAGCCGACCCTTCAGGTCGCGGACCTCGGCGATCGCGTCACGCTCGTTCTGCCAACGAGCGACCTTCGCGTCCCGCTCCTCCGAGAGCTCGGCGAGCTCCGCTTCGATCACCGCGAGGCGCCCCTTCGATGCCTCGTCGGTCTCCTTCGCGAGCGCGGCCTTCTCGATCTCGAGCTGACGGATCCGCCGTTCGACGACGTCGATCTCCATCGGCATCGAGTCGATCTCGATGCGCAGGCGCGCGGCAGACTCGTCGATCAGGTCGATCGCCTTGTCCGGGAGCTGCCGACCGGAGATGTAGCGGTCCGAGAGCGTCGCGGCCGCAACCAGCGCCGCGTCCTTGATGCGCACGCCGTGGTGCACCTCGTACCGCTCCTTGAGCCCGCGGAGGATCGCGACCGTGTCCTCGACGGACGGCTCACCCACGTAGACCTGCTGGAAGCGGCGTTCGAGCGCGGGGTCCTTCTCGATGTACTTGCGGAACTCGTCGAGCGTCGTCGCCCCGATCATGCGCAGCTCGCCACGCGCCAGCATCGGCTTGATCATGTTGCCGGCGTCGACCGCACCCTCGGCACCGCCCGCGCCGACGATCGTGTGCAGCTCGTCGATGAACGTGACGACCTCGCCGTCGGAGTCGACGATCTCCTTGAGCACCGCCTTCATCCGATCCTCGAACTCGCCGCGATACTTCGCGCCGGCGACCATCGCCCCGATGTCGAGCGAGATCAGCCGCTTGTCGCGCAGACCTTCGGGCACGTCGCCCTCGACGATGCGGCGCGCGAGGCCCTCGGCAATGGCTGTCTTGCCGACGCCCGGCTCACCGATGAGGACGGGGTTGTTCTTCGTCCGACGCGAGAGCACCTGGATGACGCGGCGGATCTCCTCGTCACGCCCGATCACCGGGTCGAGGTTCCCCTTACGGGCGTCCTCGGTGAGGTCGCGACCGAAGCGCTCCAGCGCCTGGTACTGGTCTTCCGAATTCTCGCTGGTGACGCGGTGGCTCCCACGCACCTGCTGGAGGGCGCCGAGCAGCGCCTCGTGGGTGACCCCGACCGCCCGGAGGAGGTCGCCGACGCCGCCGGCGACCTCGCTCATAGCGAGGAGCGCGTGCTCGGTGGAGAGGTAGTCGTCACCCAGGTCGCTGCGCTGGCCGTCGGCCGCCTCGAGCACCTTGAACGCGTCGGGCGAGAGCTGCGGCGTCTGGGTCGTCGGTCCGTAGACCTTGGGCAGCCGCTCGATCGCTTCGTCGACTCGATCGACCAGCGCCTTCGGTGCGACGCCGAGACGCTCGAGGACGGGCAGGACCACGCTCTCGGGCTGGACGAGGAGCGCCGCGAGGAGGTGCTCCGGGGTGACCTGGGACTGGTTGCGCTCGCTCGCGAGCGACTGGGCGGCCTGGAGGGCCTCCCCGGTCTTGCGGGTGAACTTGTTCGGGTCGATCGCCATGCATCCCTTTGCGTCGGATCGGTGCTCCAGCTCGGCCACCGGTGGGTACCGTTCGAAGTTGACAACACCGATATCAACTTTGATCTTCCCGATTCCCGGCGGAGCGGTCAAGGAGAACCTGCCCCTGGCCGACGACATGAGAACGCGCGATCCTGGTGTCCGGTCGCTGGAGTGATGGGTGTGACAGAAGTGGCAAATGAGGTCCAGGAGGTGGACGGCAGGCATCCCGCCGGCTGGTACCCCGATCCTCTCGCGCCCTTCTTCGAGGCGACCCGGCAACGCTGGTGGACCGGCGCACGCTGGAGCGCTCGAGTGCACAACCCCGCGGCCTCGACCGAGGTCACCGAGGCGGCGGCGAGCGGCGGGTTCCTGAGCGAGCTGCCCGAGGGCATCTCCTGGATCCCCTGGCTGTACCGACTCGCTCCACCCCCGATCGTCCCGCCCACCATCGAATCGGCCCTCGCTCCGACACCGACCGATGCCACGGTCCCGATGCCGGCCGCGCCGTTCGACGCCGACCCGATGGTGATCGCGTTCGGACCGGTGGACTCGCCCGTCGCGCCGATGCCCGATGCGGCGACGACGCCAACCCCGAAGGAGGGTCGTACCGCCCCGGCCCGTCGCGGTCGACGCCGGCTCGAGGTGCTCGCCTTCGCCGCAGCCCTGGTGCTGCTCGTCGGTGGCGCGATCGCCGGCGCCGACATCGTGTCCGGCGGTGGCGAGCAACGGCCCTCTTTGAACAGCGCCGTGACCCATCGCGACAGTGACGCGGGGTTCACACTCCAGTACCCGGAGAGCTGGCGCGTGATCGAGCGAGACCACGGCACCGGCATCCGCTTCGCGATCGGCGCCCCCGGGGCTCCGACCACGGAGACCAACACGGTCTCGGTGAACGTCGGCGACACCGCCGCCGCGTTGCCAGAGCTGCACACGCTTGCCGATCAGCTCACCGAGAAGCTGCAACAAGAGCTCCCCGCGGTTCGACTCCAGGAAGCGGGGCGCACGCGCATCGCAGGCGCGGCGGGGCTCCGATTCCGCTTCATCGATCCGACCGTTCCCGAGACGCGCATCGACCAGTACGTCGGCCGGACGACGGCGGGTCGTCCGCTCACGATCACGGTGACGGAGCGCGAGCCGCGCACGGCGCCCAGCCCCGCCTCGGTCCAGCAGTTCCTCGACTCGGTGCAGGCGACCTGAGCGAAGCGTCCCGGTCGCGCCGCCCTCAGCGGTGACGGACGGCGGCCTTCTCGACGGGCACGAGGTCGCGGCGATGCTCGCGGCGAACCTGCTCCACGGCGTCGACGAGCTGCTGGCCCGCACGTTCGAGGGCACGGCGCAGCTCGTCGTTGTGGGCGCGCGCCCGGGCGAGCTCGTCCTCGAGCTCGAGCACCTTGCGCACGCCGACGAGGCTCACTCCCTCGTTGGTCAGCTCCTGGATACGGCGTAGCAGCGAGATGTCACGGTCGGAGTAGCGACGGCTCCCGCCCTGCGTGCGCGCCGGTTCGATCAGACCCTTGCGCTCGTAGATGCGCAAGGTCTGCGCGTGCACCCCCGCGAGGTCCGCCGCGACCGAGATGATGTACAGCGCGCGCTCCTGCTCAGTCCGGTCGGCCACGGTCAGACCCCCAGGTGCTCTCTCGGGTTCTCCGGCAGCTGCTCAGCCAGCGCCTCGACGGCTGCGCGCGCGTCCGCGTCGAGCTTCGACGGCACCACGATCTCGAAGGTCACCAGGAGATCGCCAGGATCGCCCTTGGTCGGCACGATGCCGCGACCGCGCACCTTCACCGTCTTCCCGTGCTGGGTGCCCGCGGGGACCTTCACGGTCACCGGGGCTTCGAGCGTTGGCACCTTCACCTGCGCGCCGAGCGTCGCCTCGGCGAACGTGATCGGGACCTTGATCGTGAGGTTGGTCTTCCCGGACCGACCGAAGAGCGAGTCCTCACGCACGTGGACCACGACGAACAGGTCACCCGGCGGTCCCCCGTTGCGGCCGGCCCCGCCACGACCCTTCACGCGGATCCGCTGTCCGTTCTTCACGCCGACCGGGATCCGAACCTTCACCTCGCGCTTGCGCCGTTCCACCCCGGTGCTGCGGCACTTCTTGCACTTGTGCGGGATCACCTGCCCGCGACCACCGCACGTCGGGCAGACCTGCGAGAACGAGAACGGACCCTGGTCGACCGCGACCGCCCCGGTCCCCTGACAGGTCGGACAGGTCTCGGGGAACGTGCCCGGCTCCGCGCCCGATCCACCGCACACCGAGCACGGCGCGTCGGACGTGACGTTCACCGTCGTGGTGACGCCGTGCACGGCGTCGAGGAAGTCGAGGCGCAGCTCGGTCTCGAGGTCCTGGCCGCGGACCGGCCCCGCCGTACCGCCACGGGCGCGACCGCGACGACCGAAGCCGCCACCGCCACCGCCACCGGCGTTCCCGAAGAGGTTGCCGAACAGGTCGCCGAGCCCGCCGCCGTCGTCGAACTGGAAGTTGGCGTTCTCGAAGCCCCCGCCTCCGAACCCAGCACCTCCGAACCCGCCACCGCCGGGACCGGCGCCGTTGGCGACCATCTCACGGGTGTGGTCGTACTCCGAGCGCTTCTCGGAGTCGCCCAGCACCTCGTGCGCGGCAGACACCTCCTTGAACCGCTCCTCCGCGGCGGTGTCGCCGGGGTTCGCGTCGGGGTGGTACTGCTTCGCGAGCTTCCGATACGCCTTCTGGATGTCTTTGTCGGTCGCGTCGGACCCCACGCCGAGCACGGCGTAGTAGTCCTTCTCGAACCACTCTCGTTGCGGTGCCATCGTCTGCTCGCTACCTGGCGACCTTCACCATCGCCGGGCGCAACACCTTCCCCTTGAGGCGGTAGCCACCCCGCATGGTCTCGGCGACGACGGGCTCGCCGTCACCGTCCTCACTGAGCACTGCTTCGTGCACGTTCGGATCGAAGGGCGCGCCGTCGGTCTCGATCCGTTCCAGCCCGGCGCGCTCGAGCGTGCCGAGCAGCTCCGCGTAGACGAGCTCGACCCCCTTGCGAACCTTGGGTTCGAGGTCGTCCAGCGTGCCGAGCGCGAGCTCGAAGCTGTCGAGCACGGGGAGGAGCTGCTCGATCAGTCCTTCGGTCGCGCGCTCGACGATCGCCGTCTGCTCTCGCAGCACGCGCTTGCGGTAGTTCTCGAAGTCGGCCTGTACGCGCTGCGCGGCCTCGCGCAGGTCACGCTCGACGTCGCCGGCCTCGGGCTCCGAGGCGGATCCGCCGTCGAGCAGCTCCGCGAGCTCCTCGTCGGTCACACGACCCTCCGGCACCTGGGCGTCCGCGACGCGCGCATCCGGCTCGGGCGTCGCGGCACCGGGGTCCGAGGACTCCGATGCCGCGCCCGCTCCTTCGTCGCTCATGCGGACTGCTCTTCGCCCACGTCACCTTCGTCGACGATCTCCGCGTCGGCGACCTCGTCGTCGGACGGGGCGTCCGCACCCGGAGCTCCGCCGGGCGCACCAGCACCGCCGGCAGCCTGCTGCTGCTGGGCCGCCTGGTAGAGGCGCTGCGCGAACTCCTGGCTCGCCTGCACGAGTCCGTCGTGCTTGGCCTTGATGGCCTCGACGTCCTCGCCCGCCAACGCTTCCTTCAACTCACCGATGGCTGCCTCGATCTTCTCCCGATCATCGTCGGCGATCTTCTCGGCCTGGTCCTTGATGAGCTTCTCGGTCTGGTACACGAGCGCATCCGCGTTGTTGCGCACCTCGGCGACGTCGCGCCGCTGCTTGTCCTCCTCGGCGTGCGCCTCGGCCTCCTTCATCATCCGCTCGATCTCGTCCTTGTTCAGGGCGGTCCCGCCGGTGATCGTCATCTGCTGCTCCTGGCCCGTGCCGAGGTCCTTGGCGGACACGTGCACGATCCCGTTCGCATCGATGTCGAAGGTGACCTCCACCTGGGGCACGCCACGCGGCGCCGGCGGGAGGCCGACGAGCTGGAACGTCCCGAGCAGGTTGTTGCGGTACGCCATGTCGCTCTCACCCTGGAGCACCTTGATCTCGACGCTGGGCTGGTTGTCGTCCGCGGTCGTGAAGACCTCGGAGCGCTTCGTCGGGATCGTCGTGTTGCGGTCGATCAGTCGGGTCATGATCTGACCCTTCGTCTCGATGCCGAGCGAGAGCGGTGTCACGTCGAGGAGCAGCACGTCCTTGACGTCGCCCTTCAACACGCCCGCCTGGATCGCCGCGCCGACCGCCACGGCTTCGTCGGGGTTGACGCCCTTGTCGCCCTCTTGGCCGGTGAGGTCCTTCACCAGATCCTGCACGGCCGACATGCGGGTCGAGCCACCGACGAGGATGACGCGGCTGATCTTGTCCTTGGTGAGGCTGGCGTCGTTGATCGCCTGCTCCACCGGGCCCTTGCACGCCTCGAGCAGGTCGGCCGTGATCTCCTGGAACTTCGCGCGGGAGAGCGTGAGCTCGAGGTGGAGCGGTCCGTCCGCGGTCGCGGTGATGAACGGCAGGTTGATGGAGGTCTCCTGGAGTGCGGAGAGCTCGATCTTCGCCTTCTCGCCGGCCTCCTTCAGGCGCTGCGTCGCCATCTTGTCGGCCCCGAGGTCGACGCCGTGGGCGTTCTTGAACTCGCTGACCATCCAGTCGATGACCCGCTGGTCCCAGTCGTCACCACCCAGGTTCGTGTTCCCGGCCGTCGACTTGACCTCGAAGACGCCGTCACCGAGCTCGAGCACGGACACGTCGAAGGTGCCCCCACAGAGGTCGAAGACCAGGATCGTGAGCTCCTGCTCCTTGTCGAGGCCGTAGGCCAACGCGGCCGCAGTCGGTTCGTTGATGATGCGCAGCACGTTGAGACCGGCGATCTCGCCCGCCTCCTTGGTGGCTTGGCGCTGGGCGTCGTCGAAGTAGGCCGGGACGGTGACCACGGCCTCGGTGACGCTGTCGCCCAAGTAGGCCTCGGCGTCGCGCTTGAGCTTCTGCAGGATGCGGGCCGAGATCTCCTGCGACGTGTACTCCTTGCCATCGATGTCGATCGACCACTTGGTGCCCATGTGGCGCTTGACCGATCGGATGGTCCGGTCCGGGTTCGTGATCGCCTGTCGTTTGGCGACCTCTCCGACCAGCACCTCGCCGGTCTTGGAGAACGCGACGACCGAGGGGGTCGTGCGGGCGCCTTCTGCGTTGGGGATCACCGTGGGCTCGCCCGCCTCCAGGGTGGAGACGACCGAGTTGGTGGTGCCGAGGTCGATGCCGACGGCCTTGCTCATCAAAGGACTCCTCTTGCCTGGCGGATCCGGGGCTGAGATCTTGCGTCGAATCTTGTGGTGAATGTTGAGTGCGAAGGTATCAACTTTGCCCCGGGGCCTTCTATTCCCCTCGTCCCTTCCCCTCGTTGCTGATCCGGGAGGCAGCGCAGCGGCGCTGAGATCGCTACATTGCCCGCATGGCGAAGCGGGATGCGTTTGCTGATGTGCTGGTCTCGGTGCCGCTGTTCTCGGCGTGCTCCAAGAAGGATCTCGCGCTCGTCGCGAAGCGGGCCGAGGACATCAAGGTCGAGGCCGGCAAGGTCCTGGTCAGCGAGGGTGCGGCCGGCGCCGAGTTCTTCGTGATCATCGAAGGCTCCGCCTCGGTCGCGCGCCACGGGCTCGAGGTCGCGAAGCTCGGTGCCGGTGACTTCTTCGGCGACCTCGCGCTGCTCGACCGCGCGCCCCGCAACGCCACGATCACCGCCGAGACGCCGATGGAGCTGGTCGTCCTCGGCCAGCGCGAGTTCTCGGCACTGATCGACGAGGTGCCTGGCTTCGCCCACAAGCTTCTCGCCGGGCTCGCGCGACGGTTGCGCGACAACGACGCCAAGACCGTCCAATAGGCCGGCCCGGGGCTAGTTTCAGCCCCGTGCGAAAGATCCGGATCAAGCCGCATCAAGTCGTCCTCGCCATCGGCGTCCTCATGGCGCTCGGCACGATCGTCTCGGGGATCGTCCCCCGAATCACGGAGTGGCACGAGTTCTCGCCGATCAGTCGCGAGGTCTTCGTCGACATCCCCGACCCGATCTACTGGATGTTCTACGCGGTGGCCCCAGTCGCCCTCTTCCTGTGCGCGTGGCTGGTCGCGCAGCGAGTGCAGAACTACGAGCGGGGGAAGCCGGACGACCGCAGCACCACCAAGAAGAACGCGCACCGTCGGCTCCGCGACTTCCGCAGCGGCGTGTGGATGCAGACGCTCCTGCGTGACCCGGCCGCTGGCGTCATGCACTCGTTCATCTACTTCGGGTTCCTGGTGCTGTTCGCGGCGACGGTCATCCTGGAGATCGACCACCAGCTCCCGGACAACCTGAAGTTCCTGCACGGCAAGGTGTACCAAGCGTACGCAGCGACCGCCGACATCTTCGGTGTGATCTTCGTCGTCGGAATCCTCTGGGCGATCGTGCGGCGCTACGTCCAGCGTCCGTACCGCATCCGCATCAAGACCAAGCCCGAGGATGCCATCGTGCTCGGCACCTTCCTCGTCATCGGCCTCACCGGGTTCCTCACGGAGGGCTTCCGCCTCGCGCTCGAGGGCACGCCGTCGATCGAGCGCTGGTCCCTGGTGGGGTACCCGATCGGGCAGCTCTTCGAGGGCTGGGACGCCGGCACGCTCTCTGACGTGCACCGAGGGATGTGGCTCGTGCACTTCGCCGCGTTCGTCGCGTTCCTGATCATCCTCCCCACCACCAAGCTCCGGCACATGATCACCTCGCCGATGAACATGTACCTCGGCGACAAGGACCGACCCAAGGGCGCGATGAAGCCGCTGCCCAACCTCATGGAGACCGAGCTCGACACGTTCGGCGCGGTCACCATCGAGGACTTCACCTGGAAGCAGCTCTTCGACACAGACGCCTGCACGGTCTGTGGCCGCTGCACGTCGGTCTGCCCCGCACACGCCACGGGCAAGCCGCTCGACCCGCGGGAGATCGTGCTGAAGGTCGGCGAGGTCATGACCGCCACCGGCGACCCGAAGGTGTCGCCGCCGGTGAGCCTCGACTCCGACATCTCGATCTCCGCCAACTCGGTGTTCGAGCGCATCACCTCCGAAGAGCTGTGGGCCTGCACGACGTGCAAGGCGTGCGACGAGATCTGCCCGGTGAACATCGAGATCCTCGACAAGATCCTCGACATGCGCCGGTACCTGTCCCTCATGGAGAGTGACTTCCCCGTCGAGCTCGGCAACACGTACCGGTCGATGGAGAACACCTCGAACGTGTACGGAATGAACCAGGGTGAGCGGGCCGACTGGGCCAAGGACCTCGAGGGCATCGACATCGTCGACGGCTCGGGCGTGCTCGGCCACGAGTACCTCTACTGGGTCGGCTGCGCCGGGAGCTTCGACGACCGCAACAAGAAGACGAGCCGCGCCGTCGCGAAGCTGCTCCAGCGCGCGGGCATCGACTTCGCGATCCTCGGGCCGAGCGAGCTCTGCACCGGCGATCCGGCTCGCCGATCGGGCAACGAGTACCTGTTCCAGATGCTCGCGATGCAGAACATCGAGGCCCTCAACGGGATGGGCGTCACCAAGATCGTCACGCAGTGCCCGCACTGCTTCAACACGATGAAGAACGAGTATCCGCAGTACGGCGGCACCTTCGAGGTCGTCCACCACTCGCAGCTCCTCATGGAGCTCATCGACGACGGGCGCCTCAACATGCAGGGTGCTTCGCTCGACGAGCGCGTCACGTACCACGACTCCTGCTACCTCGGTCGCCACAACGACGTGTACCTCGCACCCCGCAAGGTCATCGGTTCGCTGGCCGGCATCGACATCGTCGAGATGCCGCGCAACGGCACGCAGGGAATGTGCTGCGGCGCCGGCGGCGCGCGCATGTGGATGGAAGAGAGCATCGGCAAGAAGGTGAACGACGAGCGCTCCGAGGAGGCGCTCGCGACCGGCGCGTCCCGCATCGCCGTGGCCTGCCCGTTCTGCTTCGTGATGATGGAGGACGGCGTCAAGGGCAAGGGCCGCGACGACGTGTCGGTGCAGGACATCGCCGAGGTCCTCCTCGAGGCGGTCGAGGGGGCCGACGTCGCTCCGGCTCCCGTCACCGCGCGCTTCACCCCCGGCATCTAAGGGCGAGGGCCGGTCCACACCGCATGCTCCGGGACCTCAGCTCGCTCCCGGCGATCATCCTCTTCCCGCTCTTCGCGGTCTTGGGCATCGCGCTCACACTTCTGTTCGACGTCATCATGCGGCGCCTCGTCGCACCGGAGACCCGCGAGCGGGCCAACTCGACCGCGTCCGTCACTCTCCAGGTCACCGCGACGATCTACGCGATCCTGATCGCGTTCGTCATCGTCGACGCCTACGGCCAGATCCGCGACGTGCAGTCCGAGCTGAGCGACAAGGCCGCCGAGCTGTCTGTCGTCGTCGCCAACAGCCGAGCGCTGCCCGACACCGAAGGACAGGCGATCCGGGATGCGGCGCTCGCGTACGCACGTGCCGTCGTCGACCACGGCCTCCCGGAGCTCGAGGAGACCGGCCGCCCGAGTCAACCCGCGGACATCAAGCTCGAAGCGCTCTTCCGAGTCGTGCAGCAGGTGAAGCCCATCGACGAAAGCGACCGCGTTGCGTTCCAGGCGACTGTCACTGCGCTCGATGCGGTCGTGCGCAGCCGCGAGTCGCTGATCTCTTCGGCGAAGGAGACGATCCCCGACTCGCTCCTCGGGCTGCTGTTCGTGATCGGGTTCACCGTGATGGCCATCGCCACGATGCTCGACACGCAGCACCGACGATCGCACCTCTTCATCCTGTCGTCACTCGCGCTCGTCATCTGGTTGACGCTCGCGTTGGTGGTGAGCATGGACTACCCGTTCAGCGGGCCGGTCCGGGTGACGGATCAACCGGTGCGCGAGTTCATCGAGTTCCGCGCCGCCCGCTGAGCGACGCCGGGGCGTTCAGACCCCCGCGGCAGCCTGGACGCCTGCAAGCACGTCGCACACCTGGTCGCGCTCCGAGTCGCTCAGCACGTCGAACGCGACGGCCACGAGTCGGCTCGTAGTCGCGCGCGCGTCGGCGTACGTCGCCCGGCACGGCTCGGGATCCGGGAGCGGCTCCGACCAGCCGAACAGGGCAACTTGATCGGGAGAGTTCACGATGAGCGCCTCGAGCGGCGACAACCCGGCCGCGAGGACCGCCGCACCGTGGAGTCCGCCGCGCAGCTCACGCAGCACGTGGAGCTGCTGCATCACGCGCCCCGGCGCGTCGTCGGGCAACGGCATCGCGCGCCATCCCGCGAACAGCGGCGCTCCGATCGGCGACGCGCTCGCGACCACTCGATCGAGGAGCGGCGCGACCTCCTCGAGGCCTGCGGCACCGCCGATCCGGTCGCGACCCCACGCCTGGCACGCGTCCGCGTACGCGGCTGCTGCGGCCGCGGGCTCACGCTTGGAGATCGCGGACTCCCAGATCGCTCGAACGATCGCGGGGTTGAAGAACACGAACGCGGACGCCACGACGTCGGCGTCGACCCGCCCGAGGACACCGCCACGGCCGAGTCCGTAGAACTCGCCGAAGTCGAGACCGAACTTCTCTCCTCGTGCGGTCGTCGCCGCGTCGAGCATGAACCCACCTCCGACCGACACGATCGCGGTCTCGGTGCGCTCGGTGCAGGTGGTTGCGTCCATGCGTCAGTCGTCCTGCTGGAAGTTGAGGTACGAGCGCGACGGTGTCGGCCCGCGTTGACCCTGGTACTTCGAGCCGGTGCTGCCCGAGCCGTACGGGTGCTCCGCCGCCGTCGTCATCCGGAGGAACGAGATCTGGCCGATCTTCATCTCCGGGTACAGCGCGATCGGCAGGGTCGCGACGTTCGACAGTTCGAGGGTGAGGTGCCCGTCCCACCCGGCGTCGACGCACCCCGCGGTGCTGTGGATGAGCAGGCCCAGACGGCCCAGGCTCGACTTTCCCTCGAGGCGGGCGACGAGGTCGTTCGGCAGCGCCACCCGCTCGAGCGTGCTCCCGAGCACGAACTCTCCCGGGTGGAGGATGAAGGCCTTGCCCTCCTCGACCTCGACCAGCTCGGTGAGGTCCTCCTGCGGCTGCTTCGGGTCGATGAACGGCGTCGTGTCGTTCCGGAAGACGCGGAAGAGCCGGTCCACGCGCAGGTCGACGGAGGATGGCTGGACCGACTTCGGGCCCAGCGGGTCGATGATGATGCGACCGGCCGCGAGCTCTTCGTTGATGGTGACGTCCGACAGGATCACGGGCGGCGAGCCTATCGGCGTGTCCTCCGCCGGACCGCGTAGCGTTCGCCCGTGGCCTACGACGACATCATCTCGGATCTCGTGAAGGTGATCGAGGCGGTCGGCGCCGCGATCATGGTCGTCGGCGGGCTGATCGCCCTTGTCCTGTACGTGCGGCGCCTCGGTGCCGGGCGGGGTGCGGCGTACGTCGCGCTCCGCCAGGACCTCGGTCGGGTCATCCTCCTCGGCCTCGAGGTCCTGATCATCGCCGACATCATCCGCACGATCGTCGTGGACCCGTCGATCGAGAGCGTCGGGGTGTTGGGGTTGATCGTCCTCATCCGGATCCTGCTGAGCTTCTCCCTCGAGGTGGAGATCGACGGCATGTGGCCTTGGAACCGCTGGAGGATCGACCGGGCCGAGGGATCGGCGCCCGAGCCCGACGCGTAGCGATCGCTCGCGATCGCCCGATACGATCACCGCCGCTCGCGGGTGTAGTTCAGAGGTAGAACATCAGCTTCCCAAGCTGAGAACGCGGGTTCGATTCCCGTCACCCGCTCCACTCCATGCACCTAGGGCGTTGATCGTCCCGCGTTGCGCGACCTCATCCGACGGGTTTGTCGACGATCTCGGGCGGTTCGCTCACCCACCGTCGCCGGGCGTGACGAGCTCGGGCGTGAGGGGGCCGGTGCAGGCGAGCACGGTCGCTTGCTCCAACGCCGCGTTCCGGTGCACGAGCGCGTCCCGGTACCAGCCGAGCCCGATCATCTCGACGAACGCCGCTCGGTTCGGGTACCAGACGGCGAGCACCTCGTCGTAGGCCTCGTGGTCACACCCGATCGCGACCGCCTCGATCGGGAGTCCCCAGAGCAGTCGACCGCCGACCTCCGCCATCGCGCGCAACGCCACCGCGCCGTAGCGCTGGTACGCCTCGCGCCCGCTGACGTCGTCATCGGGGCCCGGGGTCTCGTAGGCCGCACGGTCGCGATAGCGATTGAGGTTCAGCATCACGATCGGTGTCGCGACATCACTCGTCGCGAGCGCAATGATCTGCTCGTCGGTCGGATCGAGATGGCCCACCGGATCGTCTCCTCAGGCTCAGAACAACGCACGGCGACGCGGGCGCGCCAGCATCACCAACACGAAGCCGATCAGCATCAGGCCGAGCGCGACGACGCCGTACGCACGGGGATGCCTGGTGCCCGTATAGGCAAGGGCGTCCACGACCGTGATCGTGCGCGAGATGACGCGCGGCGACCCATCGGCACCAGCGCCGCTCGCCTCGATGACATGGGTGCCGCCTGCGGTGTCAGCCGGGATGTCGACCGTGAGGCGGATCGCACCGCTGGCGCCGGCATCCACGACGCCCAGCACGCGAGGTGTCGATCGCAACGTGATGGTGACCGGTGACGACGCACGAAAGCCTGCGGCGGTGAGCTCGACGGATTGCCCGCCTGCGATCTCGGCCCCTTGGAGCTCGTTCCCAGCGACGGAGATCCCGACGGTGGTGGTCGACGGTGCCGTCGTCGGAGGCACCGAGGACGTCGGAACACGGGAGGTCGGGACGGTGCTCGCAGGCGGCCGCGTTGCGGACGGTGTTGGGCTGGCCGTGTGCTTCGTCTCGGCCGAGTCGCTCCCGCCGGTGACGAGCAGCAACGCGACGATCACCGCGGCGGCGAGCGCAGCCGCGAAGCCCATCACCAAGCCTCGGCGCCCTCGGCGGGGTGTCGCGCCTGGCGGCGCTTTCGACGCCTCGGGTCGCTGCTCCGCCGTGACGCCAGCCGTGGGCGGAGCCGGGGTTGGCGTGGGAACCGCGGCCGGTGCTGCTCGCGCCACTCGCGGCCGCTCCGTGGTGGTCGGCGAAGTCGGAGGCGTGGGAGCGGTCGCCACCGCTTTCGCCGCGGGCTTCTTCGCGGCGGGCTGCTTGACCGCGGCCTTCTTCGGCGCGGCCTTCTTGACCGGAGCCTTCTTCGGCGCGGCCTTCTTCGGCGAGGCCTTCTTCGCGGCGGCCTTCTTGACCGGAGCCTTCTTCGGCGCGGCCTTCTTCGCGGTGGGCTGCTTGACCGCGGCCTTCTTCGGGGTCGCCTTCTTGGCCGAGGGTTTCTGGGTCGCCACCTGCTTGGCTCCGCTCCGTCGTGCCTCCGGGCTGGCCACGCTGGGATCGTGGCACACCGTTGCCGCGCCGGAGACCATCCCCCTCCACTTCGACAAGGCGGGTGACGTTCACCAGACTGAGCCACATGGGCCGGAAGATCCTCTTCGTCACGACCGACCAACAGCGGTACGACGCACTCGGGTGCAACGGTGGCGCGGTCGCCCGAACCCCGGTCGTCGACGGACTCGCCGCCCAAGGGATCCGCTACGAACGCGCCTACAACCAGAACGCGGTCTGCATGCCGGCGCGCTGCACGATGCTGACCGGGCAGTACGTGCGCACGCACGGCGTCGTCGCGAACGGTGTGCCGCTCCCGGTCGACGCGCCGAGCGTTGCGGCGTACCTGCGCGACCATGCCGGCTACCGCACCGCGCTCCTCGGCAAGGCCCACTTCGAACCGGCCTTCGACCCGAAGGGGAAGTGGGAGGAGAACGCGCGGTGGATGCGGGGCGACACCGGGTCGTGGCGCGGCTTCGACCACGCGGAGCAGGCCGCGCACGTCGCTTCGTTCCGCGGTCGTTCGATCGTGCACTACGGCCGGTGGCTCGAGGCGAACCACCCCGAGCACCTCGAGAGCTTCGCGCCGCTGCTCGGCGCGGAACCGGGCGGCGACACGATGGCGCCCGAGACGAAGAACAACCCGATCCCTCGCGGCTGGTACCACACCGACTGGGTCGCCGACCGGACGATCGCCTGGCTCGACTCCCTCGACGCCGACGACGACTGGTTCTGTTGGATGAGCTTCCCCGATCCGCATCACCCGTGGGATCCCCCGGCTTCGGAGCTCGGCCGCGTCGACTGGCGTGATCTCGAGCTCCCTGCCGGCCACCCCGGATCCCCCGACGCGATCCGCGCCGTGCTCGAGCAGAAGCCGGCGCACTGGCTCGCGTGGTGGGAAGGACGGTTCCTGAACGCCGAGGGCGGCCCGATGTTCTTCAACCCGGCGACGCTCTCCGACGACCAGCTCCGCGAGATCACCGCCAAGGTGCACGTGATGAACGAGCTCATCGACGAAGCGACGGGACGGGTCCTGGAGCGGATCGGCGCGCGCGGTTGGCTCGACGACACCGACGTGATCTTCACCACCGATCACGGTGAGCTCCAAGGCGACTACGGCCTGCTCTACAAGGGTCCGTACCACACGGACTCGCTCATGCGACTGCCGATGGTGTGGCGGCCGGCACCGTCGGCCGGCGTGACGCCGGGCGCGGTGACCGACCCGGTCGGGCAGGTCGACCTCGCGCCGACCTTCTGTGCGATCGCGGGCATCGAGCCGGCCGACTGGATGCAGGGCGACCCGCTCCCCCACGCCGATGGTGAAGGTGTGCACGAGCGCGCGCTGTGCGAGTGGGACAGCCAGTTCCCTGGCTACGGCATGCACCTCCGTTCGATCGTGCGCGACGGCTGGCTCTGCACCGCGTATGAGGAGAGCACCGACGGCCAACCGAATGGACTCGAGGAGTCGTGGGGTGAGCAGGTGCTGGCGCCGTGCGGCGTCCACTACGACGGCAGCGAGGGCGAGCTCTACCGGCTCGACGAAGACCCGCACCAATGGCGCAACCTGTGGGATGACGCCGGCTACCAGGCGGTGAGGCGTGACCTCGTCGCCGACCTCTACGACTCGCTGCCCGAAGCCGGGCCGACCCTGAAGGTCGAAGCGCCGGCCTAGACCCGGGCGAACCGCTGCCGACGGTCGCGCCGCATCTTCCAGAGCATCGCGACGAACCGCCAGCCGAAGGCCCAGAGGATCATCCACGCGACGTAGATGACGGTGAAGATCGAGAACATCGGGCGATCGGTGAACGTCCCCCGCAGCACGGAGCCGACGAGCATCCCGCCGAGGAGCGTTGCCGCGAGGCGGACCCATTCCCGATCCGGGCGTGTGTAGAGCTTCGTGACGAGCGAGACCCCGAACCAACCGACCGCGAGTGGCCACAACACCATGAGGAACCAGCTGGCTCCTTCGTTGATGTTGTGCTGCCCGGCCCCGCCGAAGATGAACCCGACGATGCAGAGCAGGTCGAGGACCGGCGCGACCCAGATGCGCCGCGGCCTGGACGTAGCGGAGGAGGTGGACGTGTTGGAAGCGGTGGGGCTCGTCGTCATGCAGCCACGCTAGGTGAGCATCGAGGCGACGCCCCAAATCGCGACGACGAGTCCCAGGAGCATGAAGGTGATCGTCCGACCGATCGGCGCCTGGTCGAGCTTGCCCGGGCTCGCGAGCACTTCCTTGCGCACTGGGCTGCCGGGACGCGTCCGAGCCACGGCTTCGCGCGCGCTGCGACGACGATCGGCGCTGCGACGGATCAACGCGTACGCGTTCGCCAGGAAGAGGGCCGCGCCGAGCGCGGTGACGAGCTCGAGGAGCACGTCCCCGTAGAAGTCCACGCGGTCATCGTACGGTCGTGCGTCGACACCGAACGGGTCGGGTCCGGTCGCGTCGGATCACGGACCGCCCGGCTGGAAGACCATCAGCGTCAGGATCACGATCAGCATGATGTTCAGCGTGGGTCCGATGATCGCCAGCTGCTTGCCGATCTTCTCCATCTCGAGCACCTGCGGCGGCGGCCCTGGCGGAGCGTCGGAGGGCGGAGGTCCACCGCCCACCAGCTCGCTCTGGAGAGCGATCAGTCGGCGCACGCGTGGAGCGAGCACCCCTTGCGAGATGCCCAGGGCGATGATGAACAGGGTGATCGAGAGCCACACCCACACCTGCCCGAAGCCCCACACGTCGTCGCCGATCAGCACGAGCGCGATCCCGAGGAAGAACACCGCGATGATGAAGTACTCGCCGACCTTCGAGACGAGCTCGTTCGCCTCGGCGATCGCCAGGCCCTCGGGCCCCTTGCGGGACTTGGCCTGCTGTCCGTAGAGGGCGTTCAGGAACACCGCGCCGAACCCAACGATCGCACACAGGATGTGCAGCACCAACACGACCTTGTAGGCATCGCTTCCGTACACCGCGAGCATTCGTGACCTCCCCGACCACTGTTCGCCGACTGGTCTTCGCCGACCGGTCGACCGGGCGTCCGACGTCCGATCGGGGCGCATCCTAGGCACGCGTGGTACAACGCGTGGCGTGCGTCTCGTGGTGGCAGAGTGTTCGGTCGAGTACTCCGGACGGCTGGGTGCGCGGCTCCCCCGAGCGACGCGGCTCCTCCTCTTCAAGGCTGACGGCTCGCTCGCCGTGCACGCCGACGCCAAGGCCTACAAGCCGCTCAACTGGATGAACCCGCCGTGCACGATCCAGGAGGCGGACGGGGTGATCACCGTCGCGAACCCGAAGGGTGAGCAGCTCGTCATCGAGCTGCACGAGGTGCTGTTCGACGAGGAGTACCAGCTCGGCGAGGACCCCGGTCTCGCGAAGGACGGCGTCGAGGCCGAGCTCCAGGAGCTGTTGGCCGCTCGGGTGCAGGCGTTGCGCGAGGACCTGCTGCTGGTGCGCCGTGAGTACCCGACCGACGTGGGGCCGGTCGATCTGTTGTGCCGCGATGGCGAGGGTCGCGCGGTGGTCGTCGAGGTGAAGCGCGTCGGCGAGATCGCGGGAGTGGACCAGCTGCTCCGCTACCAGGAGCGGCTCGACCGTGACGGGACGCTCGCACCCACCCGCGGGATGTTCGTGGCGACGCGCATCAAGCCACAGGCCCGCGTGTACGCGGAGAGTCGTGGGGTGGAGTGCATCGAGATCGATCTCGAGGAACTGCGCGGAGGCGCGCCCGACGACATGAAGCTGTTCTGACGAGCGGCGCGCGGGCGAACCCGCGCGCCGCCGACGTCAGAACGCGTGTTCCTACGGCCCGGTCAGAGGGTCGCGAGGTTGTCCCAGAACAACGGGACGGTGACCATCGCCAGACCGATGGCAACGAGCGAGACCCGCTCGCCGCCCGGCTTGATGCCGATGCCGCCGGCGATGAAGACGATGAGCGCGATCGCGTAGAACACGAAGCGCCAGGTGCTACCCATGAGCTCGATGGCGAGGATCGCCATGGTTTCCCCCTTCGACTCCGCTACCTGGATGGTGCGGTTGCGTCGACGATAAGGAAGAAATCCGTCAGGTGGTGGATTTCGCGCCTTGCGAAGGCGCTCGACGGTCGATGTTCACGCCATCGACACCGTGTCGGTGTCCCGGCCTGACCGCAGCACGTGGCCGGGGAGCGCACCGGTGGCCACACCGTCCCGCACCGTCTCGACGCCGGAGACGAAGACGTGGCGCACCCCGACCGAATCCGCGACGAGCCGCGACGTGCCACCGGGCAGATCGGCGACCATCTGGATCGGGCCGGCATCGACCGTGGCCGGGTCGATGACCACGAGGTCCGCGACCGACCCGGCCTCGACCCGTCCGCGGTGCCGGAGGCCGAACAGGTCGGCGGGCACCGACGTCATCAGGCGGACGGCCTGCTCCGGGGAGAGGAGCCGACGCCCACGGAAGCAATCGGCGAGGAAGGCCGTCGGGTACGGCGCGCCGCACATGCGATCGAGGTGGGCGCCGGCATCGGATCCACCGATGAGGACGCGCTCGTCGGTCCACACCTTCGCCCGGAGCTGCCAGCTCGCGAGGTCGTCGTCGGTGGGTGACGGCCAGAGGATCGTGCGGAGGTCGTCGGTGAGCACGACGTCGAGCAGCGTGTCGAAAGGAGTGGTCCCGCGCTCATCGGCGATCTCGGCCACGGTACGACCGCTGAGCGGAGCGTTCTCGTCGGAGAACGTGTCGCCGATCCGGTAGCTGCCCCAGTCGGCGAGGCGGCGGAGCACACCTGCCTCGTCGGAGTGCGCGCGCTCGTCGAGCCGTGCCCGGACCGCGGGGTCGCGGAGCTTCGCCATCGCCTCGGCCCGCGGCAAGCGCAGCACGTCGCCCCAGCCGGGGAACAGGAAGAGCGCGCAGTGGTTCGCGAAGTTCATGTTCATGCCGACAAGGATCGGCATCGTGAGCGCGACGATGCGACCGCCGATCTCAGCGGCGCGGTCGGCGGCTGCGAGCTGGTGCTCGACTCCCGCGGGGTTCGTCGAGTCGACGGTCAGGACGTTCCAGTTGAGGGGTCGCTGCGCGGTGGACGACATCTGGGCGAAGAGCTCGACCTCGTCGTCGGAGAAACCGTTCAGGCACCCGTCGGTGATGGCCTCGACCGTCGTTCCGGGGTGGTGGGCGACCTCTTCGCAGAGCGCGAGCACTTCCTCGGGTGCGGCGTGGCGCGACGGCACCGGCTCGCCGTCACCGTCGGAGTGGGTGAACGCACGGGAGGTCGAGAAGCCCAACCCGCCGGCTTTCAGCGAGGTCGCGAGCAGCGAACGCATCTCGTCGACCTGTTCCTCGGTCGCGACCTGCCCGACGGCGTCCGCCCCCATCACGCGACGTCGCAACGCGCAATGTCCGACGAGGAACCCTGCGTTGACCCCGAGTCCCTTGCCCTCGACGCGTTCCAGGTACTCACCGAAGTCACGCCAGGTCCACTCGACCCCGTTCTCCAGCGCTTCGAGCGGCATGCCCTCGACCTTGGCCATCATCCGCCGCAGATAGTCGGCGTCGTCGGGATCGAGCGGGGCGAGCGTGAAGCCACAGTTCCCACCGATCACCGTGGTGACCCCGTGCAGGTTCGACGGCGATGCCGTCGGGTCCCAGAACAGCTGCGCGTCGTAGTGGGTGTGCGGGTCGACGAACCCCGGAACGACGACCATCCCGTCGATGTCGATGATCGCCTCGGCGGCGTCCCCGAGCCGGCCGACCTCGACCACGCGTCCGTCGCGGACACCTACGTCGGCCAGGACTCCGGGCGCACCCGTGCCGTCGATGACCGTGCCACCGCGGAGGACGAGATCGAACATGGCTGTGCCTTCCGACTGGAGCCGAGACCGCGGGAGGCTATCTGACGGGGTGTCAGATGCAACTGGGCCGGGCGGCAGGTGCGCGCGACAATTGCCGGATGAGCAGGTCGGCGCACGGTCGCTATCGCGCGGGTGCATCGCGCGCGGTCGTCGCCGTGGTGTTCGGGGTGGTCGTCGTGGCCGCCGCCGTCCTTCCCGGCGCCTCCGCCGGCGCGCGGAGCCGCGACTCCGTCCGTCGCGACGGAGGTGCCGACACGACCGCGCTCTATGCGGAGGTGCTCAGTGCCGCAGTGTCTCGGGACGCCCAGTTCGTCTACGACCTCGGCTGGCAGGCGGCTGCGGTCCAGGAGACGGGCTACGCCGTCGTCGCGGTCCAGAACGAGGCTCGGGCCGGCTATCTCCGAGCCGTCGAGGAGAACCAGCGCCAAGAAGCGGTCGCCGCGTTCCTCCGCGCCAGCGCCGCGCGCAGCAACGCGAGTGGCGGCGGCGCGTCCCGCGGGAGCGGCGGCAGCGGCTCCAGCAGCGTCGAAGCGTTCCTCGCGTGCACCCGCGCGATCGAGAGCACCGGCAACTACGGAGCGGTCAGCCCGGGCGGCAAGTATCGAGGCGCGTATCAGTTCGATCAGCGAACCTGGGACTCGAATGCCGCAGCATCCGGACGCCAGGACCTCGTCGGCGTCGACCCGGCCACCGCCGCGGCCGGCGACCAGGACCAGATGGCGCGCGACCTCTACGCGCGGCGTGGCAACCAGCCCTGGGGCGGTCGCTGCTGAGCGCTCGCCGTTCCTCAGCCCGTCGGGACGGTGAGCGCACCGCGAGCTCGGGTGCACGGGCCGCGCGCGGAGCAGCCGACGAGGTGGTCGTTGACGAGACCCAGCGACTGCATCGCCGCGTACATCGTCGTCGGGCCCACGAACCGAAAGCCCAGACTGCGCAGCCGCTTGCTCAGGGCCGCCGAGTCCTCCGTCTGCGCCGGGAGGTCGCCCAGCATGCGCGGTGCCCGCCGGCGCCGAGAGGGTTCGAACGACCAGATGACGGCGGCGAGCGAACCGTGCTGCTCCTGGACGCCGAGTGCGGCGCGAGCGTTCGAGATCGCGGCTTCGATCTTCCCCCGATGTCGCACGATCCCCGCGTCGCCGAGCAGCCGCCGAACGTCGCGCTCGCCGAACCGCGCAACAGCTGAGATGTCGAACCCGGCGAACGCGGCCCGAAAGCTCTCGCGCTTGCGGAGGATCGTGATCCACGCCAGCCCGGACTGGAATCCCTCGAGACACAGCTTCTCGTAGAGCAGGGTGTCGTCGACGACCGGTCGACCCCACTCATCGTCGTGATACGCGGCGTAGTCGGGAGTGGATGCACCCCAACGACATCGCCGCACGCCGGCGACCTGCACGAGGTCGCGTGCGAGCTCGTTCACGGATCCGACGGCGCGAGCAGCGCGACGAGGGCACGGCACTGGTCGGTGCTCAAGTACCGACCGATGCGTCGCTCGACTTCTGGGGCATAGACCTCGCGCGCTCGGCGGTAGCGCGTGCGCCCGGCGCGCGTGGTGACGATCTGGACGGCGCGGCCATCGTCCGGGTCCGCTGCTCGTTCGACCAGGCCATCGGCCTCCATGCGCGAGATCAGTCGGCTGAAGCCCGGTTGGCTGTACCGAGGATGCAGCAGCCGCTGCAGCTCACTCATGCGAATGCGATGGGGAGGCCGCGCCCGCTCGAGGTACGCGAGGGTCGAGAAGACCCCCGAGTCGAGCCCCACCTCGCGCTCGAGCAACGCGACGAGGTCGTGCAGCACCGACTGGTAGACGGTGACGATCGCAGCCCAGGCGTCGAGCTCCGGCGAGTCGACGCGGTTCGCGTCGGCGCCGACGTCGGCCACCGCCGCTAGTCCGCTTGACGGGGGTCGTCGAGGACGAGCTCGAACTCGCCGACGACGCGAGTCGAGAGCGCGTGCTGGATCGTCTCGTGCAGCATCTTCGGCGGGAGCACGCAGTCGTCGCAGGACACGCCGTCGAGCACCACCGCGAGACGGATGCGGGCGGTCACGGGGTCGGCGTCCACGAGGACGAGGTCACCACCGTCGGCGCGGAGGAACCCGGCGACCTCGTCGACCGCGACCGCAACGCGCTCAGGATCCATGTCAGCCCTCCCAGCGGATCAAGGCCGGATCACGGCCTTGGTCTGGAGCTGGCTCTCGCCGAAGCTCGGCAGACCGATCGCGTGCAGGCTGCCGAGGCCGCCGCAGACGATGGGCACGAACTGGTCCGGCCGTTCGAAGAGGTGCACCCGGCCTTCGTCGTCGACCCGGCCGTGCTCCCGGAGCAGTCGGGCGTTCTCCGCGGGCCACAGGTCGATCGGCTGGTAGGCGTTGTCGCGAAGGTACTGCTGGAGATCCTCGACGTCGGGGAACGCCTCGCCGAAGCGCTCCGCCCACATCGGGTTGAACGCCACCACGATCTCACCGTTCTCCGCGTTGCCGAGGAACGGGTTGGCAAGCGGGTAGGCGAGGCTCTTGGCGATCAGGTACAGCAGGTCGCGCGGGTCGTCGTTGTGGATGTCGGCCAGCGGCTGGGTGCCCTTGCCGCCGTGCACGGTCACGGCGTCCTGGCCGGGCGAGAAGCCGCGGCGCACGGAGAGCGGCGCCCACGGGGAACGCTCCTCCCACTCACCGAAGCAGAAGCCGAACCGGGCGGGCTGGCCGAAGACCGACTTCGTCGTCTCGCCGGCGCGCTGGCCACCGATGTTGCGCAGGCAGAGCGAGACCGCGCGCCCGATCGTCATCGACCCTCGACCGGCGGCGCCGCCCATGCAACCGGCCCGGTAGTCGATCTGCAGGTCGTCACGGCACGGGCCGTTCACGATGAGCATGGGGAACACGCTGGATGTCGTGGTGGTGAGACCGAAGGCGTTCCACTCCGGCTCACTGATCGCCTCGAGCGCCGCGAGCACCACCGGGAACGCGGCCGGCTCGACGCCGGCCATCGCCGCGTTGATCGCGACGAGCTCGACCGTCGCGACGCCGTTGCACGGCGGCAGCACGCAGAGTGCGTGATCCGCCGGATACGGCGAGCTCGCGAGCAGCGCCTCGACCACCTCGTCCGTGGCCGGCAGCAGCGGGACACCGTCGCTCCACCGCTCTTCCCGAGCCCGCTCGTACTGCGCGTGAGGATCGGCCGGGACCTCGACCGCTTCGCTGGTGAGCGTCACCCGGACGCCCCCAGGAGCTCGAGCATCTTGGGGTAGTACTCATCCGCGATCGCGCGGAGCTCGTCCTCGGGCCGAGCCTCGAGGGGGTATGGCAGCACGAGGATCTTGAGGTCGCCGTGGCCGAGATGCCGGGCGACGTTCTGCCCGTGCACGATGAACTCTTCGCAGACGACCGCTACCACCGGCCGCTCCTGCTCTTCGAACGCCACCGCGTCCTTGATCGTGTAGGTCGTGCACGATCCGCAGGTGCCGAGGCCGACGATCCCGGCATCGGACGTGCGTGCGAGGTCGTCGATCTGCTTCCGGTCATCCGAGCCGGGCTGACCGATCTGTCCGCCGGTCTCGACCGTGATCGCCTCGGCGCCGTCGCGGCGGAGGTACTCCGCCCAGATGTCGCCGATCAGCTGCCAGGAGCGCCAGGCCCGATCCTCGCGGAGGGCCACGGTGAGACCGGCGATCGGCTTCCCGAGCGTGAAGCTCGGTGCCGCGGTCTCGCCGGCCGGCGCGGCCGTGGGCCGCCGGACCTGGATGGTGCTGCCGTCTGCACTCTTGGCTGGACTCCTGGCTGGACTCTTGGCTGGACTCTCGGTTGGGCTCATGGCGCCACCCTACGATGGATGCGCACGCATGTAAAGACCATGCCTCCGCATGGAGCCTCGTCGGCGTCCTACTCCCTCGCCATGTTGGCGCCCTACTCCCTCGCCATGTTGGCGAACTTGGCGTAGTGGTCGAGGAACGCGAGGCGGGTGACGCCGGTCGGTCCGTTTCGGTGCTTGGAGACGATCACCTCGGCAGTGCCGCGCTGCTCGGACTCCGGGTTGTAGATCTCATCGCGGTACAGGAAGATGACGACGTCGGCGTCCTGCTCCAACGATCCCGACTCGCGGAGGTCGGCGAGCATCGGACGCTTGTCCTGGCGATACTCGAGCTGTCGGTTCAGCTGCGAGAGCGCCATCACGGGACAGTCGAGCTCGCGGGCGAGGATCTTCAGGCCGCGTGAGATCTCCGCGACCTCCACCTGGCGGTTCTCGGTCTTCTTGGACGTGCTGGGCGTCATCAGCTGGAGGTAGTCGATGACGATCAGCCCCAGGTCGCCGTAGCGAGCCTTCAACCTCCGGGCCTTGGCTCGCATCTCCATGACCGTGCAGTGGGGGTTGTCGTCGATGAACAGCGGGGCCTCGGCCAGCCGGCCCACCGCATGTGACAGCTTCGTCCAGTCGCCCTCGGGGATGTTCCCGGTCTGCAACCGCCGCATCTCGACGCGAGCCTCGCCGGACAGGAGCCGCTTGCTGAGCTCGAGGGTCCCCATCTCCATCGAGAAGAACATCACCGGCCGGCTCGCGCTCATCGCGACGTTCGCCGCCGCGCCCAGCGCGAACGCGGTCTTGCCGGCTCCCGGCCGAGCTGCGAGCACGAGCAGGTTCGATGGCTGGAGGCCGAGCAGGAGGCTGTCGAGGTCGGTGTAGCCGGTCTGCACGCCCGTGATCTCGCCCTGCGATCCGTAGAGCGCCTCGAGCTGGTCCAGGGTCTCCTGCAACGCGTCGGAGACGCCGACCATCGAGTCGGAGACGCGCTTCTCCGCGACCTCGAAGACGAGCGACTCAGCGCGGTCGAGCGTCTCCTGCACCTCGCCGGAGTCGTCGTACCCCATCTCCGCGATGTCGCCTGCGACCGCGATGAGCCGACGGAGGAGCGCGAGCTCGTTGACGATCTTGGCGTAGTGCGCCGCGTTGGCCGACGCCGGCGTCTGCGCCTGGAGGCGCAGCAGCGCCTGGCGTCCGCCCAGCGCGTCGAGCAGCTCGGCACGGCGGAGCTCGTCGGCCACCGTGACGGGGTCGACCGGCTCCCCCTGGCCGTAGAGCGACATGACCGCTTCGAAGATGTGGGTGTGGGCCGGCTTGTAGAAGTCGCTCGCTTCGACGCGAACCTCGGTCGCAGCGCTGATCGCATCGCGCGAGAGCAACATGGCTCCGAGCAGCGACTCCTCGGCTTCGAGGTTGTGCGGTGGCACACGGCCCGCGGCTCTGCGGGGTGCCGACTCGAGTGCCTGAACCACTCTGCCTACCCTTCTTCCCTGTGGGCCCACCGGTCTCGGGGCCGTGCTGGTGTGACCGTTCGTTGGCGCCGCGTTCACCGCACGTTCACGCGGGCGACCGGGTCGCCATTAGGCACACACCTGCCCTGTGGATCACCAGACCTACAACTGCGATTTCCCTTGTGGAACCGCTGTGGAACGCGTGTGGAGAACCGGTCCGTCATCCCCAGGCCTGTGGAGAACTTGTGACTCATGTGGCCAATGTCAGCACGGGGGTGTGACAGCTACCCCGTCGGCGGTCTCCGGACGCGCCGAGACCCCGCCGCAGCGGGGCCTCGCGCTGGCTCGTTCCGACGATCGGGCGGACCGGAGCGCTACTCCGCGACCACCTCGACCTGCACCGATGCGGT
>JBBQFJ010000020.1:0-30486 GCA_038321755.1 Acidimicrobiia bacterium | reverse complement strand
CTCGATCGGCCTTGAGCGTCTTGACGTCGGCCTCGGCCTGCTCGGCCCGGGCGACGAGCTGCGCGAGCTCTTCGTGCTCGTCGGCCGGCACCGCCCGCACCACGAACTGGTACGTGGTCGACTCGTCGTCGTTGCGGACCTGCTCCACCACCGCCGGATCGTACGCCGCGGGGTCGAGCTCGATCTCGGTGCCGAACAGCGGGAGCTGGGCCCGGCGGACCTCGACCGACACGAAGCCGGCGTCCTGCAGAAGGGTTCGCAGCGTGTCCCAGGTGAAGAACCGGAGGTGGGTCGCGTCGAGCAGTCCGAGCCGCGCGTAGTCGAACCGCCCGGCGAGCAACGCCAGCCGCACGTCGCCGTGCGCCACGTTCGGGACCGAGATCACGATGTGGCCACCGGGACGGAGCAGCGGCCGCAGCTTCCGGAGCGCGGCGAGCGGATCGGGGAGGTGTTCGAGCACGTCACCGAAGACGAGGACGTCGAACCGACCTGCACCCAGCTCCGCGGCGAGGTCGAGGGTGATGAGGTCGCCGACGACCACCTGGTCGGCGTGCGGTCGAGCGTGCTCCGCAGCGACCGGGTCCATCTCGACGCCTACGACCTTGCAGCCGATCTCGGCCATCGCTCGAGTCATGGCGCCGGCGCCGCACCCGAGCTCGAGCACGTCGCGCTCGGCACCCACCATCTCGAGCGTGAACGTGTGCGCGTTGGGAGGGCCGATCTCGACCTCGAGCGCGTAGCGCAGCTCGTCGGGCGCTTCCTTCACCCTGCTCCCTCCTGCGCTTCCACGAACACCTCTTGCCACGTGGGTTTGAGCGCGAAGCGGCGGCGCTGATCGTAGTTGGGATTCGAATACGGATCTTCGTATTCGTCGTGGGCCCGCCACCGCGCTCGGAAACGATCGTCGTTGTCCATCGGGTGGTCGGAGCCTCGGGTCGCGCTCTCCTCGTGGACCACCGAGGCGAACGGCGTGCACACGATGTCGTAGCCGCGCGCCCGCAGCTTCAGACAGAGGTCGACGTCGTTGAACGCGACGTGCAGCCGCTCGTCGAAGCCGCCGACCTCGGCGAGCACCGCGGGGCGGGCCATGAGGCATGCGCCGGTGACTGCGGCGAAGTTGGCCACCGTGCACCCCAGCCCGGCGATGAAGTGCCGATCGTTGCCGGGGTAGTGCGCCTCCACGAAGTCGGCGTTCACCGCGCCACCGATCCCACCGACGAAGATTCCCTGGTGCTGGGGCACCCCCGATGGGAACCAGAGTCGCGTGCCCACCGCGCCGACGCTCGTGCGCTGCGCGTGCTCCACCATGGCTTCGATCCACTCGGGTTGGTACACCTCGACGTCGTTGTTCAGCAGGAGCAGCAGGTCGGCGTCCGAAGCGGCGATCGCGAGGTTCATCATCCGCGCATAGTTGAACGGCGCGTCGTACCGCAGGACCGGGCCGTCGTGCCGGTCGAGATACGCGAGGGTCTCCGGGTCGCGGCTCTCGTTGTCGATGATCGTGATCTCGATGTTCTGGTAGGTCGAGCGTTCCCGGATCGAGGCGATGGCAGCCGCGAGCAGCTCGTGACGATCGCGCGTCGGGATCGCGATCCCGACGCGTGGCCGGTCGACGACTCCGTACCGGACTCGGTACCGACCTCGGTGGTCGAGATCCTCGACCACCGCGGCATCGCCCGCGCGCTCCACCGCGTCGGCCAGGGCCCGTCGCCCGGCCTCCACCCCGACCGCTTCGCTCGGCATGGGGCGCTTCACGTCGGAGCGGGCGAGCGGCCAGGCAACGTGGCCGACCCGGTCGGATGCCGCGGTCGCCCGGAGCGCGAGGTCGTACTCGAACGCGCCGGCGAAGTCGGCGCGCACGCCGCCGAGATCGATGACGAGCGCGCGACGGAACACGGTGAGCTGCCCGAGGTAGTTGCCCGATCGCAGGAGGTCGGGTGACCACGACGGCTTCAGCGACGGGTTCGTGCGCTGCTTCGTCGCCGGGTCGTACTCGTGCTCGTCGGTGTAGACGACGTCGAGCTCGGGGACGCGGTTGAGCAGGTCGACGATCTCGAGCAGGGCGAGCGGTTCGAGATGCACACCCGGTGGCACGAAGCCCACGAACTCGCCGCGCGCGCGCTCTACGGCCCCGTTCACCGCGCTCGCGGTTCCGTTCCCCGCCGCAACCGAGTCGCCGGCACCCCCGTCTCCTCGGACGTGCACGAGCCGGACGCGCGGATCGTCACCCGCGGCGGCGGTGAGCGCGGCCAGTGTCTCGAGATCGGTGGAGCCGTCGTCGGCGATGCACGCCTCCCACCGGGAATACACCTGTGCCCGCAAGGAGGCGATCGTCGCGGCGAGCAGACGCGGCTCGCTGTCACGCATGCTGATGACGATGCTGACCACCGGCTGCCACGGCATCGCGGCGACGCGGGCCTCGTTCGCCCACCGCTGGCGGGGCGACGGGTCACGTTGGCGGATCCACTCGTGATACGGCGACGCGAGCGGGAAGGTGAGCAGAGCCTCGGGATCGGGGACGCCGCCGGTCGTGACCTGGTCGGCGAGCGCGAGATCGATCATCGGCACCGACGGCGCGACGTGGGCAGCCGGGTCGGGCGCCCAACGACCGTGCCGGCGAACGGCCCAAGGCACGCGCACCTCCGCCGCAGCGGGAGCGGCTCCCAGGTCGATCGTGATGCCCGCGGCTGCCAGAGCCGCTCCGAGCGATGCGCGATACCGCTCGACCGTGAGCCCACTTGACCACTCGGTCGTCGCGCGAGCACGCGCGGTCCACGACGCGTCGTCACCCACACAGGCGACGATCGCTTCGGCCAACGCTTGCGGGTCGTCGTCGACGCGCAGGGCGTCGGGGAGATCGTTCGCCGACGCCACGCCCGCGCTCGCGAGCACCGGCGCCCCGGCCTCGATCGCGGGGAACACCCCTGCGTTCGTCCCGAGTCCGAACCGGCGCACCGAGAGCACCGACGCGACCGTCGTCAGCACCGGGACGACCGACCCTCGGACGACATGGAACCGAACACCCTCGGTGAGCGCTCGGATCGCCGGACTCGCGTCCTCACCCACGACATGGAGCGTGATGTCTGCATCGCGCCGGACGCGCGGCATCACCTCGCCGGCCACGAACATCACCGCGTCCTCGTCGGGCGAACAGACGCCCTCGACGAAGCTGCCGAGCATGGCGACGTCGCGACGCCCAGCGCGCGGGTTCGAGAACGTGGGCGGAGCAGCATGGGTGCGAACGATCGTCGTCGTCACATTCGCGACGAGCTCTCGCACGGATCCTGCCTCGTGCTCCGATGCGCAGAGGACGGCCGACGCGCCCGCGATCAGCAGTCGGTCGGCCTCGCGCGCGATCGCGGTGGTGGTCGCGCGACCCCGGTCGTCGCCGTCGAGCGGCGCGAGTGGCGGCGGGTCCCCGAGCGACGCGAGCGCGCTCGTGTCGACGAGGCGGGGCACGTCGGGGAACCGGTGATCGAGCTCCTCGCGGAACCGATGAGCAGCGACCCATCCGTGCACGATCACGAGGTCGGGCGCTTGCGCGACGAACCACCCCGGCCAGTCGGGCGCATGCGAGACCGTCTCGACGCCGAGCGTGGTGACGAGATCTCCCGGCCCGGTACGTGCGCACCAATCGGCGACGAGCAGGGTCACCCGAGGGGCGGGTTCGCCACCCGCGAGCTCCGCGAGGAGCTGCAACAGCCGGTGCTCACCCACGCGCAGGCTCGGTCGAGGAACCCGGTCGGCGAGCACGAGCACCTGTGGCCAAGCCGACGGGACGAGATCACTCACAGGACGGATGCTACGGCGACTCATCCGACCTGCGATCGAGGGCAACGGCGAATATCCTTCGCACAATGCCTGAGCTCGATGCGGATCAACGCGCGGCGAAGGCGACGATCTACGCCGACGTTCGGGCCCGACACCCACGCTTCGTCGAAGCGGTCGTCGCCGACGCGCGCCTCACCGCCGGGTACCTCGGTCGTCGGTCGGAGTTCCGCTCACTGCTCGACGCCGCGATCCAGGCCATGATCCTGATGGCCACCACGGACGCGTTCGTGGGACAGGTCCTCTACCGCGCGAAGGCGCGGCTCCAGACGCTCGGGGTGCCGGTGCTCCCGTGGATCATGCACCGCCTCGCGATGGCCCTCTCCCAGGTGTGCATCGGCGAGCCCGTCGTGATCGAGGCCGGGATCTACCTCCCCCACGGGCAGGTCGTGATCGACGGGTTGGTGACGATCGGAACCGGTACGGTCGTCTTCCCCTGGGTGACGATCGGACTCCTCGCCGGGAACATCGAGGGCGCCACGATCGGACCCGATGTCCACATCGGCACGGGCGCGAAGGTCCTCGGTCCCGTCCAGCTCGGCGAGGGCGCGCAGGTCGGAGCGAACTCCGTCGTGCTCGACGACGTTCCCGCCGGTGCCACCGTCGTCGGCGCGCCGGCCCGGGTGGTGGGTGGGTGACGCCCGAAGGCGTCGACCCCGAAGTCGACCCCGAACCCGTCACCGACGTCAGCAAGCTGCGGCGCGCAACCGCCGCCGCGGGACTCGTCGCTCGTCATCCACGAGCGGCGTACCGCGCGCTCTACGCCGCGGCGAAGCCGCAGCCGAGCGCGGTGCCAGGTCCGGCCGCCCCGTCACCCGCCGATCGCTTCGACACAGCCATGGGCATCCTCGTCGGGCTCGACGTCGACCTGACGTTCGAGCGCGACGGCGTCGTGTGGACCGTGCCGCCGGGCCAGGACGGGATCGCCGAGGATCTGTTCCGGACCGGCGCGTACTCGGGCGAGACCATCGCCGCCGTCCTCGCGTTCGTGGCACAGGAGCGCCCGGATCGTGCGCAGATCGTCGACATCGGCGCCAACATCGGGACCACGACGGTTCCGTTCGCGCGAGCCGGCTTTCACGTCGTGGCGATCGAGCCCGTTCCAGCGGCGCTGCGCTACCTCCGCACGAACATCACCTCGAACGGTCTCGATGAGTACGTGCGCGTCCTCGAGGCGGCGATCACGACCACTGCCGGTGAGGTGATGCTCGCCGTGAGCACCTCGCTCGGCAACTCCGAGGTCATCACCGGCAGCTCGGCACCAGGGTTCAGCGGACAGTTCGGGCGCGGAGCGGACATTCGCGTTCCCGCGCTCACCCTCGACGACGCGCTCCGCTCCTTCGATGTCGACGCCACATCGATCGCGATCGTGTGGAGTGACACGCAGGGCAGCGAGCCAGCGGTGATCGAGACCGGCGCGCCGCTCTGGGCGGCTGGAATCCCGTTGTTCGCCGAGTTCTGGCTCCGTGGGCTGGAGGCGAAGAACGGCGTGCAGGCCTTCATCGACCACGCGAACGCCCACTTCACCACGTTCATCGACGCGTCGAACCATGCCTTCCGCATCACCCAGGGGTTGGAGTCGAGCGAAGCCTGGCAGCGCGTTGCGCGCCCGATCAGCGATCTCGGCCGCCTGTCCGACGAGGTGGCGACGTACCCCGATCAGTTCACCGACCTGCTGCTGCTCCCGTGATCGTCACCGGCGGCCGCGGACGAAGCCCGCGATAGCGTCCGAGATCACAATCCGCGCGAGACGAGGACCTCGCTCCATGGCCTTTCGTACCAGCAGCAAGCGCTCACGTTCGGAGCTCCGGAGTGCGGACGATCTGCGGCAGCAGGGCAAGGCCCTTGCCGCCATCGAACTCCTCACCTCGGCGAACCGCGAGCTGCGGGACATCGAGATCGAGCGCCGCCTCGTCGAGCTGCGGTTCGCTGCGTTCGGTGAGATCGAGTCGCCGCAGCCGGCTCCGCTCTGGCCTCCTGCGGTCCCGGACCTGTTCCCCGACACGCTCGGACCGCCGGAGATCACGAAGGATGAGCTCACCGCCGAGGCAATGCAGAGCGCGATCTTCCACCACGGACTCCTGGTCGTCCGAGGTCTCCTCGACGCACCGGCGGTGGATCGCCTCGTGGGCGACATCGACCGGGCCTTCGCCGATCACGATCAGTGGACCGAGATGCGGCGTCCACGCCCGCTCGACGGGTTCACCCCCTTGGCCGACTACCACCCGGCCGACCGCGTCTTCGCGCGGGAGGCCGACGGGGTGCTCGCCGTGGAGTCGCCGTCGGCGTTCTTCGACATCGTCGAGCTGTTCGAGGAGCTCGGGATCCGGGGGCTCGCGACGGAGTTCCTCGGGGAGCCGCCGATGATCCTCGCCAACAAGTGGACGCTCCGTCGCGTCCAGCCGAAGGGCAACCCGGACTGGCATCAGGACGGTGCGTTCATGGGTCAAGACATCCGGTCGCTCGACGTGTGGGTCGCGCTGTCGGACTGCGGCGAAGACGCGCCAGGGCTCGACATCGTCGGCCGTCGTCTCGATCACGTGGTCGAGACCGGAACCGATGGCGCCGTGTTCGACTGGACCGTCGGGCCCGGCATGGTCGAGCGGGTCGCCCGAGGGACGATCGTCCGGCCGGTGTTCCGGCCGGGAGACACGGTCTTCTTCGATCACCTCTGCCTGCACCGGACCGGTGCGCACCCGGGCATGACGCGCCCTCGATACGCGCTCGAGGCTTGGTTCGCCGCGCCGTCGAGCTATCCCGCGGGCCAGATGCCCATCGCGTACTGACGCACATGGAGCACGAAGTCGCACTCGCGGCCGCACTCGGCACCACGCCGTGATCGAGCTCGATCCGGACTACTTCCCGGCGGACGAGCGCTTCCTCATGCTCGACATCGGTCCTGGCGGTGGCGGCATCACCGAGGGGTACGCGCAAGACCGTCGGATCGTCGCCGTCGAGTTCGACGAAGCGCTCGCACGAGACGTCGCGACGCGAACCTCACCGTGGCAGCTCTCGTCGTGCCGCGGCGACGCGCACCGACTGCCGCTTCGATCCGAGTCGGTCGACGGCGCGATCGCACTCGAGGTCCTCGAGCACGTGGACGATCCCGACCGGGTGCTCGCGGAAGCGTTCCGCGTCATCAAGCCAGGTGGGTCGTTGTGCGTCGCGGTGCCGACCTCGTACACGGAAGCCTTCTACTCGCGCGTCCATCCGCGCTACATGAGCAACGCGACGCACGTCCGCATCTTCAAGAAGCGCGACCTCTTGCAGCGGATCGAGCGGTACGGGTTCGTCCCGGCCGCACCAAAACCCGAACACTTCGAGCCCGCGCTGTGCTGGATCGCGCACTCGATGCTGCGGAGTGATGCACATCACACCGGGCTCGTCCTCGAGCACCAGTGGGTCGAGCCGAAGGTGGCGCACTACGTGGCGCGGGTCCAAGGCACACGGGGCGTCGGACGCATGGTGCCCTGGGCGAAGCGCCACTTCGGGAAGAGCTGGTACGTCTACGCACGGAAGCCCACTCGCTGACGAGTGCGTGCGAGTGCGTCGTAGACGCGGGCACCCTCCTGATGGAGCCGCCACCGCGTTCGCCGAACGGCGCTCGCCGGCGCGGGGACGCGGCTCAGTCGAACGGCACCACTGCGCTCGAGGAGCTCGCGAACCTCGCGCTCGAAGCGGGGAAGCCCGAAGCGCACCGCTGCGGCTCGCGCCGCGTGGCCCACCGCGTCGAGCTCACTGCGTGACCGCGAGATCAGCTCGGTGGTCTGTGCGACCAGCTCGGGCACAGAACGCCAGCATCGGCCGACCTCGTCGGTGACGATCTCGACCTGGCCGCCGTCGGCGTACACGAGCGGGATCGCGCCGTGGCTCATCGCTTCGGCGGTCGACATGCCGAAGTGCTCCGCCTGCTCCGGGAGGGACTCGGGGCGCTCGAAGCCGGATGCGTGCCAGAACAGCCGAGCGCGGTCCTGGAGGTCGGCGAGCCGCTCCGGCAAGACGTTGGTCTCGATCGACACGTCGAGTCCGGCCGCTCGGCGCCGCAGCTCGTCGAGGTACCGATCGATCGCAGGAGAGGGCGAGCACCCGCCCGCGAGCACGAGGCGCCACGACGCGCGCGTGTCGGGCGGCAGCTTCGAGAACGCGTCGATCAGGACGTCCTGTCGCTTGCTCGTCCAGTTGTCCTCCGGGTTGCCGACGAACCGGCCGATCGAGAGGATCAGGTTCTCCTTCTCGACCGTTCGATCCGGTGCGAGCTCGATGCCGGGCATGATCACCGTGCCGTCGACCCCCCACCGCTCGATGAGCGATCGACGCACGAACTCCGAGTAGACGACGCGCTGGTAGCGCCGCAGCTTGGCGTTCCTCACCCGGCGTCGCGCCCAGCTCCCGGCCGTCGTTCCCCGGGGGAACTGCACCACGAGGATGGAGTGGGTCGAGAACGACGCGGGCGGAAGGTCGACGGCGACGAAGACGCTGAGGTCGTAGTCGACCGATGCACGCGGGAAGTCGACCACCGGCATCTGCTCGACCTCGAGCGGCGGGAACCCCACGCGCGCGAGACGGTCCGGGTCCGGGATGTTCGGAGCCGCGTACGTCACGTCGTGCGTCGCCGCGATGACGTCGCCGAGCGCAACGGTGTACCGCTCGCCGCCACCGAGCACGGGAAAGGCGGCGTTGTAGATCAGCGCCCGCTTCACGGCCTCAGGCGACGTCGCCGCGGCGCCGAACCCGAGCAACCGCTCGACGGGCCGGACGAGACCACCGGTAGAGCTTGGTGGCGCGCAGTGCTTCGAGCTCGGCCGCGGCGGTGTTCGCGTCGGAGTGGCGGTCGCGAAGCTGCGCCTCGGCGCGGTCGACCGCCCGGCGCATCTCGTCGGTCTCGATGCGACGCACGCGATCGCGCTCCTCGAGGTCTCGAACGCGTCGCGACAGCGCCTCGTCCGACGTCCCCACGATCGCCGAAGCATCCTCGCTCTCGTCGAGCTCGAGCTCCTCACGCTCAGCGGCCGACCGTCGGGCCGCCGCTCGCCAGCCGAGCAGGCGGTCGGCGACGAGGTTCCAGTCGTTGTCGATCACCTCGCCCGGCGTCTCGAGCGACTCGTCGAACGGCAGCCGGCCGAACTGGGTCACCAGCTCGCTGTAGCGATCGCGGAGCACGGTGGAGGTCGCGTCGAGGCCGCTCACGAACGTGAGACCGCTCGGCGGTGTTCGCACGGTGAACCACGACAGGTCGGGCCGCACCTCGGCGAGGCAGTGCAGCATCTTCCACACGTCTCCGGTGTAGAAATCGTGGACGCGGTCGGCGCGCTGGGTGACCTCGTCGAACGGGAGCATGTCGTGCAGCACGACGATCGTTCCCGGATCCGAGATCGCCTCGACCTGCCAGAAGTCTTCGAGCGCGGCCGTGAACTCGTGCAGCCCGTCGATGAAGACGAGCGACGGACCGCGACCGCCGAAGAGCTTCCGGACGTCGCGGTGCTTGAAGAACTCTGTCGACGTCTCGCGATAGATGTGGCACTCCGCCGAGATCGGCCGCTGGATCTTGGGCTCCGGATCGACACCCACCGCGACCGTCGGCGCTCGGACGAGGGTGAGCGAGTCGCCTTCGCACACACCGATCTCGAGGTAGGTGGTCGGGTCGAGGAGCTCGTGCACCTCGGCCAGCACCGAGTGGTACGCGGGACCGGGCATCCGCACGCGACTGAGTCCTCGGTAGGCGAGGCTGTTGCCCGGGTCGTCGTCGAGCGCGGCGAGGTAGTGCTCGCGCGCCACATCGAGGTGACCCGCCCGCTCGCACGCGTCACCGGCGTCGACGTGGAACTGGATGCGCCGCGCGGGAGCGAGCTCGCGCACCTCACCCATGTTCGCGAACGCGGCGAGGAGGGGCTCGACCTGTCCGGCGTCGGGTGCGGCGGCGCGGGCGAGGCGGGCATAGACCGCCGTCTCGACGTTGAACCCCTGCAGGGCCGCTTCGCCGGCGAGGCGCGTCCACTCGGCGGCCATCGGATCGTCGACCGCGGTCGGGTCGGGGAACCGCACCGGTGGGGTCGGCTTGACCGAGAACCGCTGCTCGTCGTTGAGCTTGGCATTGATCTCGTGGCCGAACTGTGGGCGCAGCGTCTCGGGGAGCTCGCCCACGAAGACCGGGTCGCGGAGGTGCGGACGCTCGATCACCCGTCCGGCGATCTCCTCGTACCGGGCAACCCATTCGGCCATCGACGCTTCGTGCTTCGCGGGCGCCGCGTTCGTGGCCACACCGCCGTGCAGCTGGTGGAACGTGCCCTCACCGAGGAGCACGACCCAGTCGACGTCGTCGAGCAGGGTGGCTCGCTTCAGGGCGTCGTAGTTGACGAGGCCTCCTCCGGGGGTGTCGAAGCGCTCGTCGAAGCCCCCGAGCTCACTCCAGACCGCCGCCGGGAGGAAGAGCGCGTTCGATTCGAACACGCCGAAGAACCAACCACCCGACGACGACTCGTCCATCGTGGAGATCTCGTAGAGCCGGTAGCCGTCGGACGGCCAGTCGATCGACGCGAGGAGGCGGTCCTCGTCGGCCTTGCTCCACCCCGCGTCGAGCTGAAAGCGTTGGAAGTCTGCGCCGAGGTACCACCCGAGGGTGACGACGCCCGACCGTGCCCGCAGCCGACTCCCCGCGATCGCGTACTGGACCAGGCCGGGCGACGCGAGGCGCGCACCGTCGACCATCACTCCGATGATCTCCCCCCGCGCTTCTTCGATCCCCCGGTTCACCGCCGATGCCGGTGACGGCGACGCGTCGTCGATGCGGACGAGTCGGAACTGCCCGTCGAGGCCCTTGAACACGGCCGGGTCGACCGGGGTGGGCGAGCCGTTGTCGACGACGATCACCTCGTAGTCGCCGTTCGTCACGCCGCGCTGGTAGCTCGAGGAGAGCGATGCCAGCGTTCGTGGGAGCTCCCGGTCGATGTCGTACGCGACGACCACGATGGACAGGGCGAGTCGCTCGACATCGAGCGCGGGTTCCGTGCGCGTCGCGGCTGACCGCGATCGAGTTCCCCGGAGTGCCACCCCAAGACACTAGGTGAGGGGTTCGCGACTGTCCTGGGCGGAGCTGCTAGCCAGGATCCACTTCCACGTACTCGTCGTGTTCGCCCACGTCGAAGTGGTGGCGAGCACGAAGGTCGTAGTTCGGGCCGCGGAGGAGGGCCTCAGCAGGGAACCCGGCCGCGAGCTCGTTCCGGACGAAGAACGCGTTGACGCCGGCCAGCTCGGTGTGGACGAGCGTGTAGCCCTTCTGTTTCCCCAGGGCGCGCAACGCTCCGATCGACGCTCCGAAGAAGTCGCTCAACGGCGTCCACCCCGACCGGCCACGTGGCTCCACGAGCAGGCGATCGGCGGGCAGGCCCGCGTTGTACTCGATCACGACGACTCGTGGTGCGTACCGCTCGATTGCTTCCCAGATCCAGTAGTCCTGACCATCGACATCGATCGAGAGCAGGTCGAGGTCGACCGGCACGCCGGCATCGCCGAGGATCTGCTCCACGTTCTCGGGCGTGACCATCTGCCGGACGGTCGCGAGATCCCCTCGGTTCGTGAGACGGCTGCTGAGCGACTGGAAGCAGGTGTCGTCGGCTTCGACGTAAACGCCTGACCAGCCGAGCACCTCTGCGATGTATCGGGTGTTGCACTCCACGCCGTCCTCGACGCCGATCTCGACGAACCGACCTCGCTCGGTCCCGAGCCGCCCGAAGATCTCGGCGAGCACGCCGTCCTCGCCGTTCTGTGAGAAGACGCGCAGCTCGCTCGTCGTGAGTCCGTCGCCCGGTCGGGGTTGCCGATCCCGCAGTGCGGCGATGGCGAGGTACTGCTCCCTCGTCGAAAGCTCGGGCACCACCGGCACCGGAGTCTCGAGGCCGGCTCGCACCTCGTGCGCGATACGACGCGAGACACCATCGCCGAGGCGCCGGACCGGGTCTCTCATCGCAGACGGTGGGCAGACTCGACGCTCGACACGCGCCGGGTCGGTCTAGATCCCGATGCGCTGTGCGAGCAGCTCGCGGTGGTACGTGGCGTCGCCGAGGAGGATCTCGGAGCTCTTGGCCCGCTTGAAGTAGAGGTGCGCGGGGTGCTCCCACGTGAAGCCGATGCCACCGTGGATCTGGATGTTCTCGGCCGCGGCGTGGAAGTACGCGTCCGAGCAGTACGCCTTGGCGAGGCTCGCGACCACCGGGAGCTCGTCGTTGTCCTCGGCGGCTGCCCACGCTGCGTAGTACGCAGCCGACTTACCCGACTCGACCTCGAGGAGCATGTCGGCGCACTTGTGCTTGATCGCCTGGAACGAACCGATCGGGCGACCGAACTGCACGCGCACCTTGGCGTACTCGACGGCCATGTCGAGCACGAACTGCGCGCCACCGACCATCTCGTTCGCGAGACAGACCGCAGCCTGATCCAGCGTCTTCGAGAGCGCGGCCCAACCACCGGCCGGGTCACCGAGCGGCTTCGCCTGCACGCCGGCGAACTCGAGCTTCGCCTGCTTGCGCGTCTGGTCCATCGTCGCGAGCGGCGTGCGCGTGAGGCCCTTCGCGTCGCCTTCGACGACGAAGAACCCGATGCCATCCTCACCCTTGGTGCCGGCCTGGCGGGCGACGACCACGACCGTGTTCGCCGTGTGGCCGTCGATCACGAACATCTTCTCGCCATTGAGCGTGTACGCGTCGCCCGACCCCTTCGCTTCCATCGTGATGCCCGACGCGTCCCACTTGCCGTTCGGCTCGGTGAACGCGAGCGCGGCGATCGTCTCGCCCGAGGCGATGCCCGGCAGCCACTCGCCCTGCTGCGCGTCGTCACCCGCGTTCATGATCGCGTTCGCCGCCAGGCACACCGTCGAGAAGTACGGCGCGCACAGCAGCACGCGGCCCATCTCCTCGAGCACGATGCCGAGCTCGATGAACGTGAAACCCTGGCCACCGTGGGCCTCGGGGATGTGCAAGCTCTGCAACCCGAGCTCCTGCGCCATCTGGGTCCACACCGCGGTGTCGTAGCCCTCGGTCGTCTCCATGAGACGACGGACCTCGGCCTCGGGAGACTTCGCGTCCATGAACTTGCGGACGGCGTCACGCAGCTGGTCCTGCTCTTCGGAGAACGCGAAGTTCATCTCTCTCCTCTTTCCCCGGAGCTACCGGGGTTCACGCGGGAGCCCGAGCACCCGCTCACCGATGATGTTGCGCTGGATCTCGCTCGAGCCGGCGTAGATGGTCTCGGACCGGCTGAACATGAAGATCCGCTGGAGCTCGTCGAGAGCGTAGGCGCCACCGTCTCCGGGTGTCCCCTCCACGATGCCGGCGCTCGCGCCCATCACGTGCATCGCCCGCTCCCCGAGCGTCCGGTGCCAGTTGCTCCAGTAGAGCTTGCCGATGCTCGACTCCGGCCCGAGGACGCCACTCTGCACGAGGCTCGTGAGCATCCGCATGCCGTTGTACTTCATGATCTGCACGCCGACGTAGGAGTCGGCGAGCTCGTCCCGGATCGTCGGGTGCTCGATCGCGCCGTTCGCCTTCGCGAGGTCGATGATCTCCTCGAGCTCCCGCTGGAACGCGAGCTGCTGGGACAGGAAGGCCGTCCCTCGCTCGAAGCCGAGGGTGGCCATGGCTACCTTCCAGCCCTCCCCGACCGGGCCGAGCACCAGGCTCTTGTCGGTGCGCGCGTCGTCGAAGAAGACCTCGTTGAACTCGGCGGTGCCGGTCATCTGCTTCAGGGGCCGGACCTCGACGCCCGGCTGGTCCATCGGGACCAGCAGGTACGAGAGTCCCTTGTTTCCCGTGGACTCGGGGTCGGTGCGGGTGACACAGAAGCACCACTGCGCGCGGTGCGCGAGCGTCGTCCACACCTTCTGGCCGTTGATGACCCACTGCTCGCCGTCGAGCACGCCGCGGGTCTGCACGTTGGCGAGGTCGGAACCCGCGTTGGGCTCGGAGAAGCCCTGACACCACATCTCCTCGACCGACTGGATCTTCGGGAGGAACCGCTGCTTCTGCTCGTCGGTGCCGAACGCGAGGAGGGTCGGGGCGAAGAGCCCTTCGCCGAAGAAGCTCGTGCGCGCCGGCGCGTTCGCCTTCGCATACTCCTCGCTGAAGATCACCTGCTCCGCGAAGCTCGCGTTGCGCCCGCCGTACTCGAGGGGCCAGGAGAGTCCGAGCCAGCGGTCCTGGCCGAGCAGCTTCTCCCACTCGACCCGGGTGTCCCAGCCGTGCTCGTCGGCGGGGCCGCCACGGCCACCGAGCGCGGCGAAGTCGCCCACGAGGTGCTCGGAGAGCCACGTCCGGATCTCGTCGCGGAAGGCGGCTTCTTCGGGGGTGTCGACGAACTCCATGCCGCGCGGATGTTACTTGCGGGTAGGTCGGTGCCGCCCAGCGTGCCCCTGGCGGCCAGTCAGGGTGCACCGATCTTGAACGCTCCCCACCAGCTCTTCATGAAAGGATCATGGACCGCGAGCGACGACGCCACTCCTGAGTCGCGCCCGACCGATCGAGGATGCGCACGATGTCGGACGCGAACGCCACCGAACAGAACGCCACGCACAAGTTCAGGAATCGGCTCGCGGACCTTCGCGGCGGAGGGCGCGCGAAACCCGAGGACCTCGCTGCCCTCGAAGCTCGGATCCAGGTCCTCGAGCAGACGTGTGCCGGCCTGCAGGCCACGGTCCGGCAGCTGGGCGGCTTCCCCCTCCCACCCGCGCATCTCCAGACCCGCGTCGCCGCGTACGACGGCGCGTTCTTCATCGAGCACGGCGAGATGCTCCTGGGGTACCTCGAGGAAGCGCTCGGCGCAGTGGGCAGGGATCTGACCGCTTTTCCGTCAGTCCTCGACTTCGGTTGCGGGTGCGCCCGAGTGCTGCGCGCGTACCACTTCCGGGCAACCCCTTCGCAAGAGCTCTACGGAACCGACATCGACGACGAAGCCATCGACTGGTGCCGAGCGAACTACTCGAGGATGGCTTCGTTCGGTGTGAACCAGGAAGCACCGCCGCTCGCGTACCCCGACGAGACGTTCGACCTCGTGTTCAGCGTGTCGATCTTCACGCATCTTCCTGAGGACATGCAGTTCGAGTGGCTGGAGGAGCTGCAGCGCGTCACGAAGCCAGGCGGCTACCTGTTGCTCACGACGTTCAACGAGCGGTCGTTCCAGGAAGGGCTGTCGGACGAAGCACGCGCGTCGGCCCGGGAGACGGGCTTCTTCTACAACGATCAGGGCGTGACCACGGACGGTCTGCCGGACTTCTACCGACAGAGCTACCACACACCTGCCTACATCCGCGCCCGCTGGTCGGAGTACTTCGACGTGCTCGCGATCCACGAGCGGGCCGTTGATGACCTCCAGGACATCGTGGTGTGCAGGCGGAGGGCGACCTGACGCCAAGGGCCAACCGCGGGCCCGAACGGTACGATCCTCCCGACATTGCTCGTCGCTCGGCCGATCGGAACTGCATGGCGCGCGTCTTGGTCGTGGGCGGGGCGGGATACGTGGGTGGCTGGTTGACCGACCAGCTCATCGACGAGGGGCACGACGTCGTCGTCTACGACCTGCTCCTCTATGAGGACTTCTACCTGAAGCCGGTCCAGTTGGTGCACGGGGACGTCCTCGATGTCGCGCTCCTCTCCGGGGCGATCCGCGACGTCGATGTCGTCGTCTGGCTCGCCGCGCTGGTCGGCGATCCCGCGTGCGCCTTGGACGCAGCCCTCACGCAGCGGATCAACGCCGGCTCACTCGCCTGGCTCGCCGAGCACTTCGACGGGCGCATCATCTTCATGTCGACGTGCTCGGTGTACGGCGCGCAAGACGGCGAGCTCACCGAAGAGAGCCCTCTCAATCCACTCTCGCTCTATGCGCAGACCAAGCTCGAGGCCGAGCAGCACCTCCTCGACCGTGACGCGATCGTGTTCCGGCTCGGGACGCTCTACGGCGTCGGCGACACCTACTCGCGCCTCCGGACCGACCTCGTCGTGAACACGCTGACGATCCGCGCCTCGGAGCACGGTCGCATGAGCGTCTTCGGTGGTCGTCAGTACCGACCTCTGCTCCACGTGCGCGACGTCTCGAACGCCGTCGTGCAAGCGATCGACTCGACCCATCGCGGGATCTTCAACCTGCACGCGGAGAACCTCACCATCCTCGAGATCGCCGAGCGCGTCCGGCAGCAGCTTCCCGAAGCGCAGCTCGACATCACGGAGCTCAAGTTCCAGGACGCGCGCAACTACCGGGTCTCCGGTGCGCGCGCCCGTGACGTGCTCGGCTTTTCCCCGACATACTCGGTGGATGACGGCATCGGTCAGGTCAAGGCGTTGATCGAGGAAGGGCGCGTCCGCGACCTCAGCTCTGCTCGGTTCTCGAACGTGGAATCACTGCGTCCCTACCTCGTGCCCGAGGTCTCGCCGCTCGGGAGCGAGGTCCACGTCGCACACCAGCTCACACGCCGGCGAACGTCATGACGACCGAACCCCGACTGATCGAAGGCGGGCACGCGGTCGACGATCGCGGCAGCGTGTCGTTCGTGAACGCGTTCGGGTTCGACGAGGTGAAGCGGTGCTACATCGTTCGCAACCACTCGCAGGGATTCGTGCGGGCCTGGCACGGACACCGTCACGAGGGGAAGTTCGTCCTGCCAACCGCGGGCGCCGCGCTCGTCTGCTGCGTCGCGATCGACGACTGGGAGCATCCTTCGCCGGACGCGTTGGTGCACCGCTTCGTGCTCAGTGCCGAGAAGCCCGCGGTGCTGGAGATCCCGCCTGGATTCGCGAACGGCTTCATGTCGCTCACCGAAGACGCGGCGCTCATGTTCTTCTCGACGAGCACCGTCGAGGAGTCGAGCGCCGACGACTACCGGTTCGGCTCGCGGCACTGGGACCCGTGGACGGTCGAAGAGCGCTGAGTCGATGTACGAGCTGAGCGTGATCATCCCGACGCTGAACGATGCGCCACTCCTGCCGATCACTGTCGAACGGCTCCACGCGGTCGCAGGCCAATCCGGCATCGCGACCGAGATCGTGCTCGTCGACGGCGGGAGCACCGATCACACCGTCGATGTCGCGTCCGAGCTCGTCGACGAGTACTCACTCCTCCACGGACGGGTGCTCGTCCGAGCGACCGGCAAGACGGCGCTCGGATACGGATCAATGGTCCGCTACGGCCTCGCCTACTCGACCGGTCGCTTCTGCGCGCTCGTCGCCGCCGACGGCACCGACCCCGTCGACGTGCTGCCCGACATGGTGCGCGAGCTCCGCGCTGGCAAGCAGCTCGTCATCTGCTCGCGCTACGGAGACGCCGCGACCCGTGTCTCCCGGCGCTTCCGTTGGTACCAGTCGGTGTACCGCAAAGCCGTGCACGTCGGGCTCGGCGCAGAGATCTCCGACAGCACGAACGGCTTCCGCGCCTTCGACCGCAAGTACATCCAGGCGCTCGGGCTCAGCTCCAATCGCTTCAGCGTGTGCCCCGAGATCACCTTCAAGGTCTTGCTCTCTGGCGGAGAGCTGGGATTCGTCGCCGGGCAGCCCGAGGGCGTCCCCGGTGAGGTCTCCGCCAAGTTCGCGCTTCCCCACGAGATCTCCGGCTACGCATACGTGCTCGTTCGCGCCGCGCTGCAACGGCTCGGCCTTCCCTGGTATTGAGGATTGACACCCATGGCTCACCGCAAGCTCGCCGTCGTGCTCGGCATCCGCCCGGACCTCATCCGGGCCAGCCTCGTGCTCCGAGGTCTGCAGGCTCGACGATCAGAGGACATCGTGTTCATCTGGTCGGGCCAGCACTACTCCGACAGCCTCAAGGACGTCTTCCTCCGCGAGCTCGACATCGAGCCGCCGGCAATCGAGCTCGGCGCTTCCGGCTCGAGCGATGCCGAGACCGTGTCGGCCGTGATCGCCAAGCTCTCCCCGGTCCTCTCGGAGCTCGAGCCGAGCGCAGTCGTCTTCCTGGGCGACACGAACACCGTGATGGGCTCGTTGGCTGCCGCGCAGCTCAACGTCCCGATCGTGCACATCGAGGGTTGCATGCGTTCTTACGACTGGCGCATGCCCGAGGAGAAGTACCGAACCGTCATCGATCACCTTGCGGACGTCATCTACACGTACTTCGACGAGTACAAAGCGCAAGGTGTCGCGGAGGGCCTCAACCCCGACAACATCGTCGTCGTGCAGAACCTGATCGTCGACGTGCTGAACCACTACTACTTCGACCGCCCCGACTACTTCCAGGCCATGGTCGACGACGGGCTTCTCGCCAAGCGGAACCTCACGGCTGGCGAGTACTACCTGATGACCTGTCATCGGCGCGAGAACGTCGAAGAGCGCGCGCCGCTCAGCGCGATCCTGGATCTCATCGGCGCGACGGATCGACCCATCTACTTCCCCGCGAGCTACCGCACGCAGAAGACGCTCGAGCGCTTCGAGCTCGAGCTCCCCGCCAACGTCGAGATGGTCGACCCCATCGGCTACGACGAGATGCTCGCCCTGATGGTGAACGCTCGTGGTGTGATCACCGACTCGGGCACCGTGGTGGAGGAGACGGCAGTGCTCCAGGTCCCGTCACTCCAGATGCGGCGCGCCACCGAGCGTCCGCAGGTGTACGACTGCGGATCGAGCGTGAAGTTCGACCCGTCGGAGCCGGACGCGTACCCGGCCGACGTCGTGTTCTCGAAGCTCGAGGCTCTCGTCGGCGCAACGTGGGAGCACGGACTCGGCGATGGCCACGCGGCGGAGCGCATCGTCGACGATCTGCTCGCGCGACTCGATGAGGATCGCTTCCGCGGACATCTCACCGAGCGCCACCACCTCACTGCGCCAGTGGCTCGCTCCCACCAGGGTGACGGGCTCGCCGGAGGATGACTGCCCCCGGCACGGGGATCGCCACGTCGGTCGCGGTGGTGATCCCCGTGTTCAACGAGGGAGCTGCAGCGGGCACCGGAGCGCGCGAGGTGCTCCGGGCCCTCGCCGCTCTCGACTGCCGATCTGCGCTGCTCATGGTCGACGACGGCAGCGTCGACGACACGCTCGCGTCGCTGCAAGCGATCACCACGCTCCCCGGGACGGTCTTCGAGGTGCTGAGCCACGGGCAGAACCGTGGGTACGGCGCGGCGCTGCGAACCGGCGCGGCTCGTGCGGGGGAGCTCAGGTTCGAGTGGGTGCTGTTCATGGACAGCGACCTGACGAACCCACCGGAGCACATCGCCCGGTTCGTCGAGCGGATGACTCTCGAGGTCGACGTCCTCAAGGCGACGCGGTACGGACCCGGCACATCCGTCGAGGGCGTGCCGATCGCACGGCGCGTCGCCTCCCGCGCCGGCAACCTGTTCGCGCGCGTGGCTTCGGGGAGCCCACACCGAGACGTCACGAACGGCTTCCGCGCGATCCGCACGGACGCCTTCCTCGCGCTTCCGCTCGAGGAGCCGGACTTCGCGATCATCATGGAGGAGTGGTACTGGGCGCAGCGCCACGGCCTGCGCGGCGCCGACGTACCGACGACGCTGCGGACCCGCAGTGCCTCGCAACGCGGTTCGGCGTTCGCCTACTCGCTGCCGCTCCTTCGTCGGTACGCGAGGTATCCCATCTACGCTGCGTGGTGGCGGCTCCCGCATCGGCGCGGAGCGAAGCGCTGACCAAGGAGGCGCGCGGAGTGCACTGTCGAGCATGCGGTGGGGAGCACCTCGAGGCGCTGCTCGATCTCGGGAGCATGCCGCTCGCCGGTGGATTCCTCGACCCCGAGCAGGATCTCGGTGCCGAAGGCACCTACGGGCTGCGCATCGACATCTGCGCGGACTGCTGTCTCGTCCAGATCGTCGATCCCGTCGATCCCGACGTGCTGTTCCAGGACTACTCGTTCTCCGCGACGACCGTTCCTGCGCTCGTGGAGCACTTCTCCGGGTATGCATCCTGGCTCCAGGACCGATTCGACCCGTCGTTCGTCGTGGAGTTCGGTGCGAACGACGGCGTGCTGATCGATCCGCTGACGAAGCTCGGCATCCGGGGCATCGGTGTCGATCGGTCGGACAACATCACCGCGCTCGCGCGGAGCCGGGGCCACGACGTGCTCACCGGCGCGTTCACGCCCGAGCTCGCCCGCGACATCCGCTCCGAGCACGGCGCGGCCGACATCGTCACCGGGAGCAACGTGTTCGCGCACAACGCGGACCCCACCATCCTCCTTGACGCCGCGCGACTCGCGTTGCAAGACGACGGACTGCTCGCACTCGAGATGATGTACGCCGGCGACCTTCTCGAGAAGCTCCAGTGGGACACGCTGTACCACGAGCACCTCACCTTCTATTCAGTGAGCACGATCCGACGGCTCCTCGCGAGCCACGGCTTCCACGTGATCGACGCCGAGCGGATCCCGATGCACGGTGGATCGGTGCGCGTGGTCGCGAGCCTCGACGCCGATCGAACGGCGGCGCCGGCGGTCGACGAGCTCGTCCGGTGGGAATCGTCGATCGGGCTCGACGACATCGAGCGGTGGCGTCAGTTCGCGCGGGACTCCGGTCGGTCGATCGAGATCCTCGCCACGACGTTCGAGCGTCTCTCGCGCTCGGCATCCATCTGGGCGTACGGAGCGGCAGGCAAGGCCACGATGTGGGTGAACGCGTGCCACATGGACTACCTCCGCGGCGTCGTCGACGCGTCGCCACTGCGGGCGGGCAAGCTCATGCCCGGAACGCACACGCCGATCGTCTCGCCGGAGGCCTTCCGCGCCGCGAACCCCGATTATGTCCTCGTGACCGCGTGGAACTACCTCGACGGGATCCGGCGAAACGAGGAGTGGTACCGCGGCATCTGGTCGACGCCGCTGCCCGAGCTCACGTTCCACCGCTAGCGAGCGCCGCGAGCTGCTCATCGAGCGGCCGGGCGCGGAGTGCGTCCTCCCGGTCGCTCACGAGCCGTCGATCGATCACCGGCTCGGCGACGTCGACGACGTCGAGGTCGAGACCGAAGGCCGCGCTGACCCGGCGGAGGAGCTCGGCCTTGCTGACGCCGTCCGACACCACGTGGGCGAGCCCGGTCATCACCGTTCCGGCCGCGCCGCCTACCAGCTGTGGCTCGAGGAGACGAACGAGCTCCGACGTGGTCACTCCGCTCCACTGCGCGTTGGCGAACCCGTGCACGACGCCGCCGCGCTGCTCGGCCGCCCAGTCGAGCAGTCCCGCGCGCGACGGGCTCCGCCCGATGATCGAGGTCCGCACCGTCAGGTGGGGCGGACCACGGAGCTCGCCCGCGAGCTTCGACTCGCCGTAGGCGTCGATCGGATGCGGCGTCGCACGCTCGCCGTAGGGCCCGTGTCGTCCCGAGAATACACCGTCGGTGCTGATGTGGATCACGCGTGCGCCTCGGTCGGTCGCTGCGCGCGCCAGTCGGAGGGGGAACTCGGAGTTCACCGGTCGCAGCGCGTCGCGCTCCCCCGGGCGCCCGTCGAGCACCGCCACGCAGTTGAGGACGACCTCCGGTCTCGCGCGGTCGAGCACCGCCTCCACGGCGTCGAACGCACGGACATCCGGGAGGAGGAGCACGTCCGCCGGACGCGCGCTCGCGACCTCCGGGTGTCGGGTCGTCCCCACGACTTCCGCCGTCGCGGCATTTGACCCTCCGAGCAGCCGGAGTGCGTCGGAGCCGAGCATCCCGTCGGTACCGAGGATCAACAGCCGCACGGCGCCTCAGGACCCTCCGGTCGAGGCCCGGTCCTCGAACACGTACACCGAGACGGGCAGGAGCCCCGACAGGCCGGGGTAGGTCACGTGGTCGACCATCTTGAAGCGTGACGGCAGCGCGTCGACGAACATGCCCACCGGCGTGCCGGCGGACCCGTGCAGCACGAGCTCGGGATCGGCGCCCCCGGCCATCACGAGGAAGATCTTGCCGTGTCGCGCGAGCGCGACGGCCTTGCGTGCGATCTTGTCCGGCGGGGTCACCGGCAGCAGCGGATCCGGCTGCGGGTCCGACCCGCTCAGGGACGGCAGCTGCCGGGAGAGCTTCGGGACACCCAGGCGCAGCAGCGGGTAGCGGTCCGACTCCCCGGCGTCGGCGAGCGCAACGTCGAGGTCCGACAGCGGATTGGCGAAGAACGGGAGGTTCACGACCGGATCCCCCGGCTGCGCTTCGCGATGGACGAAGTCCACGGCCGCATCGATGTCGGGGCGCTGCGCGTCGGATCCGACCATCTTCACCGCACCGATGGTGAACGCCGCGAGCGTGAGGGTGACGGCGACCACGCGCAGCGGCTTCGCCGGGCTCGTCACGATGGCACCGATGAGGAGTGCGAGCCCGGGCCACGACGACGTGAGGTTCCTCCCGTCCACGATGCTCGTCGCCACGACGCTCTGCACCGTGAGCAACACGGCCGGGGCGATCGAGAGCACGACGATCAACGCGGTGAGCGGCGGCACTCGCCACCGCGGCGGTGCTCCTCCGCGCTTCCGCAGGACGAGACCCACGATTCCGACCGCTACCCCGAGCACGGCGAGTGCGAGCCCGACGCGGCCGGGCATGTGCGAGATCGGGATGACCGGATGTCCGATCCACAGACCCTCGAGCTCGCGTCCGAGGACCTTGAAGCTGAACGGCTCGAGATAGTTCGGCCCGTTCAGGTCCTCCCGAAGCCCTCCGAGCCAGGGCAGCACCGCGAGTGCGGCCAACACGTTCGCCGCGAGGATCCGCCAGCGCGCCTTGGGCTGGGTCCACATCGCCCACGCGAACTGGGCCACGAGGAGGAAGATCACGGTGTAGTGGCTGTAGAAGGCCGCGCACGTGAACGCGCCGTACGCGACCCACCACCCGAGGTGGTCGGAGTCGAGCGCGCGCAGCAGGGCGAGCGTGGACAACAGCGCGAAGAACGTCACGAGCATGTACGCGCGTGCTTCGGTCGAATAGAAGATCATGTGGGGAGCCAGCGCGACGCAGACCGCGCCGACGAGGGCCGCGCGCTTCCCCACGGTTCGCATGCCGAGGACGAACGTCAGCGGGACCAGCGCGACGCCGGCCAGGAGCGAGACGATGCGGATCGACTGACTCGCGTTCCCGAGCAATCCTTTCGTCGCCCAAGCGAGCGCGAAGAACAGCGGCGGGCTCTCTTCCTGGTTGCTGTGGACGAGCCGCATGACCCGACCGAGTCCGTTGCCGACGACGATGAAGTGCGTCGAGATCTCGTCGCCGAACAACGGATCGCGGAACGACGGGATCCGGAGCAGCAGTGCGCCGAGGGTGATCGCGCCGATCAGTAGCGGGAGCCCCGCGCCCGGTCGGCGCCACCGTCGCTCCGGGCGCTGGGTGCGCTGCCCTTCGACGAGTTCTGTCACCGAGTGCCGGCCCCCACCGCGCAGGACGCTAACAGTCCCCCTCCGAGTGAGGTGGGGCAGCGTCAGGGATTGATCTTGTAGACGCCGCTGCTCAGCGAGAGCACGTAGAGCTCGCCGTTGATGTCCTCACCGAACCATGCGGGCGAGCTGACCGACACCCCGAGGCCGCGGTTCGTCGTCGAGCCCGAGCGGGTGAGCGAGCTCCACGTAGAGCAAGTCGTCGGGGCCGACCAGGATCGATCCGCCGTTGTGGTTGCCGGCAGCCGAGCATGGTCGAGGGTAGATCCCTGGGGAGACCTCCTGACCAACCCCTCCGCCCTGGATCCGGCCCTCGTTCGCCTTGCTCCACCAGGGTTTGCTACGGTCAGTCCTTCAGCCACCACCACGCTCTCACCCCGGAGGTCCGAGCAGACATGAGCCTCGACAAGGTCGCCATCAAGAACGAGCGCCCCGGAACCATGACGGTCCCGGCGCTTCGTCCTCCGGAAGAGTCTGACTTCGTCGCCCCGAGCGAGGACCGTCAGGCCTCCGCCACGAAGTAGCACCACCGCACCGGCGGCGGGGCCCGGCAACTGCCGGGCACCGCGCCCTGCGTTCTGCTCCCGCTGAGGGAGCCCACTGCCACCACTCCTCCGAGGACATCGAATGCGTCTCTGCCTCGTGACGATGCCCTGGCAGTCGCTCGACCTCCCGTCGTTGCCGATGAGCTTGCTCGCGGCCTGCGTGCGCGAACAGCGCCCCGACGACTCCGTCGACACCTATTACGGCAGCATCCGCTGGGCCGAGTACTGCCACGGGCACAGCGACGGTGTGCTCACCCCCGATGACTACTCCGACATCGTCGAGGCCGGCCTCTTCCACGGACTCGGTGACTGGGTCTTCACGTCCGCGCTGTACCGCGGTGCGACCTGGCCGGTCGAGCGCTACGACGCGCACCCGGCCACTGCGAAGATGCACGACGGTCCGGCGCGCCTGATGCGCGACCACGCACCCGGCTACATCGACGAGGCCGCCGACGACATCCTCGCGACGAACCCCGACCTCATCGGGCTCACATCCACGTTCATGCAGAACGTGCCGTCACTCGCGCTCGCCGAGGCGCTCAAGCAACGACGCCCCGACGTCCCAATCGTCCTCGGCGGCGGGAACTGCGACGGACCGATGGGCGCGGCGCTCCACCGCAACTTCCCGGCGCTCGACTACGTCGTGAGCGGCGAGGGTGAGCGCGCCATCATCTCGTTGCTCGCGGTGCTCGAGCAGGGCGCGACCCCCGAGCTCCTGGCCGGGATCGACGGCCTCGTTTGGAAGCGCGACGGGAAGACCAACGCCAATCCCCCGGCGGCCGACACGCTCGCGATGGAGCGAGTCCCGCACCCGAGCTTCGACGACTACTTCGCGGCACTCGCCGGCGGGCCCGTCCGCGAGTACATCGAGCCGAAGCTCATCCACGAAGCCGCGCGTGGCTGCTGGTGGGGTGCGCTCAAGCACTGCACGTTCTGCGGGCTGAACGGCTCGACCATGGAGTTCCGCAGCAAGCCGCCCGAGCGCGTCTTCGCCGAGATCGACGACCACGTCCGTCGGCACAACGTCCTCGACGTCGTGATGGTCGACAACATCATGGACATGGACTACATCGGCACGCTCCTGCCCGAGCTCGCCGCGACCGGCTGGGACCTGCGCATCCACTACGAAGTGAAGTCGAACCTGCGCCGCGAGCACGTGCGCGCACTCGGCGAGGCGGGCGTCGTGCACATCCAACCCGGCATCGAGAGCCTCTCCACCCGAGTCCTGAAGATCATGGCCAAGGGCGTCGACGGCGTCACGAACGTGCGGCTCCTGCGCGACTGCGAAGAGCTGCGGGTCACCACGCCGTGGAACTACCTCTACGGGTTCCCCGGCGAGGAGACGGCCGACTATGAGTCGATCATCGACCAGATCCCCCGGCTGTACCACCTCCAGCCGCCGCGCAACGCGACGCGCATCGCGCTCGAGCGCTTCAGCCCGTACCACCAGGATCCTGAGCTCGGGTTCGCGTTCCGCAAGCCCGCGTCCTTCTACCAGCACGTGTTCGACCTCCCCACCAAGGAGCTCATGGACATCGTGTTCATCTTCGACGCGGAGCTCGCCGGCATCAGCGGCGACGTCGAGCGAGCGGTGCTCGACGCGACCCAGGAGTGGCAGGACGCGTACTTCCTGTCCGAGCTCACCTACGAGTCGCGCGACGACACGCTCGTGATCACCGATCGTCGCGTCGGTTGGCAGGAGCAGGAGCACGTGCTCGACGAGCACTGGCAGGTCGAGGGTTATCGCCTGCTCGCCGACGGCCACGGCCCGGCGTCGCTCATGACCCGACTCGACCGTCTCGACGTCGCGCACCCGGGGAGCGAAGCCATCGAGACATGGTTCGCCTGGCTCGACGAGCAGGGCCTCATCTTCACCGACGCCGGCCGGTCCGTCGCGCTCGCGACCTCCGATGTTCCTGCGAGGGTTCCGGTTGCCGTCTGGCGATAGGGGCCGCGTGCACACCGATGCGGTCCTCGAGCTCGACGAACCTGCAGCAGACCTCGACCTCGAGGCTGCGGTGCACGACGGCGTCCAGGCCGTCCGGATCCTCGCGCCGCAGGTCCTCGACACCGAACGTCCCGAAGCCACGCTCGCGCTCATCCGACTGCTGCGCGAAGCCGCGGCCGACGGCATCCCGATCACCTGGCATGGTTCGGTCGCCGACGGCATCGACGTCTCGCTCCTCGTGCACCTCCCACCGCCGGCGCCCTCACCAGCAGCGTCCGATGCGGGCGCCCACGCGGCCGCGATCGCCGCGTGGCGCGAGCGCTACCGACCGGGCCTCTGCTACTCCCGGCTCGGACCCGGCTTCGCGTTCGTGACGGACGTGCGTGACGTCGATGCCTCGGCGCGCTACCAGGTCGGCCTCACCGAGGCGCCGCGAGCGATCGAGCAGCTGGAGGCGGTCGCCGTCGCCGCGGACCTCGACGAGGCAACCAGTCGCGTGCTCGACGATCTCGAGGGCGAGCGCCTCGCACTCCGCCTCGGCTCGCTCGTAACGATCCTTCCCTACCGCATGCGGCGGTGGCCAGTCCCGTCGCTCGAGGTCTGACCATGCGGATCCTGCTCACCAATCAGGCATTGGCCGATCGCGCCGGGAGCGAGAGCTACCTCGAGACGATCGCGGTCGAGCTGCTCCAGCTCGGCCACGACGTCGTCGTGTGGTCGCCCATGCTCGGGGGGGTCGCGGCTCAGCTCGAGGCCGACGGCTGCATGGTGTCCGACGACCTCGAGAAGATCGCTGACGTCGACGTCGTCCATGCCCAGCACGCGTCAACGGCGCTCGCGGTGCGGGCACGGTTCCCCGGGGTGCCGATGGTCTTCGCCTCGCACTCGTGGTCGCTCGACGTCGAGGATCCTCCCGCGCTCGCCTCCCCCGCGGTCCTGCTCGCGTTCAACGACACGGTGCTGACACGGCTGCAAGCGTCCGAGCTCGGCGAACGCATCCCGATCCACCGGTTGCGGCAACCCGTCGCGATGTACGCGCTCGACAACCGACGCGAACCGATCCGCGAGCAGCCGCTCACCGCAGTCGCCATCGGGCGCGACCTCGGGGTGCGCGTCGAGATGTTGGATGCCGCGTGCCGTGCGTGTGGGATTCGCCTCGACGTCTACGGCCGGGACAACGCGCTCGCCGATCCCACGGCCGTGATGATGGAGTCCGACATCGTCTTCGCCGTCGGTCGCACCGCCCTCGAAGCGATGGTGTTGGCACGCGCCGCCTTCGTGTTCGGCGAGTCCGGCAGTGCCGGGTTCATCAACGCGGAGCGCTATCCGGAGCTGGAGTCGATCGGGTTCACTCCGGCGGCGAGCCCACCGATGTCCGTCGAGGGCATCATCGAGGAGCTCCGGCGCTATGACCGCTCCCTCGGTGCGTTGGGTCGCGAGCTGACCGGGCGGCACCACATCGCCCGAGCCCACGCCGCAGAGCTCGTGGCGATCTACACCTCGGTGCTCGACGCGCCCGTTCCGGTACGTGCCGATCGCGACGCGGTCGCGGAGCTGGCCGCCCTGACCCAGCGCAACTTCGTCACCGAGCAGCAGGCGCGCGCCGCGGAGTGGGACCGCGCCCGTGCCCGACAGCGCGAGGTCCGGCTCCAGATCGAGATCGACAAGATCCGCAGCTCGATGTCGTGGCGGGTCACCCGTCCCCTGCGCTCGTTCCGCCGCGTGCCGGCACCCCCCGACTCCAACGCCGAGGAACCGGTGCCCGAGAAGCCGGCTCCCGAGGAGTAGGCACCTCCCCGAACAGGGAGAAGATCCGCGGCACGGCCTCACGCCTCGAGTCGGGCCACCACCGCTCGTGCGAAGCCCGCGAGGTCTTCGTTGACACCACTCACCACCACGATGTCGCCTGGCTTCGCGCGCATGGCGACGAGCTCCAGCGCCTCCGCTCGATCGGTCGCCAGGTCCGTGTCGGCCCCGGCCCGCACGGCCCAGTCCGGCGGCGCCTCACGGGCGACGGGCAACGAGGCCCGGTAGTCGACGGGCAGGACGATGGCGGTGTCCGCGAGTCCCAGCACCTCCGCCCAGCGTCGGCGCCAGCGGAGCACGTCGGCGTGGAGGTTGGGCTCGTAGACGAGGTGCAGTCGACGTGGCGCCAGCTCGCGGAGGGCACGCAGCCCGGCGGCCATCGACTCCGGGTGCTTGCCGTAGTCGTCGAAGACGCGAACTCCGGCGGCTTCACCGACCGGTTCGACGCGGCGAGCGAGCACGTCGAGTGCGTCCAGCGATCCAACCGCGTCATCCGCCGAGAGCCCCAGCGCTCGCAACGCTGCGAACGCCACGGCAGCGTTGTCGGCGACCTCGCCACCATGGATGCGCACACGCCCGTCGACCACGGTGCCGTCGGGATCGCGGAAGCGGAGCAGACGGCCGTGGTCGTCGACGGAGATGGTCTCGACGTCGAAGTCACGCCCGAGCCGCCAGACTGGCGCACGCGCCCCATGCTCGACCTCCCGCAGGTTCGCGCCGCGGCCGAGCACGACGCGGCCGTCCGCCGGCACCGCGGCAACGTGCCGTGCGACGTCGGCGATCACCTCGCCGCGACTGCGCTCGAGCATCGGGTGGTCGAACCACGAGTTCGTGACGACGCTGATCGTCGCGGGGATGCGCGCGATCGACCCGTCGGCGTCGTCCGCCTCGAGCACGACGGGTCCGTCGCCGGCCCGGAACGGTCCGTCGAACGCGCCCGCCGAGACGCCCAGGAGCACGAGCGGGTCCGCGCCGCGCGCCTCGAGCGCGCACCCGACGAGTGCCGCGACGGTTCCCTTGCCGTGGGTCCCCGTGACGGCGACGGTCGTACGACCCCGGACGAGGGCCTCGAGCAGATCGGTGCGGTGGTGCAGGCGCCCGGCGTCCGCGGCGGCCCGGACCTCCGGGAGGTCGGGGGGCGCGAGTGTCGTGACGACGAGGTGCCGGCCGTCGAGGTGGCGCACATCGTGACCTTCCTCCACAGGGATCCCGGCGCGGGCGAGGGCGTCGTCGCGCACGAACCGTTTGCGGTCGCACCCGGTCACGTCGGCACCCACTGACACCGCAGCGAGCGCGGGCGGCACCATCCCCCTCCCACGAACGCCCAGGAGGTGCAACCTCAGACCGTCGAGTGCGGGAAGTGGGTTCGGAGGCGGAACCACGAGGTCCGAGCGGAGCGGCAAGGACTGCATGGTACGTGGCGAGGGCCACGAATCCTTCGGACGGTACGCTCGGACCATGCCGCGCCCCGCGCACTACGAGGACGCCGACGTGCGCGTCGACAAGCTCGTCGTCGGACCGTTCGAGAACAACGTGTTCGTCGTGCGCAGCAAGCGCACGGGTGACGCCGTCCTGCTCGACGCGGCGAACGAGCACGAGCTGCTGCTCGAGGTGTCGCGCGCGACGGGAGTGCGGCGCGTCCTGACCACGCACGGGCACTGGGATCACATCCAGGCCGTCACCGCGATGCGCGACGCGGGGATCGAGGTCGGGATCGCGTCCAACGACGCGGAGATGCTCCCGTCGTACGACTTCGTGATCACCGACGACGAGGTGTTCGCGGTCGGCGACGCCCGGCTGCGCGCGATCCACACTCCCGGACACACCCAGGGATCGACGTCGTTCGTGCTCGAAGGGACGCCACTCCTCTTCACCGGCGACACCCTGTTCCCCGGCGGCCCGGGGAACACGTCGACGCCCGGCGCGAGCTTCGAACAGGAGCTCGCGTCGATCGACCGCCGCCTCTTCACCCTTCCGCCCGAGACCCTCGTGCTGCCGGGCCATGGTCTCGACACGACCATCGGCGAGGAGCGCCCCCACCTCCAGGAGTGGGCCGACCGCGGCTGGTGAGGGTGTTCGGACCGTTTGCGGCGCCAGGGCGACGCTGAACGTCCAAACACCTCAGGTGACCGAGCGGTAGACCTCGAGGTGCTCGCGGGCGCAGCGCTCCCAGGTGAAGCCGGCGGCCCATGCGATCCCCGCAGCGCCGAGCGCGTCGCGGGCGGCGTCGTCACCGAGGAGGGTCGCGAGCGAGACCGTCCAGGCCTCGACGTCGCCGGCGGGGGCGAAGCGGGCGGCGCGGCCCGCGACCTCGCGCAGGACCGGCAGGTCGGACGCGAGCACCGCCGTCCCCTGGGCCAGCGCCTCGAGCACCGGGAGGCCGAAGCCCTCGTGCCGGCTCGGCAGCGCGAAGACGTCGGCGCCACGGTAGAGCGCGCGGAGCCGGTCGGCATCGACCGGTCCGGTGAAGGTGACCCGGTCCCCGAGCGCCGCGGCGCGCTGCGCGGCGGCGGCCTGCCCGTCGAGCCAGCCGTCGGGGCCCACGAGGACGAGCCGGTGCGGGATGTCGTGGGACTCGACGACACGGGCGAACGCATCGACGAGCACACCGACGTCCTTGCGGGGCTCGAGCGTGCCCACCCAGCAGACGTAGGGCCGGTCGGCGATGCCCAGCGCCTCGCGCGCGCGGGCCACGTCCTCGTCGGACGCGACGGTGTGGTCCACGCCGTGGTGGATCGGCCGGATCCGCTCCCGGTCGATCACCGTGTACTCAGCGATCTCGTCGGCGGCCGCCGCGCTCGGTGAGATGATCGCGTCGGCGCGGCGGGCCGCAGCGTCGAAGCCGAGCTGGTGGAACCGGCGGCCGCGCTTGGGGTAGGTCTCCGGGAACCGGACCGGCGCGGCGTCGTGCACCGTGACGACCAGCGGGATCCGGTTGCGGGGCGGCACGGCCAGCGACGCCGCGTGCACGACGTCGGCGCCGCGCACCTTCCCGTGGCCGCCGACCATGGCGATGGGGTCGGCCTGGCCCC
>JBBQFJ010000019.1:0-30553 GCA_038321755.1 Acidimicrobiia bacterium | reverse complement strand
CCTTCTTCTTCGCGAACTTCAGGGCCCGGTTCAGGTACTCGGCCTGCACCTCGACTGCGGAGAGCTCCCGGCCGTTGGCGAGGCGGATCCTGCGGCGGCACGTCATGTCGTGGCTGATCTCGCGGATCGCCCGGATGGGGTTCTCGAGCGTGAGGTCGCGCCAGGGCGTCGAGTCCTCCTCCAGCATCCGCAGCAGGATCGACATCGTGCCGAGCTTGAGGAAGGTCGTGTACTCGCTCATGTTCGAGTCACCGACGATCACGTGCAGTCGTCGGAAGCGCTCGGCGTCGGCGTGCGGCTCGTCACGGGTGTTGATGATCGGCCGGGAGCGCGTGGTCGCACTGGAGACGCCCTCCCAGATGTGCTCGGCGCGCTGGGAGATGCAGTACATCGCACCTCGTGCGGTCTGCAGCACCTTGCCGGCACCGGCGTAGACCTGCCGGGTGACCAGGAACGGGATCAGGACGTCGGTGAACTTCGTGAAGTCGCCTTCACGCTCCACCAGGTAGTTCTCGTGACAGCCGTACGAGTTGCCCGCGGAGTCGGTGTTGTTCTTGAAGAGGAACACCTCGCCGCGGATGCCCTCTTCCCGCAGGCGCTGCTCGGCACTGCGCACGAGCCCTTCGAGGATGCGCTCCCCTGCCTTGTCGTGGACCACCAGATCCGCGATCGAGTCGCACTCGGGGGTGGCGTACTCGGGGTGGCTCCCCACGTCGAGGTACAGGCGCGCGCCGTTCTCGAGGAAGACGTTGCTGGACCGGCCCCACGACACGACCCGTCGGAAGAGGTAGCGCGCGACCTCGTCAGGGCTGAGGCGCCGCTGTCCGCGGAGCGTGCACGTGACCCCGTACTCGTTCTCGAGACCGAAGATCCGCCGTTCCACGGGTGAATCGTACCGGTCCCGGGGCGGACCCGGGACCGGTACGTCCACCTCGATCGGCTCGATCGAGACGGGCCGATCAGCCGCCGAACACGTTCACGACCGTCTTGCAGGTCTTGTCGCCGTCGAAGGCGCCAATCACGTCCTGGTCCTTGACCTTGCTGAAGGGATCACCGGTCTTGACGTCGAGCAGGTTGATCGCGACCTCGAACGTCGAGACGTCGGCCTGGAAGGCCACACCGCTCGCATCCGCGGCTTGGAACTTCGTCAGCGCGTCCGTGATCTCCTGCTCGATCTCGGCCAGGTTGTTGACGAACAGCTTGCTGATCTTCTTGCCGCCATCGACGTCCGGGTAGACCTTCTTGACCTTCGCCTGCTCCGCTTGGATCTGGCCGAGCAGCGTGTTCGTCAGCGCCACGGCTTCGGTCTGGAACTGCGCAGGGTCGTTCGACGTCGCCTGGTACTGGGTGGTGAAGTCCTTGATGTCACCCTGGACACCGTTGTACGAGGCGCAGATCGCGTGCGCGAACTTCGCCTCCGACACTGCCTTCTGCTTCGCCGCGGCCGCCGTTGCGCCGGCGACCGACATCCCGGCCAGCGGAACCAGCACGGTCACCGCAATCGTCGCCAGCCCTGCTCGTCCGAGCTTGTTCACAGAACTCCCCTTTTTCATCGCCATCTTTCATGGTTGGACTACCGGTCTGTTCTACCGACTTCCTGACGCACGGGCCTGAGTACCGCTTACTCAGATCCGCTCCTGAAGTTGGGGAGGGCGCTCGCTACTTCTTGGCGGCGAGGATGGTCTCGAGGTCGGCTGCACGGACGCGACGGAAGGCACGCCGCTCCTTGGCGCGATCGAGGAGCGCGACCTCGAGCTGCGCTGCGGTCAGGTCGGCCCCGTCCGCGCCGGCGAGGACCGAGGCCCCGAGCCGAACGGCTTCGTCGCAGGTGATCTCGGCGCGGTACTGCGCATGCAGCGCTTCGGCAATGGGGTCGGCCTGTCCACCCAGCACGGTGCAGCCCTCTTCGTCCATCACCGTGCCGTCATAGAGGATGTGGAAGAGCTCGTCCTCGGCGGGCGATCCACCGGCCTGCGCGACGAGGATCTCGACCTCGTACGGCTTCATCTCGTGGGTGAAGACCTGTCCGAGCGTCTGCGCGTACGCGTTGGCGAGGGCGCGAGCGTTCACGTCCTCACGGGAGAACGAGTACCCCTTGAGATCGGCCTGCCGAACGCCCGCGATGCGCAGCATCTCGAACTCGTTGTACTTGCCGACGCCGGCGAACGCGATGTGGTCGTAGATCTCACTGATCTTGTACAGCGTGCGCGACGGGTTCTCCGCGACGATGACGACCCCGTCGACCGCGCTGATCGCAACCAGGCTCTTCCCGCGCGCGATGCCCTTCCGCGCGTAGTCGGCGCGGTCCTTCATCACTTGTTCGGGCGAGACGTAGAAGGGCATCGTCATAGTCCTGCCCCCTCCTCGCGGCCGCCGAGCGCGGCTTCGGCGCGGCTCGCGATCTCGTCGTCGGGCACGGCGGCGTATCCGGCCGCGTCGATCACGGCGACGGTGGGGAAGATCCGTCGCACGAGGTCGGGACCGCCGGTCGCGGCGTCCTCGTCGGCCGCGGCGAAGAGCGCCCGCAGCGCGAGGTCGACGGCCTCGTCGCGCGTGAGGTCTTCGCGCCACTGCGCCTTGACCCAGTTGCGAGCGTGCACGCCACCCGATCCGTTGGTCTGGAAGTCGATCTCCTCGTACTTCCCGCCTGTGACGTCGAAGCTGTAGACGCGTCCCCGCTCGCGCCGGTGGTCGAACCCGGCGAAGAGCGGGATCACCACGAAGCCCTGCAGCGCCGCGGGCAGGTTGGTACGCACCATGAGCGCGAGCTGGTTGGCCTTGCCCTCGAGGGTGAGCTGCTCGCCCTCGATCTTCTCGTAATGCTCGAGCTGGGTCTGGAAGAGTCGCACCATCTCGACCGCAGGTCCGGCGGCACCGGCGATGGCGATTCCCGAGAAGTCGTCGGCCGGGAAGACCTTCTCGATGCGCCGACTCGCGATGGCCATCCCCGACGTCGCCCGTCGGTCGCCCGCCATGACGACGCCCCCGGCGAACCGGATCGCGACGACCGTGGTGCCGTGCACGATCTCGGGCATCGCCGAGCTCACGTCCGAGCGCGGCGTGGCGTCGGGCGCGACGCGTCGCAGCAGGTCGTGGAAGGACGCGCCCGGGTCGGTTCCCGACGCGAAGAACGGGAGCGGAGAGTCGTTCATCAAGGGCGAAAGCCTACCCCGACGTCTTCACGAGCCCCCGAGCCCGCTCGACCGTTGCATCGTGCAGCCCGTCGTTGCGGGCGAGGTACGCGACCGCGTTCGCCAGCGCATCCGCGTCATCACGGAACTGCCCAACCCCCCGTTGCAGTTGAAGCAAAGAACGCCTCGGACCTTTCCGGTCGCGTGGTCATGGTCAACGTGCCCCGGGTCCGAACGGCCGCAGATCAAGCAAACACGATCTTGCGATTCGATCATCGCTTCGACCTCGCCCGCGCCGATGCCGTAGCGGCGCCTCAGCTGGTAATGCCTGCTACCGCCGTACAGACGCTCACGTGTCTCGCGCCCACGCTCGTTATGACACGGTTTGCAGTAGGAGTGGCGTCCATCGCGGGTGCGTCGGTTGCGCGGAAACTCCTCGAGGTTCTTCCACTCACGACAGTCGGGACAACGCTTCACGTGTGAACTGTGCACCGCGGGTGTGACACCTACGGCGTGGCGAACAGAGGGCAGAACCCTTCTATTCTCCCCCTTTTTGCACGTACGATTTTACAAACTCCTCCGCATTGTCTTCGAGGACCTCGTCGATCTCGTCGAGCAGGTCATCGAGCTCGCCCTTGAGCTTCTCGCCACGCTCGTTGGGCGCGGTCTTGACCTCGGGCGACTCTTCGACGCGCTTCGACGGTGCGGGTCGTTGCTTGCGCTGTTGCTCGGGCATGGGGTCGACCTTCCCTTGGGGGGAACGCTCTCGGTGCGATGGGCTCAGTTCGACAGGCGAGCGACCAGCTCCGCAGGCGTGCTCACCGTTGCGAACAACTCCTCGACGTGCTCCTTGCTTCCCCGCAATGGTTCCATCATCGGGATCCGCTTGAGCGGATCGGAGCCGACGTCGAGGATGATGCTGTCCCAGTTCGCCGCGACGACAGCGTCCGGCCAACGGGACAGACAGCCGCCGCGGAAGTACGCGCGGGTGGTCTCGGGCGGCGTCGTGGTCGCAGCCATGACGTCGACCTCGTCGAGCAGCCGCTCGATCTTTCCCGCCCGCACGAGCCGCTCGTAGAGCGAGCGGTCGGGGCGCACGTCGCTGTACTGCAGGTCGAGGAGCGCGAGCTTGGGATCATCCCAGGCGAGGCCGTCACGTTCCACGTACGCGTTGAGGAGCGCGAGCTTCGTCACCCAGTCGAGCTGACCATCGAGCGCGAACGGATCGCGCTCGAGTGCGGCGAGGACGAGCTCCCACCGAGCGAGCACGGCGCCGCCGACGTCGGGGCCGCCACACATGGCGAGCCCGGTCTCGTCGGCGTACTTCTGCGCAAGTCGCAGGTACTCCCACTGCAGCTCGACCGCCGTCATCCGACTGCCGTCCGCGAGCTCGACCGTCGCCCGACACGTGGGGTCGTGTGACACGACACACATCGCGGCGACCGGTCCCGAGATCGTGAAGTCCTTGCGTCCGCCGGCGCTCTCGAAGAAGTCGTCCTCGACCATCGCGAGCACGATCGCCGTCGTCCCCACCTTGAGGAAGGTCGCGACCTCGCACAGGTTCGCATCGCCCGCGATGACGTGCAGGCGGCGGTAGACCTGCGGATCGGCGTGGGGTTCGTCGCGCGTGTTCACGATCGGACGCTTCAGGGTCGTCTCGAGGCCGACCTCTTCTTCGAAGAAGTCGGCGCGCGCGCTGATCTGGTAGTCGACCGGAGCGGCGCCGTTCTCGGATCCGATCTTGCCGGCACCGGCGAAGACCTGTCGGGTGACGAACCACGGGAGCATGTGGCGCACGAGCGTCGCGAAGGGCAGAGCCCGGTCGACGAGGTAGTTCTCGTGGGTGCCGTAGCTGTTGCCCTTGCCGTCGGAGTTGTTCTTGTAGACGACGACCTCTTGGCCGGGCTCGATCAGGCTGCGGGCGGCGAGCATCGAGCGAGCGAGCACCCGCTCCCCCGCCTTGTCGGCGAGCACGAGCTCGAGTGCATCGGAGCACTCGGGCGTGGAGTACTCCGGGTGAGCGTGGTCGACGTAGTAGCGCGCGCCGTTGGTCAGGACCGTGTTGACGAGGTGGGTCTCGATCTCGGGCGGCTGGGCACCGAGGCGACGCTCGCCGCGGGCATCGTTGCCGGGCGATTCGTCCTCGAAGTCCCAGCCGACCTTGTGGTGCTCGACGTAGCCGTTGATCAGGACCGAGGACGCCAGCACCGGGTTGGGATCGGCCGCGCCCCGCAGCACGACCCCGTACTCCGTCTCGATGCCACACACCTTGGGGACGGCCACGAATCCAAGCCTACCGGCGGCCGAGTGCGTTCCCCCGCGCAGCCCCGAGCTTCGCGCCCTGCCTGACGCAGGAGGCCTGAGACGGTTGACCGATCGCCTAGAGGTACTGGCCCGTGGTGACGCGCTCGATCTGACGTCCGCCCTTGGCCTCTTGGCCCTCGGACATCAGTGTGCGCACGTACACGATGCGCTCACCCTTCTTGCCCGAGATCTTCGCCCAGTCATCCGGGTTGGTCGTGTTCGGCAGGTCCTCGTGCTCACGGAACTCCTGCGTGATCGACTCGAGCAGGTCTTGGGTGGAGATCCCTTTCTCGCCACCGCTGATCTGCCGCTTGATCGAGAGCTTCTTGGCCCGTCGCACGATGTTCTCGATCATCGCGCCCGACGAGAAGTCCTTGAAGTACAAGACCTCCTTGTCACCGTTCTGGTAGGTGACCTCGAGGAAGCGGTTCTCGTCGTCGCCGGCGTACATCCGGTCGACGGCGGCATCGATCATCAGCGTGATCGCACCGTCGGGCCCGCCCCCCTCGGCCGTCTCTGCGTCGGCGAGCGGGAGCTGGGTCGTGAGGTACTGCCGGAAGATCTGCGCGGCAGCCACTTCGTCGGGACGTTCGATCTTGATCTTCACGTCGAGGCGGCCCGGACGCAGGATCGCCGGGTCGATGAGGTCTTCTCGGTTCGACGCACCGATCACGATCACGTTCTTCAATGCCTCGACGCCGTCGATCTCCGCGAGGAGCTGCGGCACGATCGTGCTCTCGATGTCGGACGAGATCCCCGTGCCGCGGGTGCGGAACAGGGAGTCCATCTCGTCGAAGAACACGATGACGGGCACGCCTTCTTCGGACTTCTCTCGCGCGCGCTGGAAGATCAACCGGATCTGACGCTCCGTCTCCCCCACGTACTTGTTGAGCAGCTCGGGTCCCTTGATGTTCAGGAAGTACGAGCGCGTCGAGGCGTCGCCGGTCTTCTCGGCGACTCGCTTTGCCAGCGAGTTCGCGACTGCCTTCGCGATGAGCGTCTTGCCGCAGCCCGGCGGCCCGTAGAGCAGGATCCCCTTCGGCGGTTGCAGCTGGTGCTCGTGGAAGAGATCCGCGTACAGGTACGGCAGCTCGACCGCGTCCTGGATCGCCTCGATCTGGTCGTCGAGCCCACCGACGTCGGCATAGGTGACGTCGGGGACCTCCTCGAGGACGAGCTCCTCGACCTCAGGTCGTGGGAGGTGCTCCACGACGAGCCCCGAGCGCGTGTCCATGAGCAGGTGATCGCCCGAGCGGAGCTTCTCGCCGACGAGCGCGTCCGCGAGCTCGCAGACACGCTCCTCGTCGGCCCGACCCACGACCAGGACGCGGCCCTTGTCCTGGAGCAGCTCCTTGATGATGACGACCTCGCCGGTGATCTCGAGCCCACGCGCGAGCACGACGTTCAGCGACTCGTTGAGCGCGACCTCTTGGCCCCGCTCCAGCACCGAGGTGTCGACCTCGGGGTGCGCGGAGACCCGCATCTTGCGACCGGCCGTGAAGATGTCGACCGTCCCGTCGTCGTTCGCACCGAGGAACGTGCCGTAGGCCGACGGCGGCATGGTGAGCTTCTCGACCTCTTCCCGCAGCGCCGCGATGTGCTCACGTGCCTCGCGGAGGGTTGCCGAGAGTCGCTCGTTCTGGGAGACGGCCTGGGCCAGCTGCCCCTTGGACTCGAGCAGTCGCTCCTCGAGGGTGCGGACGCGCTTGGGCGCGTCCTGGAGGCGGCGACGCATGACCACGACCTCTTCCTCGAGGGCCTTGGCCTGGGCCTGGAGTTCTCCGACCTGCCGCTCGTACTCGGCGAGGCGTCGCTCGTGCTCCTCGGCCATGTGCCACCTCCCTTCGAGTTCTGCTTTCGAGACCTGTCTTCGAGGTCCGAACGGTCGTTGCTGGGCCTGGCTGATCGGACTCGCGCGGACCTTACACCGGCGGTCCCTTCGTTCTGGGCCGCGTTTCCTGGTCCGCTCGGGCCCCGCGGCTGCGTCGTTCCGAGAGATATTCCCCGCCGAGACTGGAGAAAGAGAACGTGTTCGTCTACGATTGCGATTCGAGACGCCGCAACCGCGGCAGCGGTCCAACGACCCTGAGTCGGCCCCTGCGTCGACGAGGACGAGGAGATGCCCACCATGAAGGTCTGGATCGACCAGGACCTGTGCACCGGTGACGGCCTGTGCGAAGAGATCGCACCCGATGTGTTCACCTTGCTCGACGACGGGCTCGCGTACGTCAAGGAAGGCGCCAAGGTCTTCAGCGACCCGGGCGGCGCCGAGGGTCTCGCGAACATCCCCGACGGTCAGCTCGACGCAGTCGTCGAGTCCGCCGAGGAGTGCCCCGGCGAGTGCATCTTCATCGAGGCCGACTGAAGCACCGACCGTGCTCGCGCCCGATCTGCCCCGGTGTTGCCACGCTGCGACGCCGGGGCGTTTCGCGACCGCAGTGTTACCAGTGAGTAACATCGCGCGATGAGCACCGAGCCGCCGCCGCTCGCCCCGAAGCCACTGCTGCGCGGGGTCAGCCACCAGTGGGGCGCGATCGTCTTCGGCGTCCTCGGGTTGATCCTCGTCTGGCAGACGCCGCCGTCCGGACGCCTCGCTGTCCTCGTCTACGCGGTCTGCATCACCGCGATGCTCGCCACGAGCGCGATCTACCACCGGGTGCCGTGGGGCGAGGTCGGCAGCGCTCGGATGCGCAAGGCCGACCACACCGGGATCTTCCTCGCGATCGCCGGGACTTACACACCCATCGCGGTGATCGCGCTCGACGGCTGGGTGCAGTGGGCACTCATCGTCCCGATCTGGCTCCTCGCCATCGCCGGGATCACCCTCGAGTGGCTCCCCTTCCAGCCACCACGCGGCTACGTGACCGCTGTGTACATCACCATGGGTTGGATCGCCGTGCTCGCGCTCCCGCCGATCTGGGACGCGCTGGGCGTCACCGGGATCGTGCTCATCTTCGCGGGCGGGCTCCTCTACACGGTCGGTGCGTTCGTGCACGCCTTCCGGTGGCCCGATCCTTGGCCGCGGGTGTTCGGCTTCCACGAGATCTGGCACCTGTTCGTGCTTGCGGCGGCGGCACTGCACTTTGCGTGCATCGCGTTCGTCGTCGTCCCGCTGGCCTGACCGCGACGCCGACTCAGCTCCCCACCAGGCACGGGCCGGTGTCGACCGCGCGCGACGTGCCCTGCGCGCGGAACCCTCGCAGACCGATGTCCACCTCGTCGTTCGTGAGCGCGTACGCCGTGCTCTCCTGGCCGGGATCGATGGCGAACGCGAGGCCGACGACGTGCCCGCTGCGATCGAAGAGCGGGCCGCCCGAGTCGCCGGGCGCGAGCTCGGAGCCGAGGACGAACACCGATCGTTCGGTCGCGGCCGACCGGTAGATGTCCGTCCCGTTCGCGGTGATCTCCTCGGTGACGCGGGCGGGGGACTCGAGCAGTGGACCGCCCTTGGGGTAGCCGAGCACGGCCCCGCGGTCGTCGACTTCGATCGACCCACGCTCGGACACGGGAAGCGCCAGCCCGGTCGCGCGCACGACGGCGAGGTCGCGCGCGGGATCGAAGCCGACGACAACCGCGGAGGTCCTGCGACCGTCGACGCTCGTGACCGATGTCGCCCGATTGCCCGCGACGACGTGCGCGTTCGTCAGCACCAGATCGTCGGCCACGACGACACCACTCCCCTGCTGGATCTGATCGCACGCTCGACCGTCGACGCGCACGACGGACGGCGTCACGCGCGCGAGCACCGCCGGGTCGAGCCCCGCCCCGGGTGGCACGCCCGCATCCGCGGAGGTCAGCCGTGTGAAGACCTCGGGAAACGGGGCATCGCCGACGAGTCGACCGAGGGCGGCGAGCGAGCCAGGCGGCTCCGGGGCGAGGCGATCGATGCCACGCGCGATCGTCGAGCCCCGAACGGCGCGTGCGAGCCACCCGGATGCATTCGCGAACGCGGGGCCGAGCAGCCACACACCGACGACGACACAAGCGACTCCGGCGAACGCGCCGGCGATGCGATCCGGCGTCGACCGCCGGATCGTGCCGGGGAGCGATCGTCGCAGGACGTTGCTGAGCAGGATGCCCAGCCCTTGTCCGGCGATCGCGCAGAGCACGAGGAACGCCAGCGCGCCCAGCAGTCGAGTGCGCGGGGTCGAGTCACGGAGCGCCGTCGCCACGTCGTCGACGAAGAGCGCGCCCACGACGACGCCGAGACCGAGCCCGATCCAGGCGAGTGCTCGGTGCACGAACCCTTGTCGCCACCCGCCGTATGCCGCGCCGGCCGCGGTCAGCAGGAGGACCGCGTCGACCAGGTTCACCCAACGGCCTCAGTCGGCCGGGACGAGAAGCCGCGCCGTCGTGAGGAAGCCCGTGTGGGCGACCATCCGGTGGTCCGGCCGCACGGACTGGCCCTCGACGTGCCAGGTCCGCTGCAGGACCTCGAGCGATTCCGCCATCCCGAAGGCAGAGTCCTCGAGCGCCTCGCGGAGCCTCGACACCTGTCCGATCGTCGGCAGGTAGGCGAGCATGATGCCGCCCGGACGCAACGCCGACTCGGCGTGCTTCACCACCTGCCACGGCTCGGGCAGGTCGAGGATGACGCGGTCGAGGTCCACTTCCTCGATGCCGTCGTAGATGTCGCGCACCTCGACTCGCAGGCGCACGTCGTCGCCGAGCAGTCCGGCGATGTTCCGCTGGGCGCGATCGGCGAAGTCGGGGCGCAGCTCGTAGCCGATGACCTGCCCGGTCGGACCGATCGACCGCAGGAGCGCCATGGTCAGTGCTCCGGAGCCGACACCCGACTCGAGGATCCGAGCTCCCGGGAAGACGTCGGCGAGCATGAGGATCGGTCCGAGATCCTTCGGGTAGATCACCTGCGCGCCGCGCGGCATCTCGAGCACATACTCCGCGAGGGTCGGGCGCACTGCGACGAGCCGAGCGCCCTTCGTCGTGCGCACCGTGATGCCTTCGGGGTTGCCCAAGAGGTCGTCGTGGCGGAGCACTCCGGTGTGCGAGTGGAACTCGCCACCGACCTCCAAGGTGATCAGGTGGCGGCGCCGCTTGTTGTCGATCAGCAACACCCGATCGCCAGCGGTGAAGGCCCCGGCCGTCGACGTGCTCACGACGCTCGGGCCCGGAGCTTGCAGAAGGCGCAGACGTCCGCGGTCGTCGGGGCGCCACACTCCCGGCAGGCTTGGAGCTCCTCGCGCTCACGGCTCGCGTCGGGGGCGAAGCGCTCCTGCCCGCGCTCGAGGAACCCGAAGAGGAACGCTGCTTTGGAACCGGCGGACCGCGCCTCGAGGTCGTTGAGGATCTCCTTGTAGCCGAGATGCTTGTTCCCTGCTGCCATCGGACACTCCTCGACCTGGTAGTCGATCCCCCGGATGACGCAGTACGCGGCCATCTCGCGCTCACCGAGCCGGACAAGCGGCTTCACCTTGCGGGGGAAGCCGTCCCGAGCGGGCAGGACGGGCCGCTGACGACCGAGGTACTCGGTGTTCCAGCGCAGGGTGTTGCCGAACAGGACGGCGGCCTCGTCGTCGAGGTTGTGACCCGTCGCGACGACGTCGTACCCGTGCTCGAGCGCGACCGAGTTGAACAGATGGCGCTTGGAGAGCCCGCACGAGCCGCAGGGCGAGCGCTTCGTGGCCTCCGCAGCAGCGGGGATCGTGAAGCCGAAGTCGCCCGCGAGGTCGACCTCGTGCAGCTTCAGGCCCCGCACGTTCGCGAAGGCGCGCGCGTACTGGGTCGACTCGTCCGAGTACTCGTCGATGCCGAGTCCGAGGTAGAGCCCGTCGGCGTCGTAGCCGAGGTCGACCAGGAGGTCCCAGAGCGCGAGGGAATCCTTCCCTCCGGACACCGCAACCAGGACGCGCTCACCCCCCTGGAGCATCCGAAAGTCGTGCACCGCGCGGCGGACCTGCTCGCGACAGTGCGTCACGAAGTGCTCGCTGCAGAACGCGGCGTTGTGACGCCGAACGTCGATGACCGCGGGACCGCGGCAGACACGGCACTTCACCTCGCGCCTCCGGACATCACCGGCCGGATCTCGACGACCGCGCAGTCCTCGAGTCGCGCGTCGCGCGCGACGAGCTCGTCACCGGAGATGACGAGCACTGACTCAGGGTTGAGCTCGAGCCGTTGGAGGAGCTTGACGACGCTGAGCGGGCCGGGAACCTCGAGCTCGCGCTTCGGGTTCCGCAAGGTGATCTTCACGACTGCTTCAGCGCTTGATCGTGCGGATCTCGACCGTCTCGCCCGGATCGAGCTCGAAGCGCTCGACCACGACGGGTTCGGCGAGGACGCGCTGGGCGATGCGAACGGCGCTCGCAGCAAGGCCGACGTAGAGCCAGCCCCGCGAACCCTCCATGAAGCCGCGCTTGAGACCGGTGCGCGAGAGGCGAGCGATGATCCCGGCCACGGGTCAGACGCGCCGGATCTCGACGACCGTGCGACGCTTGCGACCCTTGCGCCGACCGAACAGGTACGCGACGAGGATGGCCAGCAGCAAGAGCCCGATGCCGGCGGCGACGCCCGCGCCCTTCGCGGCATCCGTGCCGACTTCCGCGCCGCCCTGGATCTCGCGCATCTTCGCCTCGATGTCGGCGCGCGTGACCGAACGGGTCTGGCTCATCGGGCCTCCTTCCGAGCGCGCCAACCACTGCGCGCCTTCCACGTGATCGCGCAGCAGAGCAGCAACGCGACGAACACGATCAAGTAGGGCGCCCAGGACCAGTCGCCCGTGAACGTCTCACCGGTCTCGGTCTGCAGCGCCCGGAGCGCGCCGACGCCGAGCAGCACCGCACCCAGCCCGAGCAGCAGCGAACCCGCGATCCCGAACGCGATGTAGCGCCCCAGCTGACGGAGTGGGACCAGCGTCTCCTGCTTGACGTAGGTGATGACCATGTCACGCAGCTCGAGGACGAGCTGCGGCAAGGGCGCGCCGGACAGGGTGCCGCTGGCGGCTGTGGCGTCGGATGCGTCGGTCATCAGGTCGGGAGTCTACGGCTGCGCGGCCGTGGCGGGCATGGGCACCAGCTCGTCGGCCGGCGGAGCATCCGGGAACGTCGAGATCACGCGCGCGATCGCGCCGCGCAGGTCGATCCCACCCCTCTCGGTGAACCCGCCGTTGGCGAGGAAGGCGAAGCGCACCGGACGCTTGACGTCGACGATCCCGACCAGGCCGGTGACCCCGTCGAGCGAACCGGTCTTCCCCCGCACCTTGCCCTTGAGGTCGCCGCTGATCTGGTCGACGAGCGTCCCTTTCTCGCCGGCGACCGCGAGGCCGTTCCAGAGCGCGGCGAACTCCGGCTTCTCCCCGAGCTCGAACGCACCGAGGAGCTCGGCACAGGTCGCGCGGTTCCCGCGATCGAGTCCGGACCCGTCGACCATCGTCGCGTTGGTGGTCACTACGCCCAGCTCGGCGAGCTTTGCGACGATCGCCTGTGTCCCCGCTGCGGTGGTTCCCTGTTGCGCGACTTTGAGCCCGACCTCGCGGGCGAACATCTCCGACGCCAGGTTGTCGCTCGTGCTGATCTCTTCGCCGATGAGGTCGGCGAGCGGCGGCGACGAGACCTTGGCGATCTCGACCGCGCCCGGCGGCGCAGCTGCTCGGGTCGCGCTCTTGCCGACGTCGACGCCGCGGTCCTCGAGCAGCTCGGTGAGCTTCTGCGCTGCGAAGACCGCGGGATCGGACACGGGGACCGGCTTCGGCGTGAGCGCGGAGAAGCCTCCGTTCACTGTGAGCGCTCCGATGGGACCGACCTCGCCATCGGTGCGGTAGGTGTCCTTCCACGTCGGGAGGTACCGGAGATCCTCGTAGCGCGAGTCATCACCGACGATCCCCTTGGGGATCCGCTTCACCCCGGCGGCGACGATCGAGTCGGCGAGCGCGGCGAGCGACGTCGCCGGGCTCCCCTTGAGCTCCGGGACCTGATCCCTGGCCGCCTGCACGTCCGGCGTCACCAGAAGAGGATCGCCACCGCCGACCAGGAACAGCTGGTCGACCGTCCCGTCCTGCGGCGCTTGGGCCGCGACCGCGCGGGTGTCGAGCGTCGTCTGCGGTCCGAGGAGGGAAAGGATGACCGAGGCGGTCAACAGCTTCTGGGTGGACGCGGGGATGAGTGGCGCGTCGGGGTTCTGGGATGCCAGTGGAGCGCCGCCCTCGTCGACGAGGAAGCAGGCGTCGTTGCCCGCAGCAGTCGCGGTGAGCGCGGTCTGCAACCGCTGCGCGCCGACGGCATCCACGATCGGTTGCGGCACCCGTCGCGCCGACCACGCCGGCGTGCCGGGCTGACGCACCGACGTGCCTTCGGCCGTCGCCGGGTCGGAGCTGCGGATCGCGAGCACACCGCACACGACGGCAGCGAGCCCGAGGAACAGCGCGAACGTCCGCGTCGGACTCACGCGAGGCCTCGACGTTGTCGGTGACGGGCGTCACGCCAGAGGTGCTCCAGCGCAGTGACCGCTCGCTGTGCGGTCGGGTAGCAGTACCTGCCTGAGTCACGCACCGTGGCCGGACCCGCGTTCGTCGGATCGGCGAGCGCGAGCTCGGTCGCGGTGAGGACCGGCTTCCCCGACGACGCCGAGACTTCGGCGGCGGCGCGCGCGAACCGGGCGTCCTGACGTTCGTGGTACGCGACGATGCGCTCGATGTCGGGTTCGCGCCCGAACGGCCCCTCCCGGAGCAGCCGCGCTTGGTTCGACTGGATCCCGAGGCCCAGGTAGACGATCGCGTCGATGTCGTCGTTCGCCGCCACGAGATCGAGCACCTCGGGGATGGTGTCGCGCGTCTCGCCGCCCGCGAGGTCGATCGGGTTGTTGCGACTCCAGCGCGGCGGGAGGAGCTCGTCGATCGCCGCGCGCAGCCCTGTCGGGAGCTCGACGAGCTCCAGCTCGGAGCGGCTGATCGCGTCGGCCGTGACCACTCCCCACCCGCCCGCCGTGGTCACGACGGCAACCCGCGGTCCACGCGGGACTGGCTGCGTCGCGAAGGTCGCCGCGACGTCGAACGCCTCCTCGACGTTGGCGACGCGGGTCACTCCGGCCTGACGGCACATCCCGGCAAAGACCCGGTCGTCGGCGGCGAGCGCGCCCGTGTGCGACGCCGCCGCTCGCTGCCCGCCGGAGGTCGCGCCGCCCTTCAGGACCACCAGGGGGATCTCCTCGGCAACCGCGCGCACGCGGTCGTAGAACCCCCGGCCGTCCCCGATCCCTTCGACGTAAGCGAGCCCGACGCTGGTCTCGGGGTCGGCGGCGAAGTACTCGAGGTAGTCCGGCACGGTGAGCGCGGCGGCGTTGCCAGCCGACACTGCTCGGCTCACGCCGACGCCCGCCGCGCGTGCGTAGTTCTGGAAGGACGACACGAAGTTGCCGGACTGGCTCGCGATGCCGATCGCGCCTCGCGGCGGATACGGAGCAACGATCTGGGCGCACAGGTTGGCCGGGGTCGACACGATCCCCTGTCCGTTCGGACCCGCGAGCAAGATCCCGAGCTCGTCAGCAAGCGCGACGAGCTCGCGTTCTGCCGTGCGGCCCTCATCGCCGGCCTCGCCGTATCCCGCCGAGGTGAGGAACGCGGCGCTGATGCCGCGCGCGGCACAGGCGCGCAGGAGCTCGGCGTTCGCCGCCGCCGGTGTGCACACGAAGACGAGGTCGAGCTGAGCGTCAGCCGGCAGGTCGTCGAGCGAAGCGACGATCCGGACGCCGAGCACCTCGCCGGGCTCGAGGCTCGTCCCGTACACCTCGCCGCGGTACCCCTGGCTGACGATGTTGTGCAGCGCCACGAAGCCGAACTTGCCGGGATGCGTCGACACGCCAGCCACGAGGATGCCGCGCGGCTCGAACAGCGACCGGAAGCGCTCGGGCGCGACGCGTGCCTGCATCAGGCCATCTCCATCAGGCCATCAGCCATCAGGAGGAGACCTCGACCAGTGCGTCGACCGCGACGGGAAGACCGTCGACGATCAGCAGCGGGTTCACGTCGACGCTCACGATGTCGGGCCGGGTGTCGACGAGACGTGACAGCCCGACGACGACCGCGACGACTGCGTCGCGATCAACCGCGGGTTCGCCCCGCACCGGTCCGAGAACCGCCTGGGCCTGCAGGTCGTCGAGCATCTCGTACGCGTCGAGCGGGTCGATCGGCACGAGGCGGAACGCGACGTCGGCGATCGCCTCGGCGAGTACGCCGCCGATCCCCACCATCACGCATCGTCCGAACTGCGGATCATCGTGCAGGCCGACGATCAGCTCCCGCGTGCCCTGGAGCATCGGCGCGACGAGCAGCGCCACCTCGCCGTCCTCGGGCCGGGCGGCGGCGAGCAGCTCCCGCGCCGCGACCTCCACCTCGCCGGCACCGCCGAGGGACAGGCGAACCAGGCCGCGTTCGGTCTTGTGCGCGATGCCGTCACCGGCGAGCTTGGCCACCACGGGATAGCCCAACTCGTCGGCCGCCGTGACCGCAGCATCGGGTGTCGCGACGAGACGGTCGACCACGCACGGCAGACCGTGCGCGACGAGCAATGCCTTCGACTCGGGTTCCGAGAGGGTGCGCGAGTGACGGTCATGGACGATGGAGGGTCTGCTCACACCACTCGATCCTGGCCGGCCCAGAACTCGTCGCGCAGCACTCGCTTCAGCAGCTTGCCGGCGTCGGTGCGCGGGAGCTCCGCGCGCACCTCGTACCCGCGCGGTCGCTTGTACCCGCCGACCCGATCGTTGACGAACGCGCGCAGCTCGTCGAGATCGATGGACTCGCCGGGCTTCGCCTGCACGATCGCGTAGACCGACTCGCCCCACTCGTCGTCGGGGATCCCGAAGACTGCCGCGTCGATGACTTGTGAGTGCGCGTACAAGACCGCCTCGATCTCGGCGGGGTAGATGTTCACGCCCCCCGAGATGATCATGTCCTTCAGGCGATCGCGGATCGAGAGGTAGCCCTCGGCATCGACCGACGCGACGTCACCGACCGACTTCCAGCCGCGCTCGTCGCCGTCGGCATTGTCATCACCATCACCATCATCGTCATCGGCGGGAAGCTGTGTGAGCTGCTCGTCGGTACGGTGGTACCCGTCCATCGCGAGTCGCGTTCGGATGAAGAGCTCACCGGGCTCGTCCGGACCGGCTCCGGTGCCGTCCTCGCGCACGATGCGCACCTCGATCGGTCCGTAGGTGCGGCCGCAGGAGCCCGGCTTCCGGAGCTGGTCCTCAGGCTTGAGGACCGTGACGACGCCGAGCTCGGTGGATCCGTACACCTCGTAGAGGAACCCGTCCCCCAGCTTCTCGATCAGCTCTTGCTTGAGCGCAAACGGCACCGGGGCCGCATTGGCGATGAGGCAGCGCATCGACGACACGTCTGCGCGCGCGAGCTCGCCGGGCGGCAGGCTGACGATCCGCTTGAGCTGCGTCGGCGCGGAGAACGTGTTCGTGACCCGATGCTCCTTCACCAGCCGCAACCACGACGTCGGATCGAACTTGCGGAGCACGACGACCGGACAGCCCGTGGTGTGGCTCATGGTGGCGAACGCCAGCGGGCCCGAGTGGTACAGCGGCCCGGTCGTGAGGTGGATCTCGTCGCCGAGCTGCAGCTCGAGCTCACCCAGCAGAGCGAAGACGGTCTCGGCGTCGCTCGTTGTTCGGAGTGCACCCTTAGGCTTCCCGGTGGTCCCCGACGTGTAGATCATCGAGGCGCCGGCCGCCTTCGCCGGGGCGTCTGCCGGCTCCAACTCCGACGATGCCGCGAGGACCTCGTCCCAGCCCACGAACCCTGGCGGCACCTCACCGCCGTAGACGAGGAAGGCGCGGACCTTGCCGAGATGCTGGCTCACGGACGCGAGCAGCGGCGCCTGCTCGGCATCGGCGATCACGATCGTCGCGTCGGAGTTGTCGATGACGTACGCCATCTCCTCGGCGTTGAACCGGTAGGAGAGAGGTACGGCAGTGAGACCGGCTTTTCGCGTCGCGTGGAGCGTCGCGAGCACCTCGAGTGAGTTCGGTCCGCACCACACGACGCGATCCCCGCGCTGCGCGCCGAGCCCGGGAAGCGCGTTCGCAAGTCGGTTCACGAGGAGGTTCAGCTCCCCGAACGTGGTCGCCGAGGGTCGCGCGCCTCCGGCCGCATCGACGATCACGGCGGTGGCGTGCGGCCGGGTCGCTGCATGGGTTGCGAGTACGTCGGCCAACTGTCGCTCCGCCACCTTCTGGGTGAAATGCGCTTGATGAATCGCGCTTGATGAGTCGCGTCGTTGCCCTCGAGCGGGCGGATCCCCCGGCCGGAGCGAGGCAATAGCCTACCGTCGTGCTTCGTCCATTCACCCTGCGCGGCGTGATCGAAGGCTTCTACGGTCCGCCCTGGTCACACCAGGCCCGCATGCACGCGATCTCGTTCCTGGCCGAACGCGGGATGAACGCCTACGTGTACGCGCCCAAGTCCGATGCCAAGCATCGGGAGGAGTGGCGCGTCGGATACGACACCGCCGAGCTCGCGGAGTTCCGGGAGCTCGCCGGCACCTGCCGGGACGCGGCCACGCGCTTCGGCTTCGCGATCTCACCCGGACTCGACATCGAGTACGGCTCCGCCGGCGATCGCGCGGTGCTGCTCGCGAAGCTGGCTCCACTCGTCGATGCCGGCGTCGACTGGGTCATCCTGGCCCTCGACGACATCCCGAACCGCGTTGGTCTCGCCGCAGAGCAGGTGGCGCTCGTCGGTTTCCTGCGCGAGTGCTTGCCCGCCGAGGTGCGGATCTCCCTGGTACCGACCGAGTACGTCGGCACCCGGCCGAGTCCCTACCTCGCCGAGCTCAGCACCGGACTGCCGCCTGACGTCGACATCTTCTGGACGGGGCCCACGGTCTGCTCCCCCACCATCACCGAAGGTGACGCCCGGGCGTGGCGCGCCGCCCTCGGCGGTCGACCACTCCTCCTGTGGGACAACTACCCGGTGAACGACTCGGTGATGGAGCACGAGCTGCACCTCGGTGCCTATCGGGGCCGCGAGGCCGCACTTGCCGACGTCGTCGACGGTGTGCTGTGCAACCCCATGCGCCAGCCGCGAGCGTCCCTCGTGCCGCTGGCCACCGCGGCAGAGTTCCTCACCGATCCGACCGACTACGACGAAGCCGGCGCATGGGACCGCGCCATCGAAGCGGTCGGCGGCCGTCGCGCCGGCGCACTCCTCGCGATCGCGCGGGCTTGTTGCGACGGACCGCTCGCGCGCCCCGAGGCGCTCCCCCTCCACGGGCTCGCGGTCGCTCTCGAAGCCGAGCTCGACGGACCTGGGTGGCAGGCACCCTTGGCGAGCCTGCGTGAGGAGCTCACCGCCCTCCGCGAGGGAGCCACCGCGTGGGTCGACGAAGGAGCCGACCATGCGCCGGCCGATGTGAGCGACCCGCTGGGTGCCGAGCTCGCGCCGTGGCTGTGGCAGGCCCGCGCCGAAGCCGAAGCCGGGCTCGCAGCACTCCGGCTGCTCCAACAGGTCAAGGCGGTGGCAGTGCTCGACCCGCGAGGTGCAGGACGCGCGGCCGCGCCCGACGCCGAGTCCGCGCTCGCGCAGTGCTTCACCCTGCTCTTCGTCTGGACCGCCGCGCGCGAGGCGTCGCACGAGATCGTGCTGGGGCCGCGCTTCGGGCTGCATGCGGCGGTCGTGCAGCTCGATGACGGTCGTCCGGCCATCGACATCGCGCTCGCCCTCCGCGAGGACGCATCGGTCATCGATCGGCTCGCGCGCCTGGCGCTGCACAGCTACCAGCGGTGGACCGAGCGCGGCGTCGAGGCGCTGCGCGTCGTGGTCGACGGCGACGAGGTGTCTCCCGATGACGATGGTCGCTTCGTCGCGACGCCCGGAGCGACCGTCTTGCTGGACGCCGACGGCTCCACGACCCAGATCACGACACCGGCACCGCCGTTCCGCGATCCCCGGCTGCAATGACGCCTGCAACAACGCCTGAACGACTCCTGCAATGACGAGGCTCTTCGCGAGCGACGCATGGTGCCCACCAGGGCCGCCCGCACCGGGGTGGATCGCGGTCGACGACGGCGTCATCGTCGATCTCGGACGTGGCCGAGCGCCGGGTGGGACACGTCGCGTCGAGGATCTGGGCGCTGCGGTCCTCGCTCCGGGCTTCGTCGACCTGCAGTGCAACGGGGTCGGTGCGGACGACTTCGCGGCCGGCGAAGCCGCGGGATGGGAGCGAGCCGCCGTGACCTTGGCGGGTCACGGCACCACCTCCTATTGCGCCACCCTGATCAGCGCGTCGCTCGAGTCGTACGGATCGCCGCTCCGGACGGCGCAGACGGTCCGGGACGCTCCCGCCGAGCGCGGGGCGAACCTGCTCGGTGTGCACCTGGAAGGACCGTTCCTGGGCGGCGCGCCCGGTGCCCATGATCCCGACCTGCTGCGCACCGCCGACACGCCCTGGCTCCGGGACCGGTTGACGGCGTACCCAGGAGTGGTCCGTATCGTGACGCTCGCACCCGAGGCCGACCCCGGGTTCATGGCGACCCGACTGCTCGTTGACGCGGGCATCGTCGTCGCGCTCGGTCACTCGCGGGCCTCCTGTGCCGACGCACTCGCCGCGGCAGATGCCGGCGCGACAGTCGTCACGCACCTCTTCAACGGGATGGAACCTCTGCACCACCGCGAGCCGGGACTCGCCGGGGCCGCGCTCGACGACGATCGCCTGACACCCACGCTCATCGCCGACGGGGTCCACGTACATCCAGTGGTGCTCCGACTCGCGCTGGCGCGCAAGCGAAACGTTGCCCTCGTGAGCGATGCGGTCGCAGTGACCGACGGTGTGGTGGCACGCGATGGAGCGGCCTACCTCGTCGACGGCACCCTCACCGGCGCGATCAAGCTGCTCGACGAGGGCGTTGCCACGCTCGTCCGCTCGGGGATCCCCATCGAGCGAGCGGTCGAGGTCGCCACCGCGGTGCCGGCGCACGTCCTCGGCCTGCTCGATCGAGGGCGCCTCGCCGTCGGTACCCGCGCCGACTTCGTGAGCCTCGACCCAGAGACCCTCGCGGTCCGAGCAACCTGGATCGGTGGCGAGCGCGTGGCCGGGAACATCGACGCGTGAACCGGTTCGCCGCCGCCCTCTCCGCCCATCCCGTTCCGGCGCACGCAGTCGGCGAGACCGCCGGTGAGATCCTCGAGCGCTTCAGCGCACAGGGCTTCGGTGGAGAGGGCTCCAATGAAGGGGACCCCGATCTCTTGGTGTGCTTCGCGTCGGCACAGTTCGCCGGCACGCTCGACGACATGGTGCACGCGATGCGAAACCTCCTCGAGCCACGCGTCCTCCTGGCGATGACGACCAGCGCCGTCGTCGGCGGCGCGCGCGAGATCGAAGACGGACCGGCGCTCAGCGTGTTCGCGGCGCGCGTCCCCGATGTCACGCTCACCCCGGTCGTGCTCCAGGTCGAGCAGACGCCCGACGGCGCCTCAGTCGTCGGGTGGCCAGAGCTCGACGGTGCACCGGAGACGCTCCTCTTGCTGGCGGATCCGTTCACGTTCCCCGTCGACTCCTTCGTTCGCCGGCTCAACGCCGACCGCCCCGAGCTCACGGTGGTCGGCGGGTTCGCGTCGGCCGCGACCGGCCCCGGCGGCAACCGACTGGCGCTCGACGAGCGTGTCGTCGCCGACGGCGCGGTCGGCGTGTTCCTCGAGGGTGCCCGGGTCCGGACCGTCGTCTCCCAAGGATGTCGGCCGATGGGGCAGCCGTGGGTCGTCACGCGCGCCGAAGGGACGTTCCTCCAGGAGCTCGCCGGGGAGCCCGCACTCCAGCGACTGCGCGAGCTGGCCGAGTCGGTTGGCGACGAGGATCGCGAGCTGCTCCGACGCGGGCTCCACGTCGGCATCGTCGTCGACGAACACCGGGCCGACTTCGGGCGCGGCGACTTCCTGGTACGGAACGTGATCGGTGCGGATCGGGAGACCGGCGCGATCGCGATCGGTGATCGCGTTGAGGTCGGACAGACGGTCCAGTTCCATGTGCGGGACGCTGCCGCGGCCGACGAAGACCTCCGCGCGCTCGTCGCCGCGGCACGCTCCACCTCAGAGGTCGGTGATGGTGGCGCGCTCCTCTTCACCGGCAACGGGCGCGGGCGCACCATGTTCGGGACCCCGGATCACGATGCGGGCGTCATCGACGAGCTCCTCGGTCCGCTCCCCCTCGCCGGGGGTTCCTGCGCCGGCGAGATCGGACCGGTCGGCGGCAAGAGCTTCCTGCACAGCCTCACCGCCAGCCTGGCGCTCTTTGCGCCATAGTGGGGATGCATCCGAGCACGAGGAGAGACACGTGGCCATGACGGACGTGGAGCAGCGCGGCATCAATGTGATCCGCGGGCTCGCGATGGACGCCGTGCAGCAGGCGAACTCCGGGCACCCGGGGACACCGATGGCGCTGGCGCCGCTCGCGCACGTGCTGTTCACGCGCGTGATGCAGTACGACGCGGGTGAGGCGGCGTGGCCCGACCGCGACCGCTTCGTGCTCTCCGCGGGCCATGCGTCGATGCTGCTCTACTCGATGCTCTACCTCACCGGATTCGGGCTCGAGCTCGAAGACCTGCGCCAGTTCCGCCAGTGGGGCTCGCGCACACCGGGTCATCCGGAGTACGGCCACACGACCGGCGTCGAGGTGACGACGGGACCGCTCGGTCAGGGGTTCGCGAACGGCGTCGGGATCGCGCTCGCCGAGGCGAACCTGCGCGCCCGGTTCGGTGCCGAGGTCTGCGACCACCACGTGTTCGCGATCGCGGGCGACGGCTGCATGGAGGAAGGCATCAGCCACGAGGCGGCATCGCTCGCCGGCCACCTCGGACTCGGACGCCTCGTGTACGTGTACGACGACAACCACATCACGATCGACGGGCCCACAGAGCTCGCGTTCACCGACGATGCGAAGAAGCGCTTCGAGGGGTACGGCTGGCACGTCCTGCACCTCGGCGAGGTAGCGAACGACGTAGACGCGATCGAGGCCGGACTCCGCGAGGGCATGGCCGAGGATTCGCGACCGACGCTCGTCGTGCTCCGCAGTCACATCGGGTACCCGTCACCGAAGTACACCGACACCTCGCACGCGCACGGCAACCCGCTCGGCGACGATGAGATCCGCGCCGTCAAGGAGATTCTCGGGATGCCCCCGGACGAGCAGTTCTGGGTCCCCGACGACGTGCTCGCGTTCTACCGCTCGGCAGGGATCGCCGGACGTCCCACGCGCGAAGCCTGGGAGGCCCGCCACGCGGCGCTCCGCACGGGCGAGACCGATCTCGCTGAGCAGTTCGACGCTTGCCTCGAACAGCGCGGCCTTCCCGGGTGGGAATCGAAGCTGCCGACGTGGGCACCAGGCGAGGACGTGGCGACGCGCGCCGCGTGCTCGAAGGTGCTCGAGGCGATCGTCGACGTCGTTCCCGGCATCATCTCGGGCGGTGCCGACCTCACAGGGAACACCGGGACCGAGCTGGCGGGCTCGCCGGTGATCGCGACGCACGACTTCGGTGGTCGCCAGATCCACTGGGGCGTCCGCGAGCATGGCATGGGCGGGGTGATGAACGGCATGGCCGTCAGCTCCACCCTCCCCGTCGGCGGCACGTTCTTCGTCTTCTCCGACTACATGCGCGCGACGCCTCGGCTCGCCGCGCTCTCGGGGTACAAGACCGCGTTCGTGTGGTCCCACGACTCGGTCGGGGTCGGCGAGGACGGTCCGACCCACCAGCCGGTCGAGCAGCTCGCATCGCTGCGCGCGATGCCGCAGCTCCGACTGATCCGCAGCGCGGATGCCAACGAGGTCGCGCAGGCCTGGCGCGTGCACATCGACGGGAGCGGCCCGACCGCGATCATCCTGACGCGCCAGAAGGTGCCCGTCCTCGAGGGCACCGCCGAGCGCGCGCCCGAGGGAGTACCGAAGGGCGCGTACGTGCTCGTCGACGAGCACGACGGTCTCGACCTCGTCCTGGTCGGCACCGGTTCCGAGGTGCACCTCTGTGTCGACGCCGCGGCAGCGCTCACCGCTGACGGCGTCTCGGTGCGAGTCGTGTCGATGCCGTCGTGGGACCTGTTCGAGGCCCAGCCCGATGAGTATCGCGATTCGGTGCTGCCGCCCGGCGTCCCGACGCTCGCGGTCGAGGCGGGCGTGTCGTTCGGGTGGGACCGGTACGCCGACGACACCGTGTCGATCGACCGGTTCGGTGCGTCCGCACCCGGACCGACCGTCTTCGCCGAGCTCGGGTTCACCCCCGAGCACGTCACCCAGCGCGCTCGTGACCTGCTCGCGCTCGATTCTGGAGGTTCCGCATGAGCGACATCGCCCGTCTCAACGACTTCGGCCAGAGCCCCTGGTACGACAACCTCGCGCGGTCGCTCCTGACCGGCGGTGGGTTGCAGTCGCTCATCACCGACGACGGCATCCGGGGCGTCACGTCCAACCCCACCATCTTCGAGAAGGCGATGGCCGCGGGCGAGGGCTATGACGAGCAGCTCGCCGCCTGCGCCAAGGACGGGCTCTCGATCGAGGACTCGTACTGGGCGCTCGTGGTCGACGATGTCGGCCACGCCGCCGACCTGCTGTTGCCGGTGTACGTGGCGAGTGGCGGCGCCGACGGCTTCGTGTCGGTCGAGGTCTCCCCCGACCTCGCGCACGACACCGCAGGGACGATCGCGCAGGCCAAGAACCTCTTCGCCCGCCTCGGACGCAAGAACGTCATGATCAAGATCCCCGCAACGCTCGAAGGGCTGCCCGCGATCGAGGCCAACATCGCGGCAGGGATCAACACGAACGTGACGCTCATCTTCTCGCTGGCGCGCCACGACAAGGTGATCGACGCGTACCTCGCAGGCCTCGAGCAGTTCGTCGCCGGTGGAGGCGACCCGTCGACCGTGTCATCGGTCGCGTCGTTCTTCGTGAGCCGCGTCGACACCGAGACGGATCGACGGCTTCCCGATGAGAGCCCGGTGCGCGGCACGGCAGCCGTCGCAAACGCGAAGCTCGCCTACCGCCTCTTCACGCAGCGCTTCTCGGGTGACCGGTGGGACGCCCTGGCCGCCAAGGGCGCGCGGCTCCAACGTCCCCTGTGGGCGTCGACGTCCACCAAGAACCCGGCGTACTCGCCGACGCTCTACGTCGACGAGCTCATCGGCCCGAACACGGTGAACACGCTCGCACCGGCATCCATCGAGGCCCTCCAGCACGGCGACGCGAACCTGCGCGACGGCACCGTCACTGCCGGACTCGACGCCGCCGACCAGGCGATGGTCGACCTCGAGGCCGCGGGTGTGGACTTCGACGACGTGACGCTCACGCTCGAGCAAGAGGGTGTTGCGTCGTTCGCGGCGAGCTTCCACGACGCGTTCGCGACGCTCGAGAAGCGCCGTGCCCAAGTCACCTGAGCGGAGATGACCTGAGCTCCTCCTCGGAAGTTCGGGGGGATTTCGGCTAGCGCTTGGGCAGGTAGCTCTTGTCGCGCGTGATCCACTGCCATTCCCAGAACGGATCTGCGTACCCGAGCACGCGGAGGCCCTGGATCGCGAACGCGACCAGCGCGGCCGGCGAGTCGTCGACCGGATGGACCTCGTAGGCCTCGGGTCCGGCGACGCCGGGAAGGACGATCCCGGCAGCTCCGAGCTTCTCCGCGGCCTCGGCCGGCGTGTGGCTCTTGGGCGCGACGAAGAGGACGGCTGGGGTCTCCTTCCGGCCGCCGCGCACGATGACCGCACGCCAGATGATCTGGAGGTCCATGCGCACGGACAGCTGTGAGCGGCGGAGGCCGCTGTAGCCGCCCATGCCGCCGCGCGAGTCGGTCGGTCGCAGCTCGAGCCCTTCGGGCCCCATGCGCTTCCCGAGGACACGAGACGCGAGCGCGTCGATCGCCTCGGCGGGATCGTCCATGAACAGTCCGTCGTTGGCCATGCGAGGAAGTTACGCCCCGAGCGCCGCGGCCGCACGCAAGTGCGCCGCGAGATCATCGACGGTGACGTGGCCGTTCACCCCACTCGGGTTCGGCATCACGTAGGCGATCGCGCCGCCGAAACCGCCGCGCTGCACGCCGGCCGTGGCAGTCCGGTCGACCGCCGCGCGATACCCCGCGAGGCCGACGAAGCACACGACGCGGGGCTGGAGCCAGCGCACGAGTCGCTCGAGCCGCGCCGCGCCCTCGCGGTACTCGTCCTTCGTCAGCCCGTCCGCCCGGGGACTGGCGCGCTTCACCAGGTCCGTCATCCCGACGCCGTGGGTCGCGAGCGCGTCGCGAGGGTCGCGATCGCGCCTGACGATGCCGGCAGCGAGTGCAGCGGGCCAGAACCGGTTGCCGGGCCGGGCGAACCCGACGCCGACGTCGGCGGCGTACTCGCTCGGATTGAGCCCACAGAGAAGGACTCCCATCTCGGGGCCGACGAAGTCGGGCAGGGTGCGGGCACGGCACGCGCGGACGAGGACGCGGTCCTCGTGCTCCGGCTCGATCCGGCACTCCTCGACCGAGAACCCGGCGCCCTCGAGCACATCCTCTTCCGTTCCCGGGCGGAGCAGGAGCTCGACCCGCGTGTCGACCGCGAGCACCTGGTGCAGCTCCATCAGTGCCCACGGCAGCGAGTCGCGTTGCACCTGGCGGAGGTCGACGTCGACGGCGTTGCCTTCCACCCTCGTATCATCGCCGCATGTTCGGTGACGTGGAGATCGTGCCCGACGTGCCCCAGGCGTTCGCCGCGCTCGTCGCCCGCGAAGCCCCCGCCTCGATCGCACTGTCGGGGGGTGGGACCGCACGCAAGTGCTACGAGCTGCTCGCGACGGCCGATGTCGACTGGGCGAACGTCGACGCGTGGTTCGGCGACGAGCGGTGGCTCCCAGTGCACGACCGGGAGTCGAACGAGGGCATGGCCCGCGTCACGTTCCTCGACGAGGTCGAACCCCACGCGATCCACTCGATGTACGACCCGAACAGCTCGATCGACGACGCCGCCACCGCCTACGACGTCGCGCTCCGCACAGCCCCACCGCTCGCGCTCATCCATCTCGGACTCGGACCCGACGGGCACACGGCATCGCTCTTCCCCGGCTCTGCCGCGCTCGACGAGACCGATCGCTGGGTGGTCTCCAACGGCGACGACCTCCACCCGCACCCGCGTCTCACGCTCACGTATCCGGCGATCGCGTCTGCGAAGCTGGCGGTCATCACCGTCGCCGGGGACTCGAAGCGCGACGCGTTCTCGAGGATCTCACAGGGCGACGATCTCCCGGCCGCGCGCGTGCGTGCCGAGCGGGTGGTGTGGCTCGTGGACAGTGCCGCATCCAACGGGACGTAGTCTCCACCCCATGCATGGTCCATCGGCCTACGACCTGATCGATGTGCCGGTCGACGAGCTCGTCGCCGAGGCCGGGCGCGCGCGAGACGCCGGCCACGGCAGTCGCATCACGTTCTCGCCCAAGGTGTTCATCCCGCTCACGATGCTGTGCCGTGATCGCTGCGGCTACTGCACCTTCGCGAAGCCCCCCGCCCGGCTCGAGCACCCCTACCTCGCTATCGACGAGGTCCTCAGGATCGCGCGGCACGGCGCGGCGATGGGCTGCCACGAGGCCTTGTTCACACTCGGCGAGGCGCCGGAGGCGCGCTACCCCGCAGCCGCAGACTGGCTCCTCGCGAACGGTTACGACTCGACCGTCGCGTACGTCGAAGCCGCAGCGCGCGTCGTGCTCACCGAGACCGGGCTGCTCCCGCACGCCAACGCTGGCGCGCTGTCCGGCCCCGAGCTGGAGCGCCTGCGTGCCGTCAGCCCTTCGCAAGGGATGATGATCGAGACGCTGGCGACGCGACTCGGCGAGCCCGGCGGTCCGCACCACGGTTCGCCCGACAAGACCCCGGAGCGACGACTCGCGACGCTCGAGGCTGCGGGGATCGCCCGGGTGCCCTTCACCACCGGGATCCTCGTCGGCATCGGCGAGACGCGTGAGGAGCGGATCGACGCGCTGCTCGCGATCGCGGCGAGCCACGAGCGTCACGGGCACGTGCAGGAGGTGATCGTCCAGAACTTCTTGCCCAAGCCGGGGACGGCCATGCATCGCGACGCGCCATGCGATCCCGAGGAGTTCCTCTGGAGCATCGCAGCGGCGCGCGTGATCCTCGGCCCCGCGATGCACCTCCAGGCTCCACCGAACCTCAGCGACGATCTCGGCGCGCTCCTCGCTGCCGGCATCGACGACTGGGGCGGTGTCTCCCCCGTCACGCCCGACCATGTGAACCCCGAGCGGCCCTGGCCCGCGCTCGAGCTGCTCCGCGCCGCGACCGAGGCGGCCGGCAAGGTGCTCGCACCGCGCCTCACGGTCTACCCCGAGTACGTGCACGACGCGACGACCTGGCTCCATCCCGACGTGCGCACCGCCGTCCTCGCCGCGGCGGATTCCGAGGGTCTCGCTCGGGACGACCACTGGCTGTCCGGGGGAGACGCGCTCCCACCGAACCTGCTGCCGCCATCGATGCCAGCCCGAGCGCGTGGAGCGATCGGCGAGGTCCTCGACGGCGTGGTCGCCGGCGAGGAGGTTGGGATCGACGAGATCGTCACGCTGCTCGGCGCGCGCGGCCCCGAGGTCGCTCGGGTCGCCGAGGTGGCTGACCAGCTCCGTCGGGAGATCTCCGGTGACGTCGTCACGTTCGTCCGGAACCGGAACATCAACTACACGAACGTCTGCACCTTCAAGTGCAAGTTCTGTGCGTTCTCGAAAGGTCCGCTCTCGCTCAACCTCCGAGGCACGCCGTACCTCCTCGACGTCGAGGAGATCCAACGACGGGTCGTCGAGGCCGTCGAGCACGGGGCCACCGAGGTCTGCCTCCAGGGTGGCATCCACCCCGACTTCGACGGCAACTACTACGCCGACGTGGCGCGCGCCGTGAAGGCCGTCGCCCCCGAGATCCACCTGCACGGCTTCACCGCGCTCGAGGTCACCGAGGGGGCCCGTCGGCTCGGTGTACCCCTTCAGGAGTACCTCCGCACGCTGCGGGACGCGGGCCTCTCCACGCTCCCCGGTACCGCCGCCGAGATCCTCGACGACGAGGTGCGGGCGATCATCTGCCCGGACAAGGTCAACACCGAAGAGTGGCTCGAGGCGCACCGCCTTGCGCACGAGGTCGGGCTGCGGTCGAACGTGACGATCATGTTCGGGACGGTGGAGCAGCCGGTCCACGTGGCGCGCCACCTCGTGCGGACGCGTGACCTCCAGAAGGTCACTGGCGGCTTCACCGAGTTCGTACCGCTCCCGTTCGTCCACATGGCGACTCCGCTCTCGCTGCAGGGACGGTCGCGCCATGGGCCGACATTCCGCGAGGTACTGCTGATGCACGCCGTCGGGCGCATCGCGTACCGCGGCTGGATCGACAACATCCAGGCATCGTGGGTGAAGGTAGGGGTCGACGGCGCGCGCCAGCTCCTGCTGGGGGGCTGCAACGATCTCGGAGGCACGTTGATGGACGAGAACATCTCGCGCGCTGCAGGCGCGGACCATGGTCAGGAGCTCGACGAGGACGACTTCCGGGACATCGCTACGGCTGCCGGTCGCCCGCTCCAGCAGCGCACCACGCTCTACGGCCGCGTCACGACGGTCGGCCGACGCCTCCGTCCGCTCGAGGAGCACCCGCCGATCGCCGCCGTGCCGGTCTCGATCAAGACCTCTGCACCGGTCGCATGACGCCCACGAGCCGAGCGCCTGCCACCGTCGACGTCGTCGCCATCGGGAACGCCCTGGTCGACGTGCTCAGCCACGAGCCGGACGCGTTCCTGGACACCCACCGGCTCGTCAAGGGCTCGATGGACCTCATCGACGGCGATCGCGCCGACCTGCTCTACAGCGCGATGGGACCTGCGATCGAGATCTCCGGCGGGTCGGCCGCGAACACCGTCGTAGGGATCGCGTCGTTCGGCGGGACCGCGGCGTTCGTCGGGCGCGTGCGCGACGACCAGCTCGGCACGGTCTTCGTGCACGACATCCACGCCGCCGGCGTCGAGTTCGCTACCGCCGCGGCGACCGATGGCGCCTCCACCGGTCGGTGCCTCATCGTCGTCACCCCGGACGCGGAGCGGACACTGAACACCTTTCTCGGCGCTGCGGCCGAGATCGGTATCGACGACGTGGACGGCGAGACGATCGCCAGCGCACAAGTGACGTACCTCGAGGGCTATCTGTTCGACCAACCTGCGGCCAAGGAGGCGTTCCGACACGCCGCGAAGCTGGCCCACGACTCAGGGCGACGCGTCGCACTGACCTTGTCGGACGGGTTCTGCGTCGAGCGTCACCGTGACGACTTCCTCGACCTCGTCGCGAATCAGATCGACATCCTCTTCGCGAACGAGCACGAGATCTGCACCCTCTACGACGTCGACGACTTCGACGCGGCACTCCAGCGCGTGCTCCACCACTGTGAGGTCGCGGCGCTCACGCGCAGCTCGCGAGGTTCGGTGGTGGTCAGCGGAAACGATGTGCACGTCGTCGATGCGCACATCGTCCCGAGCGGCGTCGTCGACACCACCGGCGCCGGCGACCAGTACGCAGCCGGCTTCCTCTACGGGTTCACGCACGCGTACGACCTCGGGACCTGCGGCCGGCTGGGTGCGCTTGCCGCGTCCGAGGTGATCTCACACCTCGGCGCGCGACCCGAGACGTCCTTCGCATCCTTGGCCGCACCGCTCCTCTCGTGAAGCTCCCCCGGTACCGCACGGGGGATCCCGAGGTCGATCGTGCGATCCAGGACCTCCTCGAGCAGGCCGGTGCCACCGACCAGGCCGACCTGGTGTTCGAGCTGATCGTCTCCGCACTCCGCCTCTCGCGCGACCACGCTGACCGCGGCAACATGAAGATCGCGAACGCGGCGCTCAAGGAGATGCGGTACGCGTTCCACATCTTCGAGCCGTACCGCGAGCAGCTCAAGGTCGCGATCTTCGGTTCAGCGCGGACCGAGCCCGACGATCCGCTGTACCACCAGGCGCGCGACTTCGCCGCGGCGATCGCCGAGCGCGACTGGATGGTCATCACGGGTGCAGGGCCGGGGATCATGGAGGCCGGCATCGAGGGTGCCGGTCCCGACAACGCGTTCGGCGTGAGCATCCGGTTGCCGTTCGAAGCCACGACCAGCGGGTTCATCGCGGACGATCC
>JBBQFJ010000018.1:0-31393 GCA_038321755.1 Acidimicrobiia bacterium | reverse complement strand
CCACGCGATCCCCGCCCCCTTGTACGCCGCGGCAAGATCGGGAAGCGGCATCACCGAACCATCACGCACATCGATGCCCTGACCGGGCTCGTTCAACGCGAAGGCGTTGTTCGCGCCGATGAAGAGGTTCTTGGAGATGTTGGTGAGATGACCGCGGTACTTGAGCCACGGACCCGCCGGAGAGATGTGATCGGTCGTGCACTTGCCGACTGCCTTCATCAAGACCCGCAACCCGTGGTAGTCCTCCCCGTCCCATGCCGAGAACGGCTCGAGGAGCTCGAGGCGGTCCGAGTCGGGGCTGACGGCGACTGCGACAGTCGTCCCGGCCTCGGCCGGCGCGACGAACCCGGACTTCCCGGGGTCGAAACCTTTCGCGGGGAGCTGGTCGGCCGTTGGCGGCTGGAGGAGCAGCTCGTTCCCGTTGTCGCCGATGAGCGGCTCATGAACGAAGTCGTGATCGAGTCGCCCACTGAGCGCAAAGGCGACCGTCGTCTCGGGTGATCCGATGAACGACAGGGTGGCCGCGTTGCCGTCGTTGCGAGCCGGGAAGTTGCGGTTGAACGACGAGACGATGGTGTTCACATCACCCTTGTCGATGTCGTCGCGCTTCCACTGCCCGATGCACGGTCCACACGCGTTCGCGAGCACGGTCGCGCCGATGGCCTCGAGGTCGTCCAGCAGCCCATCACGTTCGATCGTGGCGCGCACCTGCTCCGATCCCGGGGTGATGAGCAGCGGTGTGCGCACCTTCATTCCGGCGCCGCTCGCCTGTCGCGCGACGTGTGCCGCTCGTCCGATGTCCTCGTAGGACGAGTTCGTGCACGAGCCGACGAGTGCGTACGAGATGTCGAGGGGGTAGCCCTCTTCGATCGCCGCCTGCTTGACGTCGGAGATCGGTCGATCGAGATCAGGGGTGTGCGGACCAACGAGGTGTGGCTCGAGCTCGTCGAGATCGATGTCGATCACGCGGTCGAAGTAGCGCTCCGGTTCCGCCTCCACCTCGGGGTCGCACCGCAGGTGCTCGGCGATCCCGTCCGCGAGATCGGCGACCTCCTCCCGGCGAGTCGCCTTGAGGTAGCGAGCGACCTGCTCGTCGTACGGGAAGAGCGAGCACGTCGCGCCGATCTCGGCGCCCATGTTGCAGATCGTGGCACGGCCCGTCGCCGAGATCGACGCCGCGCCCGGCCCGAAGTACTCGACGATCGCACCGGTGCCGCCCTTGACCGTGAGGATGCCCGCGACCTTCAGGATCACGTCCTTCGCGGCAGCCCATCCGGACAGGTTGCCGGTGAGGTGCACGCCGATGAGTCGCGGCACACGCGTGTTGAACGGCCACCCCGCCATCACATCGACCGCGTCGGCGCCGCCGACGCCGATCGCCACCGTTGCGAGGCCTCCGGCGTTGGGCGTGTGACTGTCGGTCCCGATGATCATCGCTCCGGGAAAGGCGTACTGCTCGAGCACGACCTGGTGGATGATCCCCGAGCCGGGCTTCCAGAAGCCGAGGCCGTACTTCGCGCAGACCGAGCTGAGGAAGTCGTAGACCTCGGCGTTCGTGTCGATCGCGTTCTCGAGATCGGCCTCGGCTCCGACTCGCGCCTGGATCAGGTGGTCGCAATGGACCGTCGAGGGCACCGCGACGGTCGGCAGCCCCGCCGTCATGAACTGGAGGAGGGCCATCTGTGCGGTCGCGTCCTGCATGGCCACGCGGTCCGGGCGGTAGTCGGAGTAGTCGACACCCCGCTCGAGGCCGACCGTCTCCGGATCATCGGAGTGTGCGATGAGCACCTTCTCGGCGAACGTCATCGGCCGGTCGAGGCGGTACCGGCCGGTCCCGACGGCCGTCGGGTAACGGCCGTAGAGCGATTCGATGAGGGAGATGGGCGTGGTGGGCCCGACCTGCGCTTGAGCCATCGGCGTGTCTCTCCGGGTGACGGGGGGTGTCCCTCGCAGGCTATCTGTGGGAAGGAGCCGGCCCGGCGAGTCGCCCCGCCGGGCCTGGTCCTTCCGGCGGTCGACCTACCGGTCGCGCTCTTCGACCACGACCGACTGCATCACGTCGCCGACCTTCGTCGCTTGGGCGATGTCGATGCCTTCGACCACCTGGCCGAAGAGGTTGTAGTCCTTGCTGAGCTTCCGCGAGCAGTCATCGATGCAGATGAAGAACTGCGAGCCGTTCGTGTTCGGTCCGGCGTTCGCCATCGCGACCGCTCCGAGCACGTATTCGCCTTGCACCGGCTCATCGGCGAACTTGTACCCCGGGCCACCGGCGCCACTTCCTTGCGGGCACCCACCCTGGATCACGAACTCGGGCACGACGCGGTGGAAGGTGAGCCCGTCGTAGAACCCCTGCCGGGCGAGGCCGACGAAGTTGTTCACCGAGCTCGGCGCGAGCTGCGGGTCGAGGTCCATCACGATCGTCCCGCGGTCCGTGGTGATCGTGGTGCGGTACAGCTTGCTCGCGTCGGTCTGGGCTTCGGGCTTGTCGGCCATGTCGTCGTGCCTTTCTGCTACTTGCTGGTCGGGGTCGTGGTGCTGCTGGAGGGGTCCAGCGCCTCGGTCACGTCGGCAAGGAGCTGCCGCGCTTGTCCCGCGAAGGTACCGTTCGGCTCGGCGAGCAGGTACCGCTGGAGATCGGACTGCGCGCCGAGGAAATCGGAGTACTCGTTGGCCCGCACGATCGCTCGGAAGAACCGAGCATCCGCAGAGTCCGGATCGAGCTCGACGGCGCGGTCGAGGCGCTCCGTCGCCCTCGTGACCAGCAGAGCCGCGTCTGCGGCCGGCGCCTTCCCGGCCGTGAGGTACAGCAGTCGCCCGGACTGTGCATACGCATCCGCATTGCTCGGATCCGCTGCGATGACCGCGTCGTACTGCTCGAGCGCACCCGACAGGTCGTTGTCCGCCTCGAGGAAGCGTGCGAGGAGCAGCCGGTTCGCCACGTCGTTCGGGTTGGCCGTGACTGCTGCTTCGAGCCGCTTGCGCCGCTCGTCGACGCTCGGCTTGCGATCACTGGTCCCGGACGTGTTGCCGCTCGCGGTCTGACCCGGGAGTCGAGCGCCGAGCGCGTACGCCAACGTCACGCCGGCCAGCAGCGCGAACGCGATGATCCCGCCGACCACGAGGACCCGTCGCCGCCACGACTTCGGCGCCGCGGTCGGTCGCGCGTCAACGCCATCACGCAGAGCACGGATCGTCGCGGCAGCGCGCGCGGTGTAGTCGTCGTGGAGGGCGCGGTACGACTCGTCGTCGATCCCACCGACTGCGCGCTCGGCTTCGAGATCATCGAGGGACTTCAGGAGGAAGTCGCGCTCGCCCTCGAGCTGCTCTCGCGACAGGTCGCTCACGCGTCCTCCGAACGGCGGAGCTCGTCGACGAGCGCTTCGTCGGCTTCGGTTGCGTGCAGCTGCGGTTCGCGACGCCAGCGGGCGAACGCCAGCGCGAGCCCCCCGGCGCTCAGCACGAGGACCACCGCCGGCAGGCCCCACACGAGGATGCCGAGACCGTTGCCCTCCGGCTTCAGGAGGATCGACTCGCCGTAGCGCTGGATGTAGACCTCTCGGACCTGGGCTGCGCTCTCCCCCGCCTCGAATCGCCGGAGCAAGTCGCTGCGGATCGCTCGTGCGCTGCTCGTCGAGGAGTCGGCTACGGAGAGCCCTTCACAATCCGGGCACCGCAGCTCGGTGGCCAGGTCGCGTGCACGATCGCGCGGTGACGAGGTGCCGCCGTCGGGCCACGCCGCCCACGCGAGCACGACGACTACCACGACACCGAGGGCTGCCCACGGCAGCAGACGCCGCATCGATCAACCCGTCTGACGGCGCGCCGCGGCCAACATCTGCTCGAGCGAGCTCTGGGTCGCCGGGCCGATCTGGGCGCCGGCGACGATGCCGTCCGGGGAGATCGCAAACGTCTCGGGCTGCCCACGCGTGCCGAAGTCGAGCGCGGCGCGGGCACCCGGGTCCATCGCGAGGATCCAGTCGATCCCCTCGGCTCTGCTGTACTGCCGGACTGCCTGCTTGGTGTCGTCGCGCACGATCCCGACGAAGGCGACGTCGGGATCGTCACGGTGCGCCGCGGCGAAGGCCTTCAGCGCCGGAAGCTCCTGCTGACACGGGACGCACCAGGTGTTCCAGAAGTTCACGATCACTGCCTTGCCCGCGAGGGTGGTGCTGTCGACCCGAGCGCCGTCGAAGTCGCGCAGCTGCAGCTCGGGCGCGACCTTTCCGACCAGCTGGCTCGTCGTGGTGTCGGCCTGCGGGTCGGTGCCGACCTGCGTCGCGAGGACGACCCCGACGATGGCGACGACGACGGCGACACCGACTGCGACCCAACGTGCTGGGTGCTTCATGCGGGCACCGGATCCGGCTCGATCGCCGCCGGCGGATCCGCCGTCACCGCAGGGCGCCGTCGCCGGAGGACGGGGAGCAGTGCGATCGCAGTGCCGACGACGAGGAAGCCGCCACCGATCCAGAGCCACACGACCATCGGGTTGACGGCAACGCCGAGTGTGATCCTGCCGCCGTCGGTGGGCGACGACACGAGCGTCAGGTACACATCGCGCAACAAGCCGGTCCGGACCGACGGGGTGCCGATGGCGCTGGTCGAGTTCGGAAAGATGTTCACGGCCGGCGCGTAGACCCCGAGGTCGTCACCACCGCGCTCGATCCGAACGCGCGCCTTCACCACGCGCTTCTGATCGCTCACTGTGACCTGTGTGCCGAGGTACGTGAGCTGGTAACCAGCAACGGTTGCGGTCTCACCCTTGCCGAGGCGCACCTCCCGCTTCGTCGAGTAGGAGCTCGACGCGGCGAGGGCGATCGCGATGAGGATCACGCCGACGTGGACGATCAGCCCGCCGTACAACCTCGGGTTCGCCCGGACCGTGCGGCCCGTCGCGAGCACCCAGCCTTCGTGGTTCGCCGCTCGTCGGGCGCGAGCGCCGACGTAGAACTGACGCACGATCCCGGCCAGCGCGAACGACGCGAGACCGAAGACGAGCAGCTCGGTGATCCCACGAGCGCCGAGCACCAGGGCCACGACCATCGTGACCGCACCGATCCAGGCCGGGACGATGAGACGGTGGCGCAACACCTCGCCGCTGGTCACGCGCCACGGCAGTGCGGGCGCCACCGCCATGAGGAACAGCAGCGCGATGCCGATCGGCGTGGTCATCCGATCGAAGTACGGCTCCCCCACCGAGAGCCGACGCCCCTGCAACGCTTCGGCGAGCAGCGGATACACGGTGCCGAGCAGGACTACGAACGCAAGTCCCGCGAACAACAAGTTGTTGAAGAGGAACGCCGACTCACGCGACACCGGCGAGTCGAGGCGACCCGGGGAGCGCAGTGCGTCGCCACGCCACGCGATGAGTCCGATCCCCGTCGCCGCAACGACGCCGAGGAACACCAGGAGCCAGGGACCGATCGCGGACTCGGTGAACGAGTGCACGGAGTTGATGACCCCCGAGCGCGTCAGGAACGTGCCGAGGATCGTGAGGCAGAAGGTCGCGATGATGAGTGACAGGTTCCAGACACGGAGCATCCCGCGTCGCTCCTGCACGATCACCGAGTGGATGAACGCCGTCGCCGTGAGCCACGGCAGCAGCGAGGCGTTCTCGACCGGGTCCCAGGCCCAGTACCCACCCCAGCCCAGGACCTCGTAGCTCCACCACGCGCCGAGGAGGACGCCGACGGAGAGAAACGCCCATGCGACGAGCGTCGCCCGACGCGTGTCGGTCAGCCATCCCTCACCGAAGCGACCCGTGATGAGCGCGGCGATCGCGAACATGAACGGGATCGTGAAGCCGACGTATCCCAGGTAGAGCATCGGCGGGTGGAACGCCATCAGCGGGTGGTTCTGCAGCAGCGGGTTGGGACCGTTGCCGTCGAGCGGGACGACGTCGAGCGTCTTGAACGGGTTTGCCGGTCCGAGCACCAGCGCAAAGAAGAAGAGCGCGACCGTGAGGCCGATGAGCGTCGCCCAGGCCACGAGCGGATCCGTTGCGCGCGAACGGAACTTGTGAGCCGCGAACGCGAGGAACCCTCCGAGCACGAGCAGCCAGAGGAGGATCGACCCTTCGAGCGCGGCCCAGAGTCCGGTGATCGTGTACAGCAGTGGCGTACCGCGCGCGTTGTTCTCGGCCACGTACTTCAGCGAGAAGTCGTGGCTCAGCAGTGCCCACTCCATGACGAGCGCTGCGAGCACAGCGGCGGCGAGCACCCCGAAGACGAACCGTCGTCCGAGTCGAAGCATCGAGTCGTCGTGACGACGGATGCCGCGCGCGAGGACGACGATGCCGATGGCCGCGCAGCTCGCGCCGAGCGCGAGCGCAAGTACGCCGAGCGAAGCTTTCACGCGGCAGCGGGCGCCTTGTTCGAGTTGACCTTCGGTGGGGTGTATTCGCTGCCGTGGCGGATCATGATGCGGTCGGAGTCGAAGGTGAGTGACGCGCCCTTCCACTTGCCCTCGCACACCACCGGGGCGCCGGCCTTGAACAGCTCCGGCGGATCACCGATGTGGTCGACCTCGACGGTCTTCTTGCCGTCCGTGACCTCGAAGCGCACGCCGTCGTTCGTCTTCTTCACGGTTCCGGCGACGACTGCGCCCGCGAGCCTGAACCGATCCTCGCCTTGGGAGCTGCGCTGGTGCACGGCTTCGGAGACGGTCCGGAAGTAGACGACGTTCTCCGAGAGCACCACCCCGAGCGCGACGATCGCGACGATCGCCGCGCCGCAGAGGCCGACGGCGAACCAGGTGCGACGACGTCGACGGTCGATCACGAGTCACGCTCGAGGCGTTCGGCTCGACGGATGCGCTGCTGCACGCGCAGCCAGTACCCGAGCAGCACCGCACCGGTGAGCACCCATCCCGCGATCACGTACCCGACGTCGGTCACGGCGTCGACTCCGCAGGAACCTTGTCCGCCGCCTCACTGGTGGGAGCAGGATTCGGGGTGCCGGCACCGGCCACGCGCTCGGCGATGGCGTGCTCGAGCTCGCGCTCCTCCAGATCGTCCTCGAGCACCGCCAACCGGTACCGACGGTCGAGGAGGTAGACGTACAGCAGCGTGAACGCGAGGACGCCGAACCACAGCGTGAAGGCCATGACGCCGTGGATGTTCGCCTTCAGCTCGGGGTTGAAGACCGTCGCTTGCTGGTGCAGCGTTCGCCACCAGGTCACGGAGAAGTGGACGATCGGCACGTCGACGAAGGCGATGAGCGCAGCGATCGAGCACCGCTTCGCCCGAGCCTCGGGCGAAGCGGGCACCCGTCGGAGTGCGAGGTAGCCCAGGTAGAGGAAGAACAGGACGGCTGTGGTGACCAGCCGTGCATCCCATGCCCACCACACGCCCCACACCGGCCGACCCCAGAGCGAGCCGAGCACGAGCGTGAGCCCGGTGAAGATCACGCCGAGCTCCGCGGACGCGCCGGCCACTCGGTCCCAGACCTCCGAGCGCGTGCGCGGCCAGAGCCAGAGCGCCGAGCAGATCGCCGTCACGCCGAACGCGAGGTACGCGATCCACGCAGCGGGTACGTGCAGGTACATGAGACGTTGCGCGTCGCCCTGGACGCTGTCCGGCGGTGCACCCCACAGCCCGAAGAGCGCGAGGACGATCACCGCGACGAGCGTCGACCAGCCGAGCGCCCGGCTGACTGCCGGCTTGAGCAACGTCATGCTTCCTCCAGCAAAGGCCCGAAGGCGAGCATCCCCACGGCGACGTAGAGGACCGCGAAGATCGAGAGCAACCCGATCCACGGCCATGCATCAGAGGGAACACCGTCGATCGCCGCTTCCCACGCGCGCGTGGCACCGAGGAGCACCGGCGACACCACGGGGAGCAGCAACACCGGCACCAAGGTCTCACGCACTCGCAACCCTGCAGCGAGGACGCCGTAGAGGGTACCGGTGGCGGCCACGCCGACGGTCGCGGCCACCGTCGCCAGCACGAGCGGTCCGATCGACGCGATGCTCACATCGAAGAGGACGACGACTCCGACCGCGAGCACGGTCTCGAGCACGGCGAGCTCGACCGCGATGGCGGCAGCCTTCCCCAGGAAGACCCCTGCTGGATCCAGCCCAGAGAGCCGCAAGGCATCGATCGCCCCGTTCTCGGACTCGACGGCGAAGGCACGCGAGACCGCCAGCAGCGCGCCGAGCAGGACCGTGATCCAGAACAATCCGGGGGCGACCCGGCGAAGGACGCCACGATCCGGATCGAGCGCGAACGCGAACAGGAGCAACACGATGAGCCCGAACGGGAGCACCTGTTGCAACGTGACGCGCGACCGCTTCTCGATCCGCAGGTCCTTGCCCGCGACGAGCGCTGCCTCCTGAACCAGGTTCACGTCGTCACCGGCGCGGGGTCGCGCACCTCGAGCGTGCCCGCGGCTTGCCCCGCGTGCAGCACGACCTCACGGCCGGCCAACGCCCGGGCCCGCTCCAGCTCGTGCGACGCCAGCACCACGGTGAGCCCTTCGTTCGCGGCCTTGCCGAGCATCTCGTCGAGGACCTCTCGTCCCTCGGCATCGAGACCTGCGTGCGGTTCATCGAGGAGCAACAGGCGAGGCGCGCGCGCGATCCCGACCGCGAGCGCGAGCCGCCGCCGCTGTCCGGCCGAGAGACGGCTGTGGGTGATGTCGGCGAGGCGCTCGAGGCCGAGGCGCTCCAGCGAGTCATCGACGGCGGCGTCGTCGGCGCTCGCCGCACGGGCGGCGAAGCGGAGGTTCTCCCTGACGGTCAGGTCGTCGTAGCAACCGGTCTCGTGCCCGACGAGCGACAGGTCTCGGCGGTGACCTCGCCGATCCTGCCTGAGGTCATGACCGAGGACCTCGGCTTCACCGGTGTGCAACGGGACGAGCCCGGCGAGCAGGCGCAAGAGGGTGGTCTTTCCGGCCCCGTTGCCGCCCGAGAGCAAGACCACCTCAGCCTCGGCCACGTCGAGATCCACACCGGCCAGTGCGGGAAAACGGCCGAGCAGACACACGGCGGATCGGAGACGGACGACGGGCTGCACAGCGCCTCCCGGGGAGTGGATCGCAGTGTACGAAGCCCCTCCCCTTCCCGGCGAACCCGCGCGCTCCCAGGCCCCCGAGCGGCACTGCTGCTCGGCGAATCGCCCATAGGATCAAGCACGTGAGGCGTGTCGTAGGAGCGATCGGGCGCACGTTCATCACCGTCGGAATCCTCATCCTGCTCTTCGTCGCGTACCAGCTCTGGGGCACCGGGATCTATACGGCCCGGGAGCAGAATCAGCTCGAGCAGCAGTTCAGCGAGGCGCTGGCGTCGAACGGGAACAGCTCGCCGACTCCGACGTCGACCACAACGCCGTCCTCGGGTCCGACGACGACCACGACCACCGAGCCCGCCCCGCCACCCCCGCCGGTCGGCGACGCACTCGCGCAGATCCGGATCCCCAAGATCGGGGTCGACTCGATCGTCGTGAACGGTGTCAGCCGAGACGATCTCCGCAAGGGCCCCGGGCACTACCCCGACACCCCGCTCCCGGGTCAGGAGGGCAACTCGGCGATTGCGGGACACCGGACGACCTACGGCGCACCCTTCGGTGATCTGGATCAGCTCGCACCTGGCGACCTCATCCTGATCCGCACCCTGCAGGGCACGTTCCGATATCGGGTGGCCGAGCAGCTCGTCGTTGCGCCATCCGCGATCCAGGTCATCGATCCGACCCCGAAGTCGGCATCCGACCCGAGCAAAGGCTACAAGGCGACGCTCACGCTCACCACGTGCAACCCGAAGTACTCAGCGGCGCAGCGACTTGTGATCAAAGCCGACCTCGAGGCGAACCAGGTCGCGCTCCCGCCGTCGCCCGGCATCGGGAACTCCTCGAACAAGCTCTCGGACGGGCTCTCCGGTGAGGAAGGTTCGAAGCTCCCGACGCTCTTGAGCGGGCTGATCGTCGCCCTCATCGGTCTGCTCTGGTGGCTCTACTTCCACCGTCACCCGCGCTGGACGACGTGGATCATCGGTGCGATCCCGTTCGTGATCGCACTGTTCATCTTCTACTCGTTCCTCGAACGCGTGCTACCGGCGAACTACTGATGGCCGCCGGATCGAGCACGAAGCAGGCGACGTCGGGCCTCATCAAGAATCGTTGGTTGGCGACCGCGGTGTCGCTCCTCGTCGGCCTCGGGGTCGGCACGACGTTCGGACGGTCCGTACTCGACACTGCCGGGGTTCCCGCGTCCTGCGTCAGGACCATCCAGCGCGCCGACGAAGCACTGGCGACGGGAAGCGCCGTCGCCAACAACGGGCGCGCCGCGCTCGACGCAGTGAAGGGCTTGCACCTCGGCGAGGCGAGTGACCTCCTCGGCCAGGCGAAGGACGACGCAGTGCACTTCTTCGACCAGGCGAAGCGCTTCAACGTGTCGCGCACGCGTTGCAACGCCGACCGGAAGTGACGCTCGGCTAGCGCCCCTCGAAGATCGGCGGGCGCTTCTCCGAGAAGGCAGCGAGGCCCTCCTGGAGGTCGCGGCTCGAAAAAGCCCCGGTCTCGCGGCGGCTGAGCTCCTCGAGCTCCGCGGGAGGGATCACCAGCGCACCGGCGACGACGTTCAGCGCGTGCTTGTGTCCACGAACGCTCAGCGGAGCGAGACGAGCGATCTCTTCTGCGAGCTCGGTCGCAGCGACGAGCGCGTCCGTCGCGCGACGCTGCACCAGACCGACAACCTCGGCCTCGTCGATCTCGAGCGAGCGCGCGGTGAGGAGCACGTCGCGCGCGGTCGCCTGGCCCACGGTCAGCACCAGGCGCCGGACGTTCGCGGCGCTGATCACGACGCCGAGACGGCCGGCCGGGATGCCGAACTTGGCGTTGGGCGCGACGACCCGCAGGTCGCACGCAACGGCGAGCTGCATCCCGGCCCCGAGCGCGACGCCGTTGACCGCTGCGATCACCGGCGCGGGGTGCTCGACGATCGCGTCGAGCAGCTCCTCGAACGCCGGGCGAAAGGTGTCCCCCCCGCCGTGCTCGAGACCACCGGCCTCGGTGTCGGCCGCTCGACGTCCGAGATCGGCGCCCGCGCAGAACGCGCGATCGCCCGTTCCCGAGATGACGACCGCGCCCAGCCCGTCACTCCCCTGCAGCTGGCCGAGCAACTCGGCACACAGCTCCGCGTTCAGTGCATTGCGTCGTTCCGGACGATCGATGCGCGCAATTCCGACGCTCCCACGAACCTCCCAGAGGATGGGCACGTCAGGACTCGTCGATGAGCGCGATCACATCGCCCTCTTGCACGACGTCGTCGGGCTCCACGTGCAGCTCACGGACGACACCGGGGACCTCGGTGACGACGGGGATCTCCATCTTCATCGACTCCAGGACGACGAGCTCGTCGCCCTCGGCGACCATCTGCCCTTCGTCGACGCTGATCTGCCGAACGTTCGCGGTGATCTCGGCCCGGATCTCGTGCATGGCGCGGCAGCGTAGCGGTCAGGCGGAAGCGCTCCCATCGTCCGGCAGCGCGCCTCGCTCGACCCCGCCCGACAGGCGCAGGAGCAACCACCACCCGAGGCCGGCGCCGATCTGGACCACCCCGGCGACCAAGAGCGGAACTCGGGGGTTCCCCAGTTCGGTCAACATTCCTCCGGCGACAGCGCCGAGCACCATCCCGACGCTGCTCATGAGTCCGAACACTCCGGTGACCCGCCCGAGGAGTGCGTCCGGCACGAGGCGCTGGCGAACGCTCACCATCTCCGTGTTCGCGAGCGCGAAGCCGACTCCCCAACCGACCTGGGCGATCCCGGCGATCACGAGCGCTGGTGCCGCGCCCGTCGCGAGCAGCGCGAACCCGCCCAGCGTCACCGCGCCGACGAGCAAGCCCCCAGGTCGGAGCTTTCGTTCGAGCCTCCCCGCGAAGAGGTTCCCGACGACGATCCCGACCGCGCCCGCGGTCACGACGGCCGCGAATCCGAGCGAGCCACCATCGAGGGTCTCGATCACGAAGAGCACGAGGGTGGCGAGGGCCAGCCCGAGCGCGAACCCGAGTGTCACCCAGACGACCGTGGCCGCGCGGAAGAACGGGCGCCGGCGGATGAACTCGAAGCCATCGCGAAGCTCGACCCGCACCGAGGTGGGCTGTGCGGGTCGCTCCGCTCGGAACTGCCCGCGCAAGGTGAACACCAGGACGGCTGAGAGCGCGAAGGACGCCGCGTCGACGACGAACGGGAGCCAGATCGTGAGCGTGAAGAGCGCTGCACCGATCGGTGGCGCGGCGAGGTCTTGGGCACCGTCTTCCGCGGCGTAGAGCCACCCGTTCGCAGTCGTGAGTCGCCCGCGCGGAACGACATCTCGCACGATCGCTGTCACCGAGGTGTCGAAGAGGAACTCCCCGATAGACAACAGGAACACCACTCCGTACACCACGACGAACGAGACCTGGTCCGCGATCACCAACGCCGCGAACACTCCCATCACGAGCAAACGGAGGAGATCGGCTCCCAGCATCAACCGGCGGCGGTCGCTCCGATCGACGAGCACGCCGCCACCCACGGAGACCACGATCTTCGCGAGGGGCGTGAACACTCCGATCCCGGCGATCGTGATCGGGTCGTGTGTGAACGACGCCGCGAGCAGCGGCATCGCGACCAGCGTGACCCCGTCGCCGAGGTTCGACAGCGAAGTAGCACACCACACTCGCCAGTAGCGCGCGCCCAGTCGCAGCGCCGCTTGCCCGGACGAATCGACCGCGTCAGTCATCGTTGCACAGACCGGAGGCACGTTGCGCCGACGGAGCGGTTGCTCGGCGCGCTGTCGCTCGATGCAGGCGAGGGAGCCCCATGCGGGTCATCCTCGCACGGCCTTCGCCCGAACCCGCTCCCGATCGTCAGCGTTGCGACAACGTGTCAGGCATGCCGTCGATGATCGCCTCGGTGACGGCCGCGAGGAGGACCGCGTCGTCGACGTGAACCGGGCGATCACGGTGGCGCCGCCAAGCGGCAAGGACAGAGCCCGCGATCACGAGTGCCGATGCGGCGAAGATCCCCGCCGCAGCTCCCACCTCCGCCCCGATCACGCCAGCGCTCGACGCGATGACGACGAGTGGCAGCTCAGCAACAGCAAAACCCGCGAGCAGTGGAAGATCAAGTCGGCCGCCCGCCGCGACGAGTCGCCCGATTGCGATCAGCACGGCGGCGGCGAGGCCGAGCACGATGCCGGCCACGAGCGCCACGGATCCTCCGAGAACGGTGTCGCTGACGGCGAACGCGACCGCCGCCGCCCCGAACCCGGCGACAGCTCCCGCCACAAGGCGCGCCAGCACCATCTTCCACGCCGACCACAGCACCGCTGGGCCTGCGGGAACAGAGATCACGAAGACGTCGAGCGACACCAGCACCGCCACCAGCGCGACGATCCCGGCCCACGGCCCCACCTCGGTCATGACCACGCCACACAGAGCACCGCCGACGGCGAACACGAGCATCACCGTGTCCGACCGAATCAACTCCCAGGTAAACAAGCGCGGGTTCTGATCTGTTGCGAGTGCAAGAGCTAGTCCGACGATCGCGTTGTTGAGCAGCCAATAGATCGCAACACAACCCAAGACTCCTGCGGCTGTGCTTGCAACGTCGGATTCGCTTGCGAACTGGAAGAACGTGGCCGCGGCAAGTGCCGGGAGGACGGTGCCGCTGAGGTTCACGACAAGCTTCCGAATCTCAAGGTGGCGCAAGTGCGCCTGATGAAGCGCTGCGCCCGCGGCACACAGCAACGGAACTAGGGGGGCGGTGTTTGTAAAACCGACGACGCTCGCGCAAACAACAAGCGCACTCCCGCTTACGGCTGTCTCATCGCTAAAGATCGCTTCCCGGTGCGCAGCAACAACCGCAAGCAATACGAGTGCCGCGGCCTGGACGGGCGGAACGTCCGAATTGCCAACCCAGATCGCCACAAGCGAGCCCGCGAGTACTCCCGTCAGAGCTACGACGATCCACCGAAGTTGCAGTTCACCGCGCGTACCTCGTACCGCTCTGACGACCCGCGTGCCCGTTGCCATCTACTCGCCTTCGACCATGGGTTCTGGACGAGCACCGAGACGGTGGCCGTACAGATCGATGAGCTGCTCGTAGCACGACGTGCACGGCTCGCACTCGTTGAGATGCACCTGGACATCGGCGCGAACCGGTCGGGACAACATGCCGCGGTGGTAGCGGCCCAACCGGCCTCGAGTCTCACGGCAGACACCCTCACCGGTTCGCGCGGACAACTCCATGCAGGCCCCGACCAGCTCCTCGCGTGCGCGATGGGCTCGTTGGCGAGCCGCGACCGGAGTGATGCCGAGACGCTCTGACAGATCGTGGAAGTCCAGGCGCTCCATGTACCGGAGCTCGATCACTTCGCGACTGGTCTTGGAGAGCATCTTGAGCGCGGCGCTCGCCAGCGAGACTTCGAGGACGTTCAGGACCTGCTCGTCGGGCCCGAGATCTGTCGACGGAATGAGGTCGGCGAAGTCGGATCCGACGAATCTGCGAGCAGCCTTCGAGCGGAGGTGGTTGCGCCAGACGTTGCGGACCGCGGTGAGCAAGTACGCGCGGATCTTGGTCTCGTCCTCGATGTACTCGGCTCGACGCAGCACGTTCAGCAACGCGGTCTGTGCGATGTCTTCCGCCTCCGCCGTGTTGCGCGTCAACCGCCGAGCGAGCCGGAACGCGTCGTCCCGGTACTCCGCGATGAGGAGCTGCAGCTCCTCAGGTACGCCGTCGCCCGAAGCATTCATCGCGCCGTCCCAACATGTCCCCGCCCCAGCGGACTGCATAGTCCGGCGAACATACCGACGCGCGATCGCAATGTCTACGGGTTCATTTCGCAAAACGCGCGTCACGCATCGCTGGATACGACGTCGCGCAGGCAGCCATCGAAGGGAGCGCGTGCGACACGCGTGGCGTGATCCCGTGATCAAGACGCAACCGAACCCGATGGCCCGCTAGCGTCTGCCCCGTGTGGCTCCTCGTCCTGACGGTGGTTGCGGCGACCATCGTCGTCCTGGTGACCCGGGGTGACCCTCGTCGACTCACGCGGCTGAAGATCAGTAGTGCGTGGTTGCTCTTCGTCGGTCTCGGCATCCAGATCGTGCTCGAGTTCGTCGACATCCCGAAGGACCAGATCGAGACGATTGGCTACGGCCTGCTGATGGCGTCCTACGTCATGATCCTGGCGTTCTGTTTCGTGAATCTCTCGACTCGTGGATTCGGGGTGATCGCGATCGGCATCGCGCTGAACGCCGTGGTCATCGGGCTGAATCAAGGGATGCCGACCGCGCCGATCGGGAACGACAAGGCGGGCAATCGCATCGAGAAGCCCATCGAACAGAGCGTGAAGCATCGCCCGGCGAGCGACGATGACCTGCTGGGCTTTCTCGGGGACAAGATCATCCTGCCGGAGCCGTTCGACGAGGTGCTCTCACCCGGAGACCTGGTCATTGCGCTCGGGATCTGCGAGCTCGCTTACTTCGGGACCCGCCGGCCGCGCCGCCGCGGCCGCGCCGGTCGGCGGTCTCAGCCGCGAGCGACGAGCAACCCGCGCCGCTCGAGCACGCGTTCCAGCGCGCCGACGACCCGCCCGTCATAGACGTAGAGCGGGCCCGTGTACAGGGCTTCGAGGGCCCACGCCGCGTGTCCCGGGTCGCCTTCGGTGAGCTCATCGAACGCGCTCGCAACCTTCAGGATCTGACCCGCGAGCGCGCTCGGCGGCGCGCTCGAGACTCCCGGCGCTCGGTGCAGGGACGGCTCGGCGGCGACGATGTCGCCCGCCGGAGCAAGGGCTTCGCTTCCGCGGAGCATCGCCGCGCCAGCTTCCGCGACTGCAGTGGCATCGAGCTGCTCGTCGCCGTCGGGCTCGTCGAGACACACGGCGCCGAGGTGATGCAGAAGCGCGGCGGTCTCCAGGTGCGCGACGTCAGTTTCGGGGAGCTCGAGCTCTTGGCCCATCGCGACGGCGAGCTCGGCGACGTTGTCCACGTGTCCGGCGCGCACGAGGCCTCCGAGCTCAGGTGCTTCGCCGAGCGCCCGGACCGTCTGTCGGAAGCTCCGGCGCGTCGAGGCGAGGAGCTCGAACGAGTACCACGCAGCGAGGAGGGGGATGCAGAACAGGAGGGGCCCCCACAATCCGAGCCGGCCGTCACCATCGATGCCGCCATAGCCAACCGCCATGAGCATCCCCGACGTGACGAGGGCGAGGTCGGCGCCGCGGGCACGCATCGGGGCGATTCGATGCTCACGGACGAGCGTCACGAGATCCGCGATCACGATCTCGATGATTGCGGCACCAGCCAACGCCCCGAGCACGACCGCGCGGGTATCGGGGCCGCTGCTCGACTCGCTGATGAGGTGGTACACGGCGCCGGCAGCCAGCGCTTCGGCGAGGCGCTCCGCATAGTGCAGCGCTCGCCCGAGCACACCCCGCGGCTCACTGCGCACCAACGTGGCCACGAGAAACGCCGAGGCGACGATCGCTACGAACTGCTCGACGTTTGCTGCCCGCACCAGGACAACGACGACGGCGAACGACAGGGGCAGCGGCGCTCGGTTCGACGGTCGTAGCTCGAAGAGCTCACCGACGACGAGGGCTGTGCCCAGGATGACCAGGTCAGGGATGACCGAGTCGAAGCCGATGACGGCGGCACCGATCGCCAGGGAGACACCCAATGTGCCGACGACGACGACCCACGTCGTTCGACTCACGTGGACACTTCTTGCTCCGCCTCGAGATTGCCGAGACCCGCTGAGCCGGTACCGACGACTGGTGGCGGCGTCGCGAACTCGGCGATCTCGGTCTCGTGACCGTCCCCGTATCGCTCACCTCGTCGTTCGATGACGGCGATCAGCGCTTCGACGCACGGAGCATCGAACTGGGTTCCCGTCTTGTCGCGCAGCTCCGCGAACGCGATCTCTTGCGTGAGCGCGCGTCGATATGCCCGAGTCGACGTCATGGCATCGAACGCGTCGGCGACCGAGATGATGCGAGCCTCGATCGGACCTCCGACCCCACTCGACGACTCGGCTTCGATGCTCGGCGCGACGGGCGCGAGGAAGTCGATCCGTCGGAGGAGCTCGACGGACACCCCCTCGTGACTCCGCATTCGCGCAAACTCGGCTTCCGTCAGCCGCCCGGGCTTGTTCAGGATCTGGTTCGGCACGATCAACTTACCGATGTCGTGCATCAATGCCGCGTAGCGCAGCCGTTCGAGTTCCACTTGCTTGAGGCCGAGCTCGGTCCCGACCAGCTCGGCGAACCGAGCAACTCTCTCCACATGGCCTGCGGTGTAGTGATCCTTCGCCTCAAGCGCCCGGATCAGCGTTGAAATGGTCGCTTCCTGAGCCTCACGGAGGGCTAGGTAGGACGCGAACGCGACTCTCGCGATGAGGATCGGAGCCACAAAGAGTGGAACCAACCATGGGCCGAGATCCAAGTACAACCGCCCGAGCAGAACTCCCAAGACAGCGAAGGGAAGGATTTGCAGGTCGCCCAACCACATTTCTCGCGCCACAGCCCGGACCGGCCGTCGCGTGAGGATGATCACAGCAGCCGTGAGCAGGACCGAATTGATCGTCGAGTAGGTCAGCGCCGTCGGAACTGCGATCAGTACTTGGAGGCCGGCGCTTGGCCGACCACCAAATGACATCGCGCCATAGACGAGCGCCGCTGCGAGCGTCGACAAACCGAAGTTCGCAAAATTGAAGGACATCTTCGCCCATTCACGATTCCGGATGTGCGGTACGTAGAGACAACCGAAGGACCCGACGAGAAGCGGGCCGAGGTAGGGCGAGTCATTGCGAAAGACGACGATTGCGGCGAGCGCAAGCATCAGGCTCGCGCTCAGACCCGATCTGTTTGGCAGTTCGACGCTCGAATTCTCAGCGAAGGCGAACAATCCACCGAGCAAGAAGACTGAGCTCCATGTGGGGAGCGGACCAACCGAAGCAAGCGCGACAGCGACACAGGTAGTCAGTACTGCCAAACCACCGCAGTACAGGTGGAACCGCCGTGCAGTCGAAGCCATGAACGTGGAGACAGGACAGAGCGGGCAGGGCCCCGACAGCGTTCGCCATCTTGCTCACTTGTTACCGCAGGCTCTTGCTAGCGCCGCCAGCGAGCAGCAGCGCCGTGACGCTCGAACCGATAATCGCGAGACGAACAATCACTCTCTTAATCACAGCGAATCCCCCCCATCGAAGGGAACTCCCGCCGGCTCCGCTTTCGGCCGATGAGGTGACGCTTCGCTCCGAGGCTCTTCAGCCCCATATCGTCGAGACCCTGCCCGCTATGTCCTGTCGAGAGCCACCCCCTCCGGCACTGATCAGGTCTCCCGCTCGCCCTCACGAGCCACATGAGTTTCATCGTGATCGCGCCAGACCGCAAGACCCTTCGTGAGAGGGAGACCACTCTCCGTGGTCAGCCCTCCCGAACCGCATACGGGTCCCAGTCACAGGTCGGGACGATCCGTATCCTCTCCCTCGCGGGTTGGTTTCTTTCGGGGGCCGGCGGGGATCCGGGAGCGCACACAAATGGACGAGGACCAGACGACCGAGCTCGACTTCGAGTCGGTGGAGACCGAGTTCTGTCGACTGCCCGATGTGGTGGCCGCCCGGATCGTCACTGACGACCTTGGTCGCCCGGTGGAGATCCATGTGCTCGCTCACACGGGCAAGCACGCGAAGCAGGTGGTCCGCGACCTGCAGTCCGTCGCGTTGGCCTCCTTCGGACTCGAGATCGATCGTCGAATCGTGTCGGTCGTGCAACTCGGCCCCAACGGGTCGGCGTCCCCGACCGCGAGTGCGGCACCGACATCGACGCCGACCAAGCGAGTTCGGATCACCTCGATCGAGACGACGACGGCGGGGATGCGCTCTTCGATCCGAGTCACGCTCTCCAATGCCGACGAGTCGGCAACGGGTTTCGCCGAGGGCGCGATGGCCGCGGTCACACGACCACGGCTGGTGGCATCGGCAACGATCGATGCTCTGCGCCAGCTCGAGCCTTCGGCCGAGCGACTCGACGTCGCCGGCGCGGAGCTGACGCGAGTCGGCGGAGCCGACCTCGCAGTCGTCGCCCTCGTGCTCATCGAACCAACGCTCGAGCGGCATCTCTCCGGATCGGCGATCGTGCACCACCTCGCCGACGATGCCGTCGTCCGCAGCGTGCTCGATGCGGTGAACCGGCGTCTGCCGTACTTGGCGCCGGACCGCGAAGACTCCTGATCCTCCGCGCGCGATGCGGTCGTGAGCACACCGAGGGCGGTCTTCCTCTCGTTCCGCCTCGGAGGAGCTGACGGCGTCTCGGTCGAGACCCGGAAGTGGGAGTGGGCACTTCGCGAGCTCGGGTTCAGCACCCGCCGCGTCGCCGGCGACTTCGCTGACGGCCTCCGCCCTGACGACACCTGGCTGCCGTTCCTCCAGATCGACCCACCCGTGGGCACCGAGCCAGAGCCAGATGCACTCGGAGCCGCGCTCGCCGGGGCGCACCTCGTCATCGTCGAGAACCTCTGCTCGCTGCCACTGAACCTCGTGGCATCGGAGATCAGTGCCGATGTCCTCGCTCGGCACGACGGAAGGGTGCTGTTCCACCACCACGATCTCCCCTGGGAGCGAGCGCAGCTCGCCCACCTCGACGCGTTCCCACCCCGACGCCCGAACTCGCTCCACGTGACGATCAATGAACAGGCACGGCTCGCCCTGGCAGCACGCGGGATCGAGGCCGACCTCATCCGGAACGCCTTCGATCTGGACCCGCGGCCCGGCGACGGTCCGTCGACCCGGCAGGCCTTCGGCCTCGCGCCCGATGACGTCGTGATCCTGCAACCGACTCGAGCCATCCCGCGAAAGGAGGTGGGACGCGGCATCGTCTTCGCCGAGCGGCTCGCGGCGCTCTTCCCGGACCGACGGGTCCGCTTCTGGATCACGGGACCGGCAGAGGACGGCTTCGGACCGGAGCTCGACCGGCTCATGGCCGAATCCGAGGTTCCCGTCACGGTCGGGCGCGCGCCGCGGCCCGAGGATGCCTACGCGGCCGCCGACCTGGTGGCCTTCCCTTCGAGCTGGGAAGGGTTCGGCAACCCTGTCATCGAAGCCACGATCGCGCGCCGCTCTGTCGCCGTCGCCCACTATCCGGTGCTCGACGAGCTCGTCGCGCTCGGCCTCGAGCTCCTCTCGATCGACGAACCCGAGGTCGCAGTCGCAGCCCTCGAGACCGCGGGGACCGAATCCCTCGAAGCCAACGGCGCGGTGCTGCGCGCCAACTTCGACCTCGCCGACCTTCCCGGCCGGATCGCTGCCGCGTGGTCGGCAGTAGGTTGGGCCGACTGGTGAGCGAACAACCCGATCCCATCCTCGAACAACGCGCGCGGATCGCGCACCTCGTCCAGGTCGCCCAGCGCCTCGGGTACACCGCGCTCGTGATCGCGATCGTTGCGTTTGCCGTGGGTCTGCCGACCAGCTTTCCGAGCTGGCTCGTCACCGTCTCGATCGTGGGACTGGTGGCCGCGATCGTGATCCTGCCCATCCCGATCGTGCTGGGCTATGGCGTCCGGGCCGCCGAGCGCGACGAACGTCGCGAAGGGCTGGGCCCGCCGGCACACTGAGGCGGACCGACGGGTTCGATGCATCCTCGCGACAGGATCTACCGTGGACCGGCGTGGTCACTCGCCGACCGCCAGAGGAGCTCGACATGCGCTACCGCCGATTCGGGAAGTCCGACCTCGAGGTCTCGGAGGTCGGGTTCGGCACGTGGACCCTTGCCAGCGACTGGTGGGGTGAGGTCGAAGACAAGCAGTCACTGCTCCGCGCCGCGCTCGACGCCGGGATCAACTTCATCGACACCGCGCCGGTCTACGGATCCGACGGTGTCGGGGAGACCCTCCTCGCCGACTTCCTCAAGGGATCACGCGACGACATCGTGATCACCACGAAGTGTGGCTACGACATCGAAGCCGAGCGCAAGTTCCCCGGTCAGTCCGAGCGTCCCCACGACTGGCGCCCGGAGTCGATCCGCAAGCAGCTCGAGGACTCGCTCAGCCGACTCCAGACTGACCGCGTCGAGCTGTACCAGCTCCACAACACCCGCATCGAACCGATCCTCGCCGACGACCTGTGGGACGAGCTCGAGAAGCTGCGCGCCGAGGGCAAGATCCTCGAGCTCGGCGTTGCGCTCGGTCCGGCGATCGGTTGGGTCGAGGAAGGACTGGGGGCACTGCGCACGCGACCGATCGCGTCGCTGCAGACCGTGTTCAACATCCTCGAGCAGGAACCCGGACTCACGTTCGCCCGCGATCCCGCGGTGCAGGATGGACGGGTCGGCCTGATCGCCCGGGTCCCGCATGCTTCCGACACGCTCTCGGGACGGGTCACGCCCGACACCGTGTTTCCGAAGGGCGACCACCGCGCGCATCGCAACAAGGACAACATGCTCGACAACTTCGAGAAGGCCGCGACCCTTTCGTTCTTGTGGGAGGGAACCGGCCGGACGATCGGGCAGGCCGCGGTTGCCGGGATCCTCGCCGACCCCGCATTCACCACAGTGCTCCCGACGACGACCACGGTCGAAGAGATCGAGGAGTACGCAGCCGCGTCGGAGCTCCCGCTCACCGCGGAGGAGAGAGCACACGTCGATGAGCTCTTCGCGCGGAACTTCGACCACGAAGACCGCTACGTGATGCCGCTGAAGTCGAGCGTCTGAAGAATCTCGATCCATGACCACTCGACTTCCCGCCGAGCAGCGGCGGCGACAGCTCCTCGATGTCGCGTGCGGTGTTTTCGCCGAGCGCGGCTTCCACGCGACGTCGATGGACGACGTCGCTTCGGCGGCAGGCGTCACGAAGCCGGTGCTCTACCAGCACTTCCCGTCGAAGCGGGCACTGTTCGTCGAGCTGCTCGACGATGTCGGACACCAGCTCCTCGGCGAGCTCGCGATCGCCACGGGAGCAGCCACGAGTGGCCGCGAACGTGTCGAGGCGGGCTTCACCGCGTACTTCAGGTTCGTCACCGGGAACGAAGCTGCCTTTCGCTTGCTGTTCGGTGCCGCGGTTCGCAACGACGCCGAGTTCGCGGAGATCGTCGAGCGCATCCTCGACGAGACCGCGATCGCCATCACGCAGCTGATCGACATTCCCGGCACTGCTGAGCACCGACGGGTGCTCGCACACGCGCTCATCGGCGTCGCCGAGGCGACGAGCCGGGACGCGCTCACCGACGACGGAAGCGCGCTCGAACCGGCGGTCCTCGCCCAGTGGGTGTCGGAGCTCGCGTGGTTCGGTCTGCGTGGCGTGCGCGCCGACGAAGCCACTCGCACGTAGGGCGACGGCGACCGTCTCCCTATGCGTACGGCCGGCCCTCCCGGGCGTACGCAGCGGCCGATCGGAACAGGTTGATCGCCATCAAGCTCGTCTCGCCCCGAGCTCGTCGCTCGTACAGATCGGCGACCGCGGCCTGGACGGCGGGATCCGACGGGGCCGCTTCGAGCGCATAGTCGGCGAGATGACTGGCGAGCGCGAGGTCTCCGGCCTCCGCCAGGCGCTGCGCTTCGTCGACGAGCGACCCCGGGCCCCCAGCGATGCGCGCGACGGCAGCCGCGACCTCTGCCCTCGGCGATGGCTTCAGCTCGCTCGGTCGACCTGAGTACCAGCCACCGAAGTACCGGATGATGTTGCGCACGATGAACTCGGCCTCGTCGTACACCGGTTGGAGCCACGGAGCATCCGACGTGGGGAGCTCCACGGCACGCACGACGTCGACGTGTGGCGGCGACCCGGCCTCGAGGACCGCGAGCGTGCGCTCGACGATCGTCTCGAGCAGCTCGGCCGTCTCGAGGAGGATGCGCTGCACCAGGGCAGGGTCGTCGACGATCGGCCCGCCGTGCCCGGGAGCGAGGCTGCGCGGCTGCTTGGCCGCCATCGCTCGCAGCGCCGCCGCCCAGTCCCACGGATAGCGCTGGACCTTCTGTGGGTTCCCGGCGTTCGGCACCGCCCAGATGATGAGGTCACCAGGGCACAACACATCGCGATCCGGGCAGTACACCCACGTGTGGTCATCCGTCTCGCCGCGAGCGTGGAAGAGCTCGAACGTGACTCCGCCGACGGTGATGGAGAGCTCGTCGTCGTAGAGCGTGTCCGGCGGAATCGCCGGCGCGGCGAAGTCGACCGGCTGGCGCGCTTCGACCGCGCCACCGAACTGCCGCGCATTCACCGCTTGGTTGTGATTCGTCGTCCGGGCGTAGCGATCGAAGCGCTCGAGCATCGCCCGATGACCGATCACGCGCGGAGTGCTCTGATCCGGAACGAGGAACGCCTCGAGCCCGAACGCGTGGTCGACATGTCCGTGCGTGTAGATCGCGGTGTGCACCGGCGCGGTCGTCGCCTCGCGAATCTCCTTCGCAAGGTGCGGCGCGAACACCGCCGTCCCGGTGTCGACGAGCACAATCCCTTCGTCGGTCTCGAACGCGGTCACGCCACTGAGCAGCGACGCGAACCACGTGCGCTCGGCGACCTCGACCGGACCGCCGTTCCAGAACATGGCGGCTTCTTCGGGCGGTTGGTTCCGATTGCGAGCGAACTTCTCGGTTGGGTTCTCCGTCATGAAGTCCTCCTCGGCGCTGACCGACCGCCATTTGACTACATTCCGGACAATGCCGTTCGATCCGATCGTCGCCGAGACCACCGTCATCGCCGAGCACCGAGAACCGGTGATCGCTCACACCGAGCAGAGCGCAGCCGGTCGGGCTCGGCTCGATGCGTACCGCGCTGAACACGGACGCAACCCGAACTTCTGCTGGATCCTGTTCGACGACGTGGGCTGGGGAGACTTCGGTTGCTACGGCGGTGGCGTGGCGGTCGGCGCACCCACGCCGAACATCGACAAGCTCGCCCGCGAAGGCCTGCTGCTCACGTCGTGCTACTCGGAGCCTTCGTGCAGCCCATCGCGCGCCACGCTCATGACGGGACGCCTCCCGATGCGTCACGGCCTTCTCAGACCGCCGATGTACGGCGAGCTGGGCGGACTCCAGGGTGAGATCACGATCGCGTCCCTGCTCGCCGACGCCGGCTACACGACGCAGGCCGTCGGGAAGTGGCACATGGGCGAGAACCGCGAGTCGCAGCCGCAGCACGTCGGGTTCGACGACTTCTACGGTTTCCTCTCGGTGTCGGACATGTACACCGAGTGGCGCGACCCGTACTTCTTCCCCGAGATCGCGTACTCGGAGGAGCGCACCAAGTGGATCGAGAACCAGCCGTTCAACAAGTGCTTCGTGCACGCGACGCGAGGGAGTGATGTCGAGGACGTGGAAGAGGTCACCATCCCGGTGCTCTCGACCCTCGACGACAAGTGGGCCGCCTACTCCGAGCAGTTCATCCGACGCATGGCCGGCGACGACAAGCCCTGGTTCCTGTACCACAACACGCGCGGCGCCCACTTCGACAACTACCCGCTCGAGAAGTACCTCGGCTCGTCACCCGCGAAGCATCCCTACAAGGACACGATCATCGAGCTCGACGCGATCGTCGGTCGCCTCGTCGCGACGCTGCGCGAGACGGGTCAGCTCGAGCACACGATGATCTTCCTCTCGTCCGACAACGGACCGGAGATGGAGACGTGGCCCGACGCGGCGTACACGCCCTTCCGATGCGCCAAGGGCTCGACGTGGGAGGGCGGTGTGCGCGTGCCGGCGATCATGACCTGGCCCGGGATGATCGACGCCGACCACTCGTCCGACGGCCTCTTCAACTTCTCCGATCTGTTCCCGACGACGCTCTCGCTCGCAGGCGCGGATGCCGCTGTCCCGGAGGATCGGTTCATCGACGGGATCGACCAGTCGTCGTTCCTGCTCGCGTCCGACGGGCGATCGCACCGCAAGTACCACTACTACTGGCTGCAGACGATGTTCTCAGCCGTTCGCTGCGGTGAGTACAAGATGATGATCGCGTCGATCTCCGACGACGACCGCGATGTTGCGAACCCAGGAGGCTTCACCGGGGTCGAGCAGAAGTACCCGTACGGGCGCCTGTACAACCTGTACCTGGACCCGAAGGAGACGCACAGCTACCTGATCCGCAAGCTCGCCTACCTCGAAGCGTTCACGAGCGGCATCGGGAAGCACCTGCGATCGTTCGGCAAGTACCCGCCGAAGAACGCGATGGCCGCTCGGGATTGAGACCGGACGCCGCAGCGCTCGAGCGCTTCAGCCTTTCAGGGCCGATTCGATCGCACCGACGAGCGCGGGGTCCTCGGGCTCGACCTGCGGGGCGAAGCGGCCGAGCACCTCGCCGTCACGACCGACGAGGAACTTCTCGAAGTTCCAGCGGATGTCGCCGTCGACCCCCTCGGCGTCGGCCGTCTTCTCGAGCTCGGCGTACAGCGGGTGCTTCGTGTCGCCGTTCACCTCGATCTTCTCGAGGAGCGGGAACGACACGCCGTAGGTGGTCGAGCAGAACGTCTGGATCTCGACGGCGGTGCCGGGCTCCTGCTCGAGGAACTGGTTGCAGGGGACGCCGATCACGGTGAAGTTCTGGTCGGCGTACTGCTGCTGGATCTTCTCCAGGCCCTCGTACTGCGGGGTGAGGCCGCACTTCGAGGCGACGTTCACGACCAGGGCGACCTTGCCCTGCTGCTCGGCGAGCTTGCCGGGAGTGCCGTCGAGGGCGTCGATCGGGATGTCGTACACGGACACGGTGGTGCCTCCTGGTCGTGAATCGACTTCAAGTTAGCCCGGGGCTTCGACCCCGTTGAACGCCCAGGTGCTGGCGAGGCTCATGCGGATCAGCGCAACCTCGTCGGGTTCGGGAGCCGGCTCGGCCCGCTCGTCGACGAGCCACTCGGCGATGACCCGAGTGTCGTCGGCCTCGACGGTCTCGAGCCGAGCCCGACGATCGACGCCGTGCGCCATGGCCTCGAGTCCCGTGTGCTCGGCGCGCGCGAGCAGGCCCGGCGATCCAGGGTGCTCCGGATCGAGGAGCCCGGGAACGCGTGACGTGAGCGTGAGTCGGACACGATCGCCCTCGACGACGAGCTCGCGGTCGAACCCGGGCGGCAGATCAGGCTGGAGTGCGAGCACCGCCGCGACTCCGTCGGCGCCGCCGTCCCGAGCGCCGATGCGGTCGGCGAGCCGCTCGCTCGTGAGCCAGGCGACGCCGACCCAGTGCTTCGCCAGCATCGTTCGCACAACATCTCCGTCGAATCGCATGGCGAGCGCGAGCTCGGCGGCACTCACGAGGAGGTGTGACTGCACCTGGAACTCCCGCGCGACTGCCGCGAGCGCAGTGTTCGAGAGGGACGTCAGGCGGAAGTCGGGATCGAACGAGCCGCGGTAGTCGACCATGCCTTCAGGCGATGATTCGTCGAGGCGTTCGTTGGGGACCGACGCGAGCGGGAGATCGGCCACCTGCTGCGTCAGTGCGGCGGGACCGACCGGCTCGTTCTCAGGATCGATGATGATCGTCCAGTGGCAGTGCGGGTGGCGATCACCGGGTGTGCGCGGCGGCCGGTGGATCGGACGGATCCGCGCACGCGGGTTCGTGGCGTACGCGGTGGCGTCGAACGTCGGGTCCTCGATCGTGTGGCACATCCCGAAGACGCGTTCTTCGCCGAACGGTTCGGCGTCGAGGAGCGCGCCGCAGTGGTTCAGCCAGAACTCTCCGTGCTCCGAATCGGTCAGCTGGTACGCGACCGACATGTACTCGTGCACGAACCCAACATCGAGCTGGAGCGCCTTCATGATCGCGGCGATGTCGTCACCCTCGATCCCCATCAGGCGCCGCATGCGGCCCGTGTAGACCGGGCTCGCGCCCATCCAGAGGTCGATGGCGACGTCGTTCATCTCGTCGAAGCCGCCGGTCTGGAGCACGACCTGCGGCAGCAGGCCACGGTTCACCAACATGCCCAGGAGCATGTACTCGTGCGCGATCGTGACCAGCTCGTCACGGTCCAGGTCGTCGAGCTCACGTGGCGGCAGGCTTGCCGTGCTCACCGGTTGGCCTTCGCTGCCGCGCCGGTCATGCGCTTCCAGGCCGCGACGTCGGTCTCATCGGCTGCCCGTCCGACGTGGGTGACGGTGTCGACATCACCGGCCTCCGCGCGAAGCGCGCCGACGGTGCACTGTTCGCGTGCCCGCGTCGCGAACGGATCGAACTGGAAGTGCCGCATCGCGTTCTCGTAGGTGATCTTGTTCACGGACGCGTCGTCGACTCCGCGCATGAGCTCCTCCAGCTTTTCGGGTGCTCGTGGCCAGAAGCTGTCGGAGTGCGGGTAGTCGGACTCCCAGCACAGGTTGTCGAGGTTGAACTCGTCGAGGAGCTTCACACCGATTCGGTCGTTGATGAAGCAACAGATGATTCGCTCGTGGAAGAGCTCCGTGGGGCGCAAGCCCTGGGCGAGCTCGTGGCCCATCCACCCGTTGTGCCGGTTGTAGGTGTGCTCGGCCCGCTCGAGGAAGTAGGGAATCCAGCCGATGTCCCCCTCGCTGAGCGAGAAGCGCAGCGAAGGGAACCGCTGCCAGAAGTCGGCCCAGAGCAGATCGCCGAGCGTGTAGATCGCCATCGCCGAGGACAGGTTCATCGGTACCGGTGGCGGCGCGTCCGGCGTGGTCGATGCGCTCTTCGACGAAGATCCGATGTGGCAACAGAGCACCGTCGAGGTCTCGACGCACGCCGCGTAGAGCGGGTCCCACGCGTCCGTGTGGATGCTCGGCATCCCGAGTCCGACTGGGTTCTCGGAGAACGTCACCGCGTGGCATCCCTTTTCGGCGAGGCGTCGCACCTCGACGGCCGCGGCCTCCACATCGAAGAGCGGCAGGATGCCGCACGGGATGAACCGATCGGGATGGGCACCACACCACTCATCGATGTGCCAGTCGTTGTACGCGCGGATCATCACGAGGTTGGTGTCGCGATCGGGTCCGTTGTTGAGGACCTGACCGGCGAACCCGGTCCAGTTCGGGAAGTTGAGCCCGGCCAGCTGGCCGCCCGCCGACATGTCACGAACTCGTGCATCGACCTGGTAGCAACCCGGCCGCATGTCTTCGTAGCGCGACGGATTCACGTTGAACATCTCGGGCGGCTTGCCCGCGACCGCGTTCAAGCCGAGGTTTCGACCGGCGAGCTGGCCGTAGTACCACTGCTGCGAACCGTCGGGCTGGTCACGGACCGCGGGCATCTGGTCGCGGTACGCCGCGGGAACATGCGCGTCGAACATGTCGGCCGGCTCACAGATGTGGTCGTCGACGGAGATGAGGATCAGCTCTTCGGGCTGCACGCCGCGGATGGTAGAGGGGGTCCGGCGGAACCGCATCTCGTCCGCTACCTTCCTGACCGTTCCGCCCCGATCCACCCCGATCCACCATCACCACCCCGACCGGGAGGTCCACCATGAACCGGCGTGTGCTGCTCGTCCTGGCCGCCGCCCAGTTCCTGATGGTCCTGGACCAGGCGGTGATGAACGTCTCGATCAGTCAGCTGGTCAAGGACTTCGACACCGACGTCACGACGATCCAAGCCGTCATCACCTTCTATTCCCTGGTGATGGCCGCGCTCATGATCACGGGCGGCAAGCTCGGAGACAAGTGGGGGCGGCGCCGCGCGTTCACCATCGGGATGGTGATCTACGCCTGCGGCTCGGGGTTGACCGCAGTCTCCTGGAGTGTCGGCGTGCTCGCGCTGGGTTGGTCGGTGCTCGAAGGTGTCGGCGCGGCACTGGTGATGCCGGCGATGGTCGCGCTCGTCGCAGGGAACTTCGAGGGTCGCCAACGAGCCGCGGCCTACGGCGTGCTCGGTGGCGTCGCCGGCGCCGGCATCGCCGTCGGACCGATCCTCGGGGGCTGGTGCACGACGTACCTCAGCTGGCGCGTCGTGTTCGCGGGCGAGGTCGTCGTCGCGATCCTCATCCTGCTCGGAGTGCGGGCGATCTCGGAGTCGCGTCCCGCACGTTCCCCACAGCTCGACGGTGTCGGCGCCGGGTTGTCCGCACTGGGGCTGGCACTCGTCGTCTACGGCGTCCTGAAGTCGAGCACCTGGGGCTGGCTCCAGCCGCGGAACTCTCCGGTGGAGCCGTTCGGCTTCTCGCTCACCCTGTTCGTGATCGGCGCAGGAGCGCTCGTGCTCGTCGGGTTCGTGAAGTGGCAGCACCGGAGAGTCGCGCACGGCCAGGACCCCCTGGTGCGACTCGAGCTGTTCCGGATCGCGTCGCTGCGCTCGGGCGTGAACATGTTCCTCGCCCAGAACCTCATCCTGATGGGGATCTTCTTCACGATCCCGCTCTACCTCCAGGTCGTGCAGGGATACGACGCGTTCGAGACCGGGCTCCGGATGCTGCCCGTCTCGGTCACCCTGTTCGCCACGGCCATCCTGGCCCCCCGCTTGCTGCAGAACGTCGCACCTCGCACCGTCGTGCGCGCGGGCTTGGGCGTGTTGCTGCTCGCATGCCTCGGCCTCCTCTCGGTCATCGATCCGCAGATCGACACCCTGGAGTTCGGCATCGCGATGGCGGTGCTCGGCATCGGCATGGGGCTGCTCGCCTCCCAGCTCGGCAACGTCGTGCAGTCGTCCGTCGGCGGTGAAGAGCGCAGCGAAGCGGGTGGGCTCCAGTTCACCGGCCAGCAGCTCGGGGCCGCGCTCGGGACCGCTCTCATGGGCGCGATCGTGATCGGCGGGCTCGCGAGCGGGTTCGCCGCCAAGGTCGAATCCAACCCACAGGTGAGCGACGCCGTCAAGGACCAAGCGGGCATCTCGCTGGAGTCGGGCATCCAGTTCGTCCCGGCCGACGACGTGCGTTCCGCAGCCACCGATGCAGGTGTGCCGCCCAAGGAGGTCGACGCCGTCGTCGACAGCTACTCAGAAGCGCAGATCGCCGCGCTCAAGGCCGGGCTCCTGCTCGCCGCGTTCATCGTGATCTTGTCGTACTTCTTCACCGGAGGGCTTCCCGCGCAGCCGCTCGAGACCGCGGACGATCCGGTGCCAGCCGCGACCTGATCGGCCGCGCCTTCACGCGAGCGCCTTCACACGAGGTTGCGGGCGCTTGACATCCAGAAGGGAATGACGAAGCGGGAAGGCCCCCTGAGTACGGTGGGGTCGTGGTCCCCAACACGCCGACCCGGCTTCACGGTGAGTGACACGAACTCTCTGCCTCGACGCGCTACGGGCTGGGTCGCGTCGGTCATCGGGCCACGAGCGCGAGTCGTCGACGTCCGCGAGCTCTCCGGTGGGACCTCGTCCGCGGTCCATGCCATCGACGTCGAGGATGCCGCCGGTCCACCGCGCCAGCTCGTGCTGCGCCGCTACGTGGACCCGGAGGTGCTCGACCGCGAGCCGGGAGCAGTCACCCGCGAAGCGCAGGTGCTGGGAGCTCTGGCGAAGAGTGCGGTGCCGGCGCCGCGCTTGGTCGCGTCCGATCCTGACGCCATCTCGTGCGATGTGCCTGCCGTGCTGATGTCTCGACTCCCAGGCCGGACCCGCGCCCGGGCTCGGGATCTCGACGCGTTCGCGCGATCGCTCGCCGAACCGCTCGCGGCCATCCACGCGGTCGGACTGCCGACCGCCCCCGAACTCACGGAGTACCACCGGTACGAGGTCGAGGGCGGTCACGCGCCGCCGCCGTGGACGCGCGATCCAGCGGCCTGGATTCGTGCGATCGAGCGGCATGCCGCGGCGCCACCACCCTTCGATCCTGTGTTCATCCATCGCGACTACCAGCTCGGGAACCTGTTGTGGACCTCCGACACGGTGTCCGGCATCGTCGACTGGGCATGGTCTTGCGCGGGACCTGCTCTGGTCGACGTCGCCCACTGCCGGCGCAACCTCGTGCTCGGAATCGGGGTGGACGCGGCCGACCGCTTCCTCGCTGCTGCAACCGACGCCGCGAGCTACGACCCGGCCTGGGACCTCCTCGCCGCGGTCGACGCGCTCGGTGCCCTCGACGACGGCCCAGCCGCACTTGCTCGCCTGGACGAGTGGGTCGCGCAAGCGGTCGCTGCTGCAGGCCTCGCATAGCGACGCTCCTCAGGGTCAGGAAGCGCGCGGCCGAAGAGTCGGGCGATCGTCAGGAGTGATCGGCGATCGTCAGGAGTGACCGGCGATCGTCATGAGTGACCGGCGACCAACGCGTCGATCGCGTCGAGGTGGTGCTGTTGTTCACTCGCGCTGAGGAAGGACGCGAGAAACGAGTTCTTCGCGAGCTGTACGACCTCGTCGCGGGTCAGCGCGAGTGCATCTGCTGTGGCAACGAAGTTCTCGGCGATGTACCCGCCGAAGTAGGCGGGATCATCGGAGTTGATGGTGACGCGGAGTCCCCGGCGCAACAAGCCGGCGAGATCGTGATCCGCGAGCGTCGGGAAGACCCGGAGCTTCACGTTCGACAGTGGACACACCGTGAGCGGAGTCTTCTCGGCCACCAGTCGATCCATGAGGGCCTC
>JBBQFJ010000017.1:0-31615 GCA_038321755.1 Acidimicrobiia bacterium | reverse complement strand
TCGGGCTGCTCTTCGAGCGCTTCCTCTCGCTCGAGCGCGACGGTCCCCCCGACATCGATCTCGACATCGAACACGAGCGACGCGAAGAGGTCATCCAGTACGTCTACGGCAAGTACGGACGCGACCGTGCCGCGCAGGTCGCCAACGTCATCACCTACCGGCCGCGATCCGCGATGCGCGAGATGGCCAAGGTCGCCGGGCTCTCACCCGGCCAGGCCGACGCGCTCACCAAGTGGGTCGACCGCTACGGCCGCGACCACAGTGCCTTCGAGAGCGTCACCGCGGGCGATGCGGAGACGCCGGTGCCGGAGCTCGTGCTCGACCTCGCGCAGCAGGTGCTCGACTACCCCCGGCACCTCGGGATCCACTCGGGCGGGATGGTGATGGCCGACCGTCCGCTCGTCGAGTTCTGCCCGGTCGAATGGGCTCGGATGGAAGGGCGTTCGGTGCTCCAGTGGGACAAGGACGACTGCGCCGCAGCCGGGCTCGTGAAGTTCGACCTGCTCGGTCTCGGGATGCTCACGATGCTGCACCTCGCGGTCGACCTCATCCGGGAGCACGAAGGGGTGGAGGTCGACCTCGCGACCATCCCGTAGGAGGAAGAGGTCTACGACCTGCTCTGCGCAGCCGACACGGTCGGCGTGTTCCAGGTCGAGAGCCGGGCGCAGATGGCCACGCTGCCGCGCCTGCGACCCCGGACCTTCTACGACCTGGTGATCGAGGTCGCGCTCATCCGGCCCGGCCCGATCCAGGGCGGTTCGGTGCACCCGTACCTCCGCCGTCGCACCGGCGAGGAGGCGGTCACCTACCCGCACCCGATCCTCGAGGACTGCCTGAAGAAGACGCTCGGCGTCCCGCTGTTCCAGGAGCAGCTCATGCAGATCGCGATCGACGCGGCCGGGTTCACCCCCGGTGACGCCGACCGGTTGCGCCAGGCGATGGGGTCGAAGCGCTCGAAGGCGCGCATGGTGGTGATGCGGGAGCGGCTCCTGTCGGGGATGGCCGAGCGGGGGATCACCGGCGAGACGGCCGAGGAGATCGCGGGCAAGCTCGAGGCGTTCGCGCACTTCGGCTTCCCCGAGAGCCACTCGGTGAGCTTCGCCTACCTCGTGTACTCGAGCTCGTGGGTGAAGTTCCACCACCCGGATGCGTTCGCGTGCGCCCTGCTCAACGCACAGCCGATGGGCTTCTACTCGCCGCACACGATCGTGCGCGATGCGGTGCGTCACGGGGTGGAGGTGCTTGGTCCCTGCGTGCTCGCGTCGCGGCGCGACTGCACGTTGGAGCCACGTACCGAAGGTGCCGGACCGATCGGACGTCCGCAGCCGGGTTGGCACGCCGCGGCGTCGACGCACGCGATGCGCACCGGCCTGCGCTACGTGCGGGGTCTCTCCGACGCCCTGCTCGACCAGATCGACGCGACCCGCGACGCCGATGGCGCGTTCGTCGACCTGTCCGACTTCAGTCGACGGACCGCGGCCCCGGTCGACGCGCTCGAAGCTCTCGCCACCGCGGGTGCGTTCGGCTGCTTCGGCATCGAGCGGCGCGAGGCGTTGTGGGGTGCAGGAGCGCTGAGCGCCGCGCGTCCCAGTCGTCCGAACGGCGCGGCGTGGAAGGGGATGGTGATGGACCGACTCCCGGGGATGGTGACGGGCGTCGAGGCGCCGGCCCTGCCGACGATGGACCCGATCGAGCAGACGGCTGCCGACCTCTGGGCCACCGGGATGTCGGCGAACCGCCATCCCACCGAGTTCGCCCGGGAGCGCCTCGTCGATCGCGGTGCCGTCACCGCGGCCGACCTCCGCACGTTGCCCCACCGGACGATCGTCGAGGTGGGCGGGGTCGTCACCCACCGTCAGCAACCCGAGACGGCGAACGGCGTGGTGTTCATCAACCTCGAGGACGAGACCGGCCTCGTGAACGTGATCTGCACGGCCGACGTGTGGAAGCGCTACCGGCAGGTGGCGCGGACGGCACCCGCGCTGTGCGTGCGCGGCGTGCTCGAGCGGCACCAGGGTGTGATCAACCTCATCGCCCGACGGATCGAGGCGCTCGACCTCTCCCCGGCGTCGCTCCTGCGTTCTCGTGACTTCCGCTGAGTACGGTCAGGGGATGGACCCTGCTTCGATCACCGTCACCCCGATCGGCCATGTCCAGGGAGGGAGGCAGGAGGCGTTCGACGACGACTGGGACGCGGTCGACGCGACGATCGTGCTCGACACCGACCAGCTCGGTCCCGATGCCACTGCGGGCCTCGAGGACTTCTCGCATCTCGACGTCGTGTTCGCCTTCCATCAGGTACCGGACGACGAGATCGAGCGCGGGGCGCGCCACCCGCGTGGTCGCACCGACTGGCCGAAGGTGGGGATCCTCGCCCAGCGCGGGAAGGGTCGACCCAACCGCATCGGCGTGAGCACGTGCACGCTCTTGCGGGTCGACGGGCTCACGCTGCAGGTGCGCGGCCTGGACGCGATCGACGGCACGCCGGTGCTGGACGTGAAGGCGCACTTCGTCGAGATGGGACCGCGGGGGACGGTCCGCCAGCCCGACTGGAGCCGCGAGATCATGCGCGGGTACTGGGTCGGCCCAGATGAGGACGCCTGATGAGGACGCCTGATGAGGACGCCAGATGAGGACGCCAGATGAGGCGCCCTGACCGCGCGTGAGCACCCAGGGGTAACCTGGACCCGTCTCCACGCCGCAGCAGTCCCTGCAGCAAGTCCTGCAGCACGAAGTCTCGAGAGCAGCAAGATGAGCGACCCTCCGAGTAGCAGCCCATGCCGCGCAACTTCCGCCTCGTGCGGCGGTTTCGCGCGCTCGTGCGCGCGGATCCAGCCGGCGTCCGAGCCGGCTTCGTCGCGCTCCTGATCTCCTCCGGCGGGGACCTCCTCGCCGGCCTCACGCTCGGATCGATCACCGGCACCCTCGAAGCCCTTCCTGGGCTCCTCGTCCTCGTCCCGGCCGCGATCGGCATGCGCGGCAACATCTTCGGGGCGCTCGGCAGCCGGCTCGGCACGTCGATCCACGCCGGGACCTTCCGCCTCTCGCGTCGACGCGACACGATCGTGGGCCAGAACCTCTACGCGTCGGTGGCGCTCTCGATCTCGATCTCGCTCGCGCTCGCATTCCTCGCGAAGGCGATCTGCGTCGGGTTCGGCCTCGAGAACACGATCTCGGTCGCCGACTTCGTGGTGATCTCCGTCATCGGCGGGGTGCTCTCCTCCATCGTCGTGCTCGGCATCACCCTGGGCGTTGCCGCGCTGAGCGTCCGTCGCGGGTGGGACCTCGACAACGTCGCGGCGCCGATCGTCACCGCGGCCGGCGACATGGTCACGCTCCCGGCGCTGTTCCTCGCGACGTTCCTCGTCCAAGTGCCGTTCGTGACGCCGATCGTCGCGATCATCTGCACGATCGCGGGGGTCGGCGCGCTCGCGATCGCACTCCGATCGAAGCTCCCGGTGCTGCACCGGATCATCCGCGAGTCGGTGCCGATCCTGCTCATCGCCGGCACGGTCGACATCGTTGCCGGCTTGACGATCGAGAAGCGCTTCGAGTCGTTCCTCGTGTACCCCGCACTGCTGGTGCTCGTGCCCCCGTTCCTCGAGGACTCCGGCTCGCTCGGCGGGATCCTGAGCGCACGCATCGCGACGAAGCTCCACCTCGGAACCCTCGAGCCCTCACGGCGCCCGTTGCGTGCGGTGGGGGACGACGTGTTGCTGATCTACGCCTACGCAGTGCCGGTGTTCCTGCTGCTCGGCATCTCGGCCGACATCGTTTCCGCGGTGGTCGGACTGAAGAGCCCCGGGGCGCTCGACATGATCGCGTTGTCGATGATCGCGGGACTGATCGCGACGACGTTCGCAGTAGTCGTTGGCTACTACGGCGCCATCGTCTCGTATCGGATGGGGCTCGATCCCGACAGCCACGGCATCCCGATCGTCACCTCGTCGCTCGACCTCCTGGGTGCCCTCTCCCTGATCCTCGTCATCGTGGCGATGGGTCTCACCTGACGTAACCTCAACCCGAACGAGGATGTGATGGACGACAAGCCCCCACGAAATCTGAAGGCGATGCTCTCGGAGAGCAAGGACACCTCCGAGCTCATGGTCGACTTGGCGTATGCCGCGCTCTTCTTCGCCGACGAGCAGATGGCCGCAGAGGTGCACGAGCTCGAGGAGCGGCTGAGCGATCTCGTCCACGAGATGCGCGAGGTCTGCGTCCTGGCCGCGCGCTCGCCGCGAGACGCCGAGCAGATGTCGAGCGTGCTCCATGTCGTGTCCGCGATCGAGCGCATGGCGAACGCGGCGGTCGGTGTGTCGCGCATCGTCACGCACCGCCTCGGAATCCCGGCGTCGCTCGTCGCGGATCTCGCCGCGGCCGAAGAGGTGTCGCATCGTGTCCGCGTGCGACCGGAGTCGGCGCTCGCGCATCGCTCGCTCGCCGACGTCGAGCTGCCGGTCGAGGTCGGGATGCGCGTGGTCGCGATCCGCCGCGGGAAGCAGTGGGTCATCGACCCCGACGGTGACGAGACGATGTTGCCCGAGGACGTGCTGATCCTTCGCGGCGCCCCAGCCGGCATCAACGAGCTGCGCGAGCTGGCCGGCGCGCCCGAGTGGCGTCCGCCGACCGTGGTGGAGGACCCGGCGATCACGGACCTCGACCGCGCGGTCGACGTGCTGGTCGAGATGAAGAACGTGTCCGAAGTCGCGATCGGCCTCGCATACTCGGCCCTGCTGTTCAACGACCAGAGCCTCGCGGCCGAGGTGAGCCATCTGGAGGACCGCCTCGACGAGATGCGCGAGCGACTCGAGGTCTGGGTCCTGCGTTCGGCCGCCGGCGAGGTCGACCCGTCCCCCCTGCGCGGGCTCCTGCACCTCGGTGCCGCCGCCGAGGAGCTCGGCGATGCCGCACAGCAGATGGTCTGGCTCGTCGAGGAGCAGGAGGAGATGCACCCGATCCTGCGCGTCGCCCTCGGGGAGTCCGACGAGGTGATCACTCGGATGCCCGTCGCGGCGGGGTCCGCACTCGATGGCGTGACGTTGGCCGAGGCCCGGCTCGAGGTCGAGACCGGCTTCTACCTCCTCGCGATCCGCCGAGCGGGTCGCTACGTGTACCGGCCACGCGGGCTGGTCCGGCTGCAGGCCGACGACGAGCTGATCGCGAGTGGTCCCGACGAAGGGCAGTCGGTGCTCGCCGAGCGCTGCGGCTACCGCGTGCTCGAGGACGAGGACACCGGCGAGATCGCGCTCGTCCCCTCCGCCTGACGCCGTCCATCTGGGGGCGTCCATCTGGCGGCGTCCAGCTGAAGCCGGATCGCGCAAGGTACGTTGCCAGCCATGTCTGCCACGACGGTGACCGGTGATCGCGGGCTGACCGCGGTCGAGGTGCATGATCGCATCGCCCGGGGGCTCACGAACGACGCGGGTGAGCGGACGAGTCGCACCTACGGCGAGATCATCAGGGCGAACGTCCTCACCCGGTTCAACGCGATCCTCGGCACGATGCTCGTGATCATCCTGCTGGTCGGGCAGATCCAGGACGCCACCTTCGGGATCATCCTCATCGCGAACTCGCTCATCGGGATCATCCAGGAGACGCGAGCGAAGCGCACGCTCGATCGCCTCGCCGTGCTCAACGCGCCGCGTGCGCGCGTCGTGCGCGACGGCGCCATCGAAGAGGTCGCGGTCGAGACCGTCGTGCTCGACGACCTGCTGGAGCTCCGGACGGGCGATCAGGTCCCCGCCGACGGGCTCGTGCGCTCGTCCGACGGGCTCGAGATCGACGAGTCGTTGCTCACCGGCGAGGCCGAGCCCATCGACAAGGCCCCCGACGCCGAGATCCTGTCCGGGAGCATCGTCGTCGCCGGGTCCGGCCGGTTCCAGGCCACCGGGGTCGGTGCCGACGCGTACGCCAGGAAGATCGCGGCGGAGGCTCGACGGTTCAGCCTCGTGAAGTCCGAGCTGATGGACGGCATCAACACGCTGCTGCGGTGGATCACCTACGCCTTGATCCCCGTCTCGGCGCTCCTCCTGTGGCGCCAGCTCGGTCGCAACGACGTGAACGAGGCCTTGGTCGGGGTGGTCGCCGGCGTCGTCGGGATGGTGCCGGAAGGTCTCGTGCTGCTGACCAGCCTGGCCTTCGGCATCGCCGCGGTGACGCTCGCGCGGCGGAACGTCCTCGTGCAGGAGCTCCCTGCCGTCGAGGTGCTGGCGCGGGTCGACGTGGTGTGTCTCGACAAGACCGGAACGCTCACCGAGGGCGACGTGGTCTTCGGGTCCGTCGAGATGCTCGCCGGTGGCGACGACGTCGCCGTGCGTGCGGCGCTCGGCGCGCTCGCGGATGATGAGAACCGGAATGCGACCCTTGCCGCTATCGGGGCCGCGTGCCCCGCGCCGGGATGGCAGCGTGCGGCCGTCATCCCGTTCTCGTCGGCTCGCAAGTGGAGCGCGGCGACGTTCGACGGTCACGGATCGTGGGTCATCGGTGCACCCGAGATGATCCTGGCCGCGGCTCCCGACGCTGCGGTGCGCACGCGCGCCGACGAGCTCGCAGCTGCCGGCAACCGCGTCCTGCTCCTCGGTCATGCGGACGCCACGGTCGAGGGCGAGTCGCTCCCGATCGGCTTCGCTCCGTCCGCGTTGGTCTTGCTCGAGGAGCACGTCCGGTCCGATGCGGCGGAGACCTTGCAGTACTTCACCGACCAGGGCGTCGATCTCAAGGTGATCTCGGGCGACAACCCGCGCACGGTCGAGGCGGTTGCCCGTCGGGTCGGGATGCCCGGCTCGCCCGAAGGGTTCGACGCGCGGGAGCTGCCGGACGACCCGGAGGAGCTGGCCGACGTGCTCGAGCACCACTCGGTGTTCGGTCGCGTGACTCCGCAACAGAAGCGGGAGATGGTCGCGGCGCTGCAGTCGCGCGGGCACGTGGTAGCGATGACCGGAGACGGCGTGAACGACGCGCTGGCGCTGAAAGACGCCGACATCGGCGTGGCGATGGGTTCGGGCGCTGCCGCGACGCGCGCCGTGGCGCAGCTCGTGCTGCTCGACGGGAAGTTCGCGACGATGCCCGGTGTGGTGGCCGAGGGTCGCCGGGTGATCGCGAACATCGAGCGCTCGGCGAACCTGTTCGTCACCAAGACGGTGTACGCGCTGCTGCTCGCGATCGCCGTCGTGCTGACGGGCATCCGCTACCCGTTCCTGCCGCGTCACCTCACCATCGTGAGCACGTTCACGATCGGCATCCCCGGCTTCGTGCTCGCGCTCGCGCCGAACACGCGCCGGTACGTGCCGGGCTTCCTCGACCGCGTGCTGCGCTTCTGCATCCCGGCCGGTGTGGTCGCCGGGTTGGCATCACTGGCCACGTACTGGTTCACGCGCTTCGAGGAGGACCTGCCGCTCAAGCAGGCCCGCACCACCACGGCGCTCGTGCTCGTGGTGATCGGGCTCTGGGTGCTCGTGATCCTGGCGCGACCCTTCAACTGGTGGAAGGCGCTGCTCGTCGGCTCGATGGCAGGCTGCGTCGCGCTGATCCTCGCGATCGACTTCCTCCGCGACTTCTACGCGCTCGAGACGCCCGACGTCCGGGTGCTCGGCGAAGCTGCTCTGATCGCGGTCGCGGGGATCCTCCTGCTCGAGATCGGGTGGCGCGCGTCGCGCCGCTTCGGACGACGACGGGACTCGAGTTCGGCCGAAGCAGCCGCGGCCGACGACGCCGCCGGCTGAGGCGGTCGCATCGGGTCAGGGCGGGCGGGAGCCCAGCGGATCGGTCGTCGACCCGCGGTGCAGGGCGTACGGTCAAGAGAGTGATCTCGGTGGACGCGCCCTCCGGGGCGGAGGGCGTACGAGGTTTGTCGGCTGTGGAGGCCGCGAGCCTCCTCGAGCGGGACGGTCCGAACGTCCTGCCCGTGCCGCCACCGAAGCCGGCTTGGCGCCAGTTCGCGGGTGAGCTCTTCCACTTCTTCGCGCTCCTGTTCTGGGTCGCGGGCGGGCTTGCGTTCGTCGCGGGGTTGCCCCAGCTGGGGTTCGCCGTGATCATCGTGATCTTCCTGAACGCTGTGTTCGCCTTCGTGCAGCAGCGGCGGGCCGAGCGGGCAGCGGCGCGCCTCCGCGATCTGTTGCCCCGGCGGGCCACCGTCGTGCGAGACGGTGGGCCGATCGAGATCTCTGCCGAGGAGCTGGTCGTCGGCGATCTCGTCACGCTGGAGGGTGGCGACCGGGTCTCGGCCGATCTCCGCCTGACGATCGCCCGTGCGCTGACGGTCGACACGTCGATGCTGACGGGTGAGAGCGCTCCGACCCGACCCGAGGTCGGAGCCACCGTGTTCGCAGGCTGCTTCACGGTCGAGGGGGAGGGCGAAGCCGTCGTGATCGCGACCGCCGACGCGACCCGGCTCGGATCGATCGCGGGCCTCACCCACGCACAGCACGCGCCGGTGACCCCGTTGCGCAAGGAGCTCGATCGGGTCTCTCGGCTCATCGCCGCGGCTGCGATCACCGTCGGGGTCGTCTTCTTCGGTGTCGCGATCCTCGTGGGCACGCCCGCGTCCGACGGCTTCTTGTTCGCGGTCGGTGTGACGGTCGCCGTCGTGCCGTGCGGCCTCCTGCCCACGGTCACCCTCGCGCTCGCGATCGGCGCGCAGCGCATGGCTGCCCGGCGTGGTCTCGTCCGCAACCTGGAGGGGGTCGAGACCCTGGGCTCGACCACCTTCGTCTGCACCGACAAGACCGGAACCCTGACGCGCAACGAGATGGCCGTGGTCGAGGTCTGGACGTCGTACGGGTCGGCGCACATCGCCGGACGCGGCTACGAGCCGACCGGCACCACCGACGTCACTGATCCGGTCCTCCTCGAAGCTCTGCAGGAGGTCGCGCGAGTCGCAGCTCGGTGCTCGTCGGGGAGCGCAGTCGAACAGGACGGTATGTGGGTCCCGCTCGGCGATCCGATGGAAGCCGCGCTGGACGTGCTCGCGCGTCGCGTCGGCGTAGACGTCGGACGTGACGCGAGTGCGCAGGTCGAGACCCAGCGGTTCCCCTTCGACCCACGCCGCCGCCGGATGTCGGTCGTCGCCGGCGGGAGCGTGCTCGTCAAGGGCGCGCCCGATGCGCTCCTCCCGCGCTGCGTGGTCCCGGTGGGCGCCACCGACGCGCTCGAGGATCTCGCAGCGCGTGGCTTGCGGGTGCTGGCCGTCGCGAAGCGAGCGGTCGGACCGAACGCCCCCGAGGACATCGACGAGGCCGAACGCGACCTCGACCTGCTCGGGCTCGTCGCGCTGCAGGATCCGCCGCGCGAGGGCGTTGCCGTCGCGATCGCCGGCTGTCGTCGGGCCGGGGTCAAGATCGCGATGATCACCGGCGATCATCCGTCGACCGCCCTCGCGATCGCGAAGGAGGTCGGTCTCGCCGGTCCCGACGGGATGGTCGTGGTCGGTCACGACCTCCCGGACGACGAGGCGCTCTTGGGCGCGCTCGTTGACCGCGACGGGATCGTCATCGCACGCGTCTCGCCCGAGGACAAGCTCAGGATCGCCCGAGCGCTCCGCGCCCGCGGGAACGTCGTCGCGATGACGGGCGATGGGGTGAACGACGCGCCGGCGCTCCACGAGGCCGACATCGGGATCGCGATGGGTCGGTCGGGCACGGACGTCGCGCGCGAGGCGGCGGATCTCGTACTCCTCGACGACGACTTCGCGACGATCGTCGCCGCGATCGAACAGGGCCGGTCGACGTTCTCGAACATCCGCCGGTTCCTCACGTACCACCTCACGGACAACGTCGCCGAGCTCGCGCCGTTCGTGGTCTGGGCGCTCTCGGGCGGGCGGTTCCCGCTCGCGATCGGTGTGCTCCAGGTGCTCGCGCTCGACATCGGCACCGACATCCTCCCGGCGCTGGCGCTGGGTGCCGAGCCGCCCGGCGCGCATCTCCTCGAAGGGCCGCCCATCCAGCGACACCTGCTCGACCGCGGCCTGTTCCTCCGGGCCTTCGGCGTGCTCGGTCCGGTCGAGGCCTTCGTGTCGCTCCTGGCGTTCGTGATGACGTTCGTCGCAGCAGGCTGGAGCCCGGGGGAGTCGTTCCCGACCGGTGCCACGTTGCTCACGGCGTCGGGCGCCGCGTTCACGGCCGTGGTCTTCGGCCAGGTCGCGAACGCGTTCGCCTGTCGGAGTCGGGTCCTCCCTCCGTGGCGGATCGGCTGGACGACGAACCGCCTGCTCCTCGGGGCGATCGCGGCCGAGCTCGCGATGCTGGTCGCGTTCCTCTACTTCCCGCCGCTCGCGGACCTGCTCGGCCAGTCGCCACCATCGTGGGCGGGCTTCGGCGTCGCGCTGCTCGCGATCCCCGCCGTGCTGATCGCCGACGCCGTCCAGAAGGCCCGGCTTCGCCGCCGTTGGGGCATCCCTGCTCGGCGCACCCCGAGCAGCGACCCACTGGGAGAGGCCTTCAGACCGCCGTCCCGATGAGGTTCCCGACCAGCGCGGTCAGTGCCATCGCCACGCCGCCGCCGAGCAGGACCCGGAACGCGGCCCGACCGACCGGGGCGCCGCCGAGTCGTCCGCCGACCGCGCCGGTGATCGCGAGCACCACGAGCGCGGTGATCGCGATCGCGGGGATGCGGGCGTCGCCGGTCGTCGCCGCGAGCGCGAGCAGCGGCACGACCGCGCCGAGCCCGAAGCTCGCGATCGAGACGAACGCCGCCTGCCAGGGGCGTGCACTGGTCGCCTCGGTGATGCCGAGCTCGTCGCGGAGGTGGGTCCCGAGGGGGTCCTTGGCCGTGAGCTGCACGGCGACCGTGCGTGCGAGCTCGGCGTCGAGCCCCCGCTGCACGTAGATGTGCGTCAGCTCGTTCAGCTCGAGGTCGGGCGTCTTGGCGAGCTCGCCGGCTTCCTTCTTGATGTCGGCTTGCTCGGTGTCGCGCTGACTGCTGACCGAGACGTACTCCCCGACGCCCATCGACATGGACCCGGCGACGAGTCCGGCCAGCCCGGCGACCGCCACCGCGCTGTTCGACGCGTTCGAGGCGGCCACGCCGATCATCAGGCTTGCCGTCGAGACGATGCCGTCGTTCGCACCGAGGACGGCGGCACGGAGCCAACCGATGCGCGTGAAGCGATGACGCTCGCGATGGGGGAGCACTACAACCACTTTCGTCGGCGGAAGAAGATGTACATGGGCGCGCAGAGCACCACGATGACGCCCAGGATGGTGAGGAAGCCCTGGCGCCAGCTGAGCTCGGGTGAGTCCTGGAAGTTCATCCCGAGGACCCCGGTGACGAGCGTGGCGACGAGGAAGATCGCGCCCCAGGCGGCGATGCGCTGCTGCACGAGGCTCATCCGGTTCGAGGCCAGTGCCAGCTCGGCGTCGCGGAGGCTCGTGAGGACGTCGCGCTGGCTCTCCACGAAGTCGGCGACGCGCAACACGTGGTCGGCGACGTCCTGGAAGTGCACGATCGCGAAGTCGTCGATGCACGGCACCTCACGGCGGACGATCTCGGTGACCACGTCGCGCAGGGGGATCGCGGCCCGGCGGAACCGGACGAGGGCCTTGCCCAGTGCGAACAGCTCCATCGGTCGCATGGCGCGCGGTCGGCCTCGCTCCGCGTCGTCGGCCAGGACCGCCTCCTCGACCTCGTCGAGGCGTTCGTCGACGTGCTCGGTGACGGCGAAGTAGCGGTCGACGATCGCGTCGAGCAGTGCCCACAGGAGGAGCCCGACGTGCGCGTTCTCGTGCTGCGCACGCTGCAGCTCGAAGGTGCGTCGAACGTGCTCGATCGGGAACGCGCCCGGGTCACCGTCCTCGGGCTTCTGGCGGACCGAGAGCAGCCAGCCGGCGCCGAAGACGATGTCGATCTCGCGGGCTCGCATGCCGTTCTCGGCGAGCGCGCAGTCGTAGACGGCCACGTGGTAGTGGTCGCTGTAGTGCGCGAGCTTCGTGCGCTGACCGGCCTTCGCGACGTCTTCCTGCGCGAACTCGTTGATCTTGAGCTGCGTCATGATCGACGCGAGGTGCGCGGCATCAGGTTCGTCGCAGTCGACCCAGACCAGCCCGCACGCCGCATCGACGGCGGTGCCCACCGCATCGGGCTCGACCGGGGTCACCTTTCCGCTCGCGTGGTCGTACCGGGAGACCTGGATCATCGAGCGTGAGCCTAGGAGCCCACCAGCAGCGGGCTGCGTCCCGGCGCCCCGGATCCCATCCGTCAGCCGAGGGGCCCGTCAGCCGAGAGGCCCGTCAGCAGAGAGGGAGGACCGGTGCATGGCTGTCCACACCGAAGAGCTCACCGCCGAGCAGCTGCGGGAGCAGACGCTGGCGTGGTTGCGGGAGCACCTGCCGGCCGGATGGATGGAGGCGCTCGACGCGGGTGACCTCGAGGCGTGGTCGAAGCTGCGGGGCACCCTCGACTACGACGCCTGGTGCGTCGTGCTCGGCGAGGACGGCTACGCGACCCCGACCTGGCCGGCCGAGTACGGCGCCGGGCTCTCGCTCTCGCCGGGGCAGGCCAAGCACGTGAACGAGGTCCTCAACGAGTACCGCGTCCCCCGCCCCTTCAACCTCATCGGGATCGGGATGGGTGGTCCGACCCTGATCGCGTGGGGAACCGAAGAGCAGAAGGAACGGTTGCTGCGGCCGATGGCGGCGAACCAGGAGATCTGGTGCCAGCTGTTCTCCGAGCCCGGTGCCGGGTCCGACGTTGCTGGTCTCGCGACCCGGGCCGTGCGCGATGGCGACGAGTGGGTCATCACCGGGCAGAAGGTGTGGACGACCCTCGCGCACCTCTCGCGCTGGGGGATGCTGGTCGCCCGCACGAACCCTGACGTGCCCAAGCACAAGGGTCTCACGTACTTCGTGATGGACATGCAGGCGCCCGGTGTCGATGTCCGGCCGCTCGTGCAGATCACCGGCGACGCCGAGTTCAACGAAGTCTTCATGGAGGGCGTCCGGATCCCGGACTCGATGCGGGTCGGGCCGGAAGGCGAGGGCTGGCGCGTCGCGATCACAACGCTGATGAACGAGCGCATCGCGTTGTCGGGCGCCGGCTCCCTCTCGGGAGACGCTGGGGGTGGGAGTCCCGCAGAGCGGCTCATCGCGCACCACGCCCCCGTCGCCGATCCGTTGCCGCGCCAGCGACTCGCGCAGCTCTACATCGAAGAGCGCCTCATCCGCCTCACCAACCAACGTGCCGCCGCGCGTCGCAAGAGCGGCGGCGAGGCGGGACCGGAGGGGTCGATCACGAAGCTGATGCAAGCCGAGTTCAACCAACGGCTGCAGAAGCTCTCGATCGACCTCGAGGGTGCCGAGGGCATGGCCTGGGAAGGTGAGGGATTCATCCAGAAGGGTGTCATCGGCTTCACGAGCTCGGGTGGCGAGACGACCCGTGAGGTCGTCCGCAGCTTCTTGCGGGCCCAGGCGAACACGATCGAAGGCGGGACGTCGAACGTGATGCGCAACATCCTCGGCGAGCGCGTGCTCGGGCTCCCGAAGGAACCCGACACCTCTCGTGATCTCGCCTGGAGGGACGTCCCCCGGTCCGGGTGAGGTCGAGCGATGCAGCGGAACCTGCGACGGTTCCTTCGACGACGCGGCGCGACCGCAGTCGAGGTCGAGCACGCAGCACAGGGGCACTACCTCGCGCTGCTGGTGCTCGATCGAGTGGTCACGCCCGGTGAGCGTCGCTACACCATGGAGCAGTTCGCCACACGCGGCGGCACCGACATCGAGACCGCACGAGCAGTCTGGCGTGCGGTCGGCTTCCCGTCGCTCCCGGACGATCTCCCGGCCTTCACCGACAACGACGTCGAGACGCTTCGTCTGCTCCTCGCGTCGTTCGCGGATTCGTGGCTGCCCGATTGGTCGCTCGAAGTCGCGTTGCCGCAGACACGTGTCGTGAGCGCGGCGATGGCGCGCGTCGCCGACGCCGTGACCGACGACATCGCGCTCTCCTTCCGACAGGCCCGGGAGGCCGGCCTCTCTGACGAGCAGCTCGCGGAGTCCGTGGCCGATCGGGTCGACTTCGACCGCATCACGCAGCTGATGGGCTACGTCTTTCGTCTCCAGATGCGCGCCGCGCTCTGGCGACGCCTCGCGGGCGCCGATCCCGAGGCGCCCGGAACCGTGGATGGAGCGATCGGTTTCGTCGACCTCGTCGGTTTCACTGCGCTGTCTGAATCGCTCGATGAACGGGAGGTGGGTGCGCTCGTGTCGCGGTTCGGCGTGCTCGCGCACGACACGATCATCGAGGCCGGGGGCCGAATCGTGAAGACGATCGGTGACGAGGTGATGTTCGTCACCGACACGCCGGCGACGGCGGCGTGGATCGCTGTCCTGCTCACGGAGCGGGCGACCGCGGATGCGCTGCTCCCGGAGACTCGCGCCGGGATCGCGACGGGTGCGCTCGTGTCGCGCGACGGCGACTACTTCGGCCCCGTGGTGAACCTGGCCTCCCGGCTGACTGGCCTCGCGCGGCCGGGCTCGATCCTCGGTTCGGCGGAGCTCGGCGCGGCGGTGGCGAACGACGCTCGCTTCGCGGTGCGACGGGTCTTCGCTCGAAAGATCCGCGACATCGGTCGGGTCGACATCTGCCGAATCGAGCGCGCCTGACGCCTCACTGCTCACATCTGGCGTGGCGCGGGGGGAGCGTGCCGTCGAGGAGGTACGCGGTCGCGTACATGTCGACGCACGCGTTGCCGACCGCGAACCCGCCGTGCTGGGTGTCGTTGATCGTGAGGATGCGTGACCGCCGAATGCGGCGTCGCAGATCGAGGGCCCCCTGGTACGGCGTTGCCGGGTCATTGGTCGTCCCGAGGACGAGGACGGGGGGAGCATGGGCCGCCTTGACGTCCCCGAGCGTCTCGGAGGCGGGCGGTGCCGGGAGCCGAGGATCGCAACCGGTCGGGAACGCGCCGAGCACCGGCCCGAAGAACGGGTACTGCGCCACGAGCTGGTGGTACGTCTTGGAGTAGTCGGCGAACGAGGGACGCACGTCGCGACGGTCGGCGCACAGGATGGGGCCGATCGATTCCTGGAGGTTGCTGTAGGTCCCGTCGTCTCGGCGGCCGGTGAGTCTGTCGTCGAGCAGCCCGAGGTACTTGCCGGTGCCGTTGCGTGCCGCGTCGTGCAGACCACGCGCGAGCGCGGGCCAGCTCGCCCGTGAGTAGAGGGCGGCGAGCAGCGCACCGTAGAACTCCGAGACCCCGACGGTTCGTCCGTCGGCGAGTGGAACGGTCAGGCCGGCCTCGAACCGGTCGCGGAGGCTCGTGAGCGCGGCTCGAGGGTCACCGTCGGAGTGGAAGTCGCACGCAATGTGAGCGGCGCAGTCGGCGAGGAACGCGTCGAGTGCATGTTCGAATCCGGCCGCGTTGCCGAGGAGGCGCGACCCGCCGGTCTCCGAGAGGTTGACTGCCGAATCGAGCACCAGGGCACGCACGCGCCGAGGGAACAGCTGGGCGTACACCGCGCCGAGCACGGTGCCGTACGAGTACCCCACGTAGCTCAGCCGGTCGTCCCCGAGGGCCGCGCGCAACCGATCGAGGTCCCGGGCCACGTTGCGGGTGCCGACGTGTGCGAGCCACGTGCCCTGAGCCGCGACGCAGGCGGCAGTGATGTCGACCGTGTCGATGGTCCCGTCGTAGAAGCGCGGCAGGTCGGCGTCGCTGGTCGGTGTCCCGTCCTCGCTCCACAGGCGCTGGAACGTCGGGTCGTCGACGCAGTCGACCGGGCGTGAGCTGCCGGTGCCGCGCGGGTCGAAGCTCACCAGGTCGAACTGGGCCCGGATCGGTGCCGGCAGGTGGTCGACCGCGCGCCGGAGGGTCTCGGTTCCCGGGACGCCCGGACCCCCGAAGTTGAGGACCAGGGATCGGTGCCCCAGCCCCGGATCGGTCGCCGGCTTCCGGATGACGCCGATGCCGACCTGCTCACCATCGGGCGCCGAGTAGTCGACCGGGACCTGGAGCGCGCCGCACTCGAACCCGCCGCCGCAGTCGTGCCAGTCGATCGGCACCGCGACGGCCGGAGTGCTGGCGCTCGTGGTGCTGGCGCTCGTCGCGGGGGCGAGCGTGAGCGCCACAACGAACCCAGCCATGAACGCGGGGAGGAGACGGAACCTCCGCGGAGGTCCGGGACGTGGCACTGACCGACTGTACCGGCGGCTCGACCCACCGGGACCGGCACCGTCACGGGACCCGATCGTCGTTCGATAACGTCGAGTGCGATGGATGGCACCGAACCGGCACAGCAGGCCCTCGACGATGCGGGGAATGGGCTCACCATCCTCACCGTGCACGCGCACCCCGACGACGAGGCGTCGAAGGGGAGCGCGACGATCGCGCGGTACCACGACGAAGGCATCGACACGGTGCTGGTGTGCTGCACGGGCGGCGAGGCCGGCGACATCCTGAACCCGGCGGTCGACACCCCCGAGGTGCGCGAGAACCTCTTCGACGTGCGGATGCAGGAGCTGCGGGATGCCGCGGATGCGATCGGCTATGACCGCCTGCATCTGCTCGGCTACCACGACTCGGGGATGCCCGACACCGACGTGAACGCGCGGCCCGACAACTTTGCGAACGCACCCCTCGACGAAGCGGTCGGCCGTCTGGTCGAGATCATCCGCACCGAACGACCGCAGGTGATCGTCACCTACGCCGACGACCGCACGTTCTACCCGCACCCTGATCACATCCGGGTCCACGAGATCTCTCAGCCCGCCTTCGAAGCCGCCGGGGATCCGGATCGGTTCCCGGAGGCCGGACCGCCGTGGCAGCCGTCGAAGATGTACTTCGTCGGGTTCTCGCGTCGGCGCGTCCAGGCGTTGCACGACGAGTTCCTCCGCCGGGGTGAGGAGAGTCCCTACGCGCGCTGGTTCGAGGGCGACTTCCCCGAGAACGACGAGCGCTTCACCACGTTCGTCGACGTCGGCGACTGGCTCTCGGCCCGCCGGGCCGGGCTGCTGGCGCACCGCACGCAGGTCGACCCCGACGGGTTCTGGATGCGGCTCCCCGACAGCACCATCCGGGAGATCTTCCCGTGGGACGAGTACATCTTGGCGAGCAGCCTCGTCGAGGGGCTGCCCGTCGGCGAGATCGAGGACGACCTCTTCCGCGGGATCCGAACCGAGTTGCCGGCGTCCGCCGAGCGAGCGAGCTGAGGAGCGCGGTGTCGCACTACCTGACCCAGGAGTGGCTCGACGATGTCCGCAAGCTCGCGAAGGACCAGCCCAAGCGACCGGGGATCTCGGCGAAGCTGCAGGTCGTCGTGAGCGGTGGACCCGACGGCGACGTCAAGTGGTCCTGGGTCGTGAAGGACGGGAAGCTGACCGTGAGCGAGCTCGGCATCGTCGATGATGCCGACGTCACGTTGACGTTGCCCTACGCGGACGCCGTCGCGGTCTCGCAGGGCGAGCTCGACCCCAACGCGGCGTTCATGCAGGGCCGCATGAAGGTCGCCGGGGACGTCGGCAAGATGCTGCAGCTGCTCCCGATCACGCGTGCGTCCGAGTACCAGGGGTTCGACCAGCAGCTCCGAGCGATCACCAGCTACTAGTCCGTGAGGCGACGGCGGTGCATGCGGAACGCGCGGTGCGCGACTGCGCCGGCCTTCGCGTAGAAGGGCACCGGCGCCACCCAGGCGATCTCGGCTCCCGCCACCGCGAACGACGTGCCGATGTCCTCGGCGAGCGCGGCGAGGATCGCGCGACCGGTTCCACCGTGCCTGCGGTTGGGGTCCGTCGCCATCGGCCCGATCCAGGTGTCGCGGTTGACGGAGTGCGCGCCGAACGCGATCGTCGCCCCGTGAGCATCGCGCGCCGCGAACGTCGTGCCCCGCTCGATGCCGCGCGCGATCTCGTCCTCCCAGCTCGGGAACTCGCGTCGCGCGAGATCGAGGGCACCGTCGCCCTCCTCGCGCGCCACCGTGACCCCGGTGGGCGGCGGCGAGCGGAACGTGGTGGGGAGGAGCATGTTCAGGCCGTGGTCGTACGCCTCGAAGCCCAGCTCCTGGAAGCAGGCGAGCGCGGCCGTCTGGGAGAGGTCGACGCCGGGCCACACGTAGCGCGGCCCACAGTTCCCGGTGTGGATCTCGCGGACGCCCGCGTCGCGGCATCGGGCGACGACGTCGTCGACGAGCCGTCGGGCGATGCCCTCGCGGCGCCGCTCCGGCGCGACCGCGAGCAGGAGGATCCATGCGATCCCGACGCCGCTGAACTCCTTGCGGGTCCAGGCGATCGCGCCGTCGGCGTCGCCGAAGACCTCCATCCCGTCGCTGAAGCAGCACGTGGTGAGATCGGTGGCGCTCAGTCGCTCGTCGGGCATCGCCCGAGCACACAACGCGGCGAGCTCTTCGGGGGTCGGACCCGTCGCGTCGGCGTTCACCGTGAACGCTGGAGGTCGCGCAGCTCGCGGTAGCCGATGAGCGTCGCTCCCGCGCGGTCGATCAGGTCGCGCAGCGACGGGTCGTTGCACAGGAACGCGTGGTCTTCGACCCGTCCGGCCCAGTCCGGGTGGGACGCCCGGAGCTCGTCGGTGTCGACGGCCGGGTGCAGATAGACCTCGGTGACTCCGGGTCGCAGGTCGAACAGCGCCTTCTCGACGTGGCGACGGGCACCGACCGGGGTGGAGAGGACGAACTGATCGGGGAACACGATCCCTTCCGCGGCGGCCAGCGAGCGGTACGGGAAGCCGACGACCCGCTCGCCGCTGGCTGAACCCATCCGCAAGGGCAGGTCGAAGTCGACCGCGAGCTCGAGGTACGCGTCGAAGAACTCGGGACGGAGCTGGAGCGTCCCCATGTGGCTGTCGAGATGGGTCACGTCGAAGCCCCAGAGGATCGCTCGCTCGATCTGCGCGTGGAGCTCGCGCCGCACCTCGTCGAGATCGGCATGGTCCCACGTGTCTTCGATCGTGCGGGGGAACCCGCCGTCGCCATCGAGGAGGCTGGGGGCATGGGTGAGCGGTGCCCAGCGGTAGGTCTCCCATTCGGAGTTCAGCGTCAAGTGCACGCCGACGTCGTCGCCGCGGTACCCCGCCGCCGCGTCGCGGGACCACGGGCACGGAACCATGAGTGAAGCGCTCGTGCCGAGCCCGTTCCGCAGCGCGTCGTACACACCCACGTTCGCGGCACGCGACGACCCGAGGTCGTCGCAGTTCACGATGACGAGCTTGGCGTCGGGAGCGTGTCCCAACCGCTCCGCAAGCGTCGGCACGTCGCGTCTCCTCAGGCCAGGCGTTCGATGATCGTGCCGGTGCCGAGCCCGCCACCGCAGCACATGGTCACGAGCCCGAGCGTGGAGTCGGTGCGTTCGAGATCGTGGAGCGCCGTCGTGATGAGGCGAGCGCCGGTCGCGCCGACCGGATGACCGATGGCGATGGCGCCGCCGTTGGGATTGACCGCTTCCATGTCGGGCGCGTGCTCCCGCGCCCACGCAAGGACGACGGACGCGAAGGCCTCGTTGATCTCGATGGTGTCGATGTCGGACATCGTGAGCTGGGTACGGTCGAAGAGCCGGTGAGTTGCGTCGATCGGTCCGGTGAGCATCATCACCGGGTCGACGCCGACGAGGCACTGGTCGACGATGCGCGCGCGGGGTGTGAGGCCGAGCTCCTTCGCCCTGCCGAGCGACGTCATGACGACGGCTGATGCCCCGTCGGTGATCTGTGACGACGTCCCGGCCGTGTGCACCCCGTCGTCGCGTGCCACCGGCTTGAGCTTCGCGAGCGCCTCGAGCGATGTCTCCCGGAGCCCCTCGTCGCGCTCCACGCGATGCGTGGTGCCGGTGGGCTTGCCGTCGTCGTCCAGGTCGGGCGCATCGATAGGGACGACCTCGCGTTCGAAGCGACCCTCAGCCCACGCTCGCTGTGCGCGCTCCTGCGACGCGAGTCCGAGTCGATCGGTCTCGTCGCGCGTGATGCTCCACTTCTCTGCGATCCGTTCCGCGGCTTCGAACTGAGTCGCGTACTCGTACTGCTCGAAGTACGACTTGGGAATCGGGCGTCCCGGGCCGTTCGACACCGCGACCCCGAGTGGGACCCGACTCATCGACTCGACGCCGCAGCCGACTGCCGCGTCGACGACGCCGCCGGCGATGAGTGCGGCCGCGAAGTTCGTCGCCTGCTGGGAGCTGCCGCACTGGGCGTCGACGGTGGTCGCGGCCACCGACATCGGGAGCCCGGCCCCGAGCCACGCGGTGCGGGTGATGTCGAAGGTCTGCTCACCGGTCTGGGTGACGCACCCGCCGACGACCTGCCCGATCTCGGCCGGGTCGATCCCGGATGCGCTGATCGCCGCGGCCTGGACCGTCCCCAGGAGATCGGCGGGGTGGACGCTCGAGAGCCCACCGTTGCGCCGCCCGAGGGGCGAGCGCATGGCGGCGACGATGACCACGTCGGAGTCGGCGAGTGGGCGCAAGAAGGGCCTCCAGGGCATTCGTCTGGGGAGCGGTCGGGTGTGCTGAGGACGGCGCGGATGGTACCGCCCTCTACGCTGGCCCGATGCGGCCCCGACGTCTGCCGGCCGGTGCGCTCGCGTGCCTCGTGCTCGTCGCCGTCAGCTCGGCGTGTTCCGGGAGCAGTGGCGACTCGTCGACCACGGCGTCGACCACGAGCGCGACCACCGACCGGCGCGCGCTCGACGGGCCGGGGTGCCAGTACATCGTTGCCGGCACTGAGCCCCGGTCGACCGCCGCGGGCGACACGCTCCAGTACCTCACCAGCGCGGTCGCGGAGCCGACGACCTGTTACGACAAGGTGACCTTCGGTTTCGACCAGGGTGGTGGACCCGATCTCCCACCCGGGTACACCGTCGAGTACAAGAAGCCGCCGTTCGTCGAAGGGATCACGAGCTCGACCGAGGGCTTCAAGGACGCGAAGTACGTCCTCTACGTCGAGCTGCGTCCCGTGTCGACGAAGGACACGCGGACGGTCGGACGCGGGATCACCACCTACAAGGGCAACCTCCGTCTCGCGCTCCAAGGCCTGAAGCACACGGTGATCGTCGAGTGGATCGACAAGGCGCCCCCGTCGGTGCCCGCGGTGGGGACCGCGACCACCACGTCGACGTCGACGACCACCACGACCATCACGACCGCCCCATCGAGCAAGACGGGCGGCAAGGCAGGCGGCAAGGGCACGACGAAGGGGACCACGACGACGGTTCCCGCACCGACCACGACGACGACCATCGCACCAGTCGGTCCCACGACCACGACGACGCTGGCGCCGAACGATCCGGCGACCGCCCGGGTCGTGTGGTTGATCGGACTCGACTCGAAGCGCCCGTTCACGGTGGATGCGTCGAACCAGCCGCCCAAGATCAGCATCATCATCATGCGCTGAGGGCGACCGGCCCGGAGAGCATGATCAGGCGAGCAGCACGATCTTCCCGAGCTTGCCGCCGCCGGCGAAGTGGTCATACGCCGCTTCGGCATCAGCCATCGGGTACTCGGCGGCGACCGGCACCTCGACCTCGCCTCGGGCCAGGAGCGGGAGCACCGATCGCTCGACCGCCCGTGCGGTGGCCGCCTTGTCCTCCAGGGAGCGAGCGCGCAGCGTCGATCCGTGGATCCGTCCGCGCTTGCCCATGAGCGCAAGCAGGTTCAGCTCCGCGCGAGCGCCCCCGCCGACGCCGATCACGGTGATGCGGCCGTTCGTCGCGAGCGCTTCCACGTCCGTGGCGAGGTTCGGCCCTCCGACGAGCTCGAGCACGACGTCGAACGGGCCGTGGGTGGGAAACGCGTCGGGTTCGCAGACCACGACGTGACCGCACGCGGATCCGATCGTGGCCACGGCGTCGCGGAGCGCGGCGTTGCGCACCGTGGTGACGACCCGCGCTCCGGCGCGAGCCGCGAGCTGGATGCCGGCGATCCCGACACCCCCGGCACCGCCGTGGACGAGGGCCCGTTCGCCGAGGGTGAGTCCGGCCTGCGAGAACAGCGCATCGTGCGCGGTGGTGAAGACCTCGGGAAACCCGCCGGCCGCGCTCCAGCCGACGTCGTCGGGGATCCCGAGCGCGACGCGTTCGTGGACGAGGGCGAGCTCGGCCTGACCGCCACCCCCGACGATCGCCATGACGCGGTCGCCGGCGGCGAAGCGGGTGACTCCCGCGCCCGTCCCGATCACCTCGCCCGCGAGCTCGAGGCCAGGGATGTCGGGTGGCGAACCGGGAGGTGCCGGGTAGAAGCCCTTGCGCTGCAGCATGTCGGCCCCGTTGAGGCCGGCCGCGTGCACCCGGACCAACAGCTCGCCGAGTCCCGGCTCGGGATCAGGGTGCTCGTGCCACTCGAGGCTGCCGTCGACGATCGTCACCGCACGCATGCTCCGGAGGCTATGTCGGCGGTACCTTCGCGTCGTGTCTCGTGAGTCACTGGTGTTCTTCGACGACGAGGGCGACGAGCTCGTCCTCGATGAGGGCGAGGCGACGACGCTCCTCGAGCTCACCGATGGTCTGGAGCCGGCGACGGTGTCCGCGTGCCAGCACTGCCGAAGCCGGGTGCTGTCGTGCGCAGCGTTCGTGGATCTCCTCGACGACGCCCCGCCGCACCCGCGGTCGATGCACCTCGTCGACCTCGCCGACGAGGCGCCGACTGCGCACCTGTTCGTGCAGGATCTCATCTCGACGTGTCGTCACCGGCTCTGGCGCGATCCTGGCTACGCCGAGTGGCGAGAGGCGCTCGACGCGCTGCTCGATCAGCCGCGCGGGGTCCACTGACCTTCCCGCCCCCATGGGCGGGCGGAGATGGGCCCGCGCTCGAAAGGCAGGCCTAGCGCTCGACGGCGGGGCGCTTGAACTCGTTGAGGCTGGTCCAGGAGAGCAGCTCGAGCATGCGCTCGAGGTCCTCGACTCGACCGCGCTCCATGAAGCGCACGAACGCGGCGTCGTTGCCCTCGATGAAGGTCGGCACTCCCCAGACGCCCCAGCGTTCGACGGCCTCGGCGTGCTCGGTCGCCAACGTCTTGAGCGGGCGGCCGGTCGCGACCTCGGCCGCGACGGCGTCGACGTCGAGACCGACCGAGGCGACGACATCGCGCACGGTCTCCTCGAGCTCGAGCCTCAACCCCTGGTCGTGCCGGGCTGCGAACAGCGCGAGGTGGGCGTCGAGGAAGTGCTCGGGGAACGAGTCGCGCACCGCGAGGCCCCACTGCAGGCTCAGGGCACCGGATCCCATCTTGTCGGGCTCGCGATCCCACACATCGGGTTCGCCCTCACCGATGTGGGCCTGATCGAGCGAGAACGGGAGGAACCGCACGTCGAGGTCGGCGCCCGCTCGGAGCGCGGCCACGGCGGCGGCGTTGCCGTTGGAGGCGAACGGGCAGCGGTAGTCGAACGTGACGGCGATCGGACGAGGCATGCACGCGCTCCTGGTCGGTGAACCCATCGTAACCCGACCTTGTTGGTCGGAATTCCCTGCTCAGCGAACGAAGCGCCGCGCGAGGCCGCCGAGCGCGAGGCCGAGCGCGGCGCCGGCCGCCACATCGGACGCGTGGTGCATTCGGACGTACACGCGGCTCGACGCCACCAGCGCGGCGAGCGTGAACCACGCGGGGGCGCTGCGCCGGTTGCTGAGCACGACGGCGCACATGAACGCGGTCGCGGCGTGTCCCGACGGGAACGACGACGTGATCGGGCGCCGCATGCCGTAGGGCAGGGGCTCCTCGTGCTCGAAGTGCTCCTGGGGTCGGCCGCGGCGGAACCGCGACTTCACGAGGCCGTTGGTGATCGCCGACTCGACGCCGAGGGCGATGCTGAAGCGCGCCGCGCCGGCCGGGTCGCGACGACCGACCGCACGCACCGAGCCGATCGCGTGCCAGAGCATCCCGTGATCCGCGGCGCTCGACAGTCCGTAGAAGATCCGATCGAGGGCAGGGGAGCGGTGCGGCTCGATCCACGTGTCGACGCGCTCGTCGAACGCGGTGAAGCGCTCGGTGACGTCGGCCATGAGGAGCCAGCCTACCGGGCGCCTCGTCAGGCTCGTCCTGCTCAGATCTCCTCCACGAGCGGCCCGTAGGTGTCGGGACGCCGCGTGGGAAGGAAGGGGAACAGGCTCAACCAGTCGCGCCGAGCGTCGAGGTCGAGGTCGACGACGAGGACGCACGGCTCGTCCCGCGGGGCCTTCGCGAGCACGCGCCCGTACGGATCGCACACGAACGACGAGCCGTAGAAGCGGAGGGGGCCTTCGACGCCGACGCGATTGACGACGAGCATGTGCAGACCGTTCGCGATGGCGTTCCCGGTGATCACGCGCTCCCAGAGCGGCTCGGTGTCGAACCCGGGATGGTCGGGCTCGGTCCCGATCGCGGTCGGGTAGACGACGACGTCCGCTCCGGCGAGCGAGTACGCACGAGCGACCTCGGGGAACCACTGGTCCCAGCAGGTCGGGAACCCGAACGTCGCGCCCGAGATCGCGGTCGTCGGGTAGGCGGTGTCGCCGACACGGAACCAGCGATCTTCGAAGTACCCCTCCGTGACGGGCAGGTGCAGCTTTCGGGTGCGGGCGACGAGGTCGCCCGACGGCGCGACGCAGATTGCGGTGTTGTAGCCGCGTGGGTCCTCCGGAACGTTCGTGACCTCGTAGAGGGAGGCGTGCACGTGCACGTCGGCCTCGCGTGCGAGGCGTGCGGCGAGCGCATGTGTCGGCCCATCGGGAAGCGCCTCGGGGACCGCGCTGACGCCGAGCACGGTGGAGCCCGGTCCGCCCGGGTCCATCGCGAAGTACGGCGACAGGGTGAGCTCCATCAGGCACACGATCGCCGCGCCCTCGGCGGCGGCGAGGCGCACGCCTTCGGCGAGTGCGGCCTCGTGCTCCACAGGGTCGGGATGCCAGCGCGCTTGGACGAGCCCGACGCGCAGCGTCCCGCGGGTGGGGGCGTCGACCCGGGCAGGCGACTCCCGAGCACCGAGCGAGCGGATCACGTGCACGCGCTCAGTCTCGCTCCCGGAGGGCCCGCCCCGCGGCAGCTCGCCTTCCGGAGAGGCCTTGTGGAGAGGCCTCGCAGAGGGGCCTCAGGCCGAGGCGAGGGGGAGTGCGGGCTCGATGACCGTCCCCGGGGCGCGCACGTCGAGCGTCGGCTCGTGGTGTTGGCCCTGCTCGCCCGGCTTGTCGCGCAGCTCGTCCTGCTTGTCGCGCAGCTCGCTGGCCTGCTCGGGGTCGCCGCCGTGGGCGGGGCAGTAGGGCTTGAACGAGCAGAAGTCGCAGAGCTTGCTCGGACGCGCCCGGAAGTCGTCACGAGTGCAGGCGCTCTCGATGGCCGTCCAGAGCGCGGTGGACTTGCGGGCAACGCCGCGGACGGACTGCTCCGTCGGTGTCGCGATGATCGCCTCGGGCTTCGAGAGGTACAGGAGCTGCACTCGAGCCGGGCGCCGACCGAGCATCTGCTCGCAGAGGAGCGCATAGATGTGCACGCCCCCGAGGCTCTTGGACTCGAAGAACTCCGACGGCACCCGACCGGTCTTGTAGTCGGTGACGACGAGCTCGCCGTCCGCGTCGAGCTCGAGCCGGTCGATGATGCCGCGAATGCGCACGTTGCCGAGATCGGCCTGGAGCTTCAGCTCGAGGCCGATGGGGTGCACCGTCGTGGGATCCTCGAGCTCGAAGTAGCGCCGCACGAGCTGCTCGGCATCGGCATGGAACTGCGTGCGCTGCTCGTCGGTCAGGTCGAGGTCGGCGAACTCCGGATCGTCGGCGAGCTCGATGCGCGCGAAGTCGAGGTCGGCCAGTGCGGCGTCGACCGTGCGGTCGGTGGGCGGGCGGCACATCATGAGCTCGAGCGCCCGGTGGACCAGCGTGCCCTTGGAGGCCGCCGGCGACGGGGGCTCCGGCAGCCGGTCGAGGTAGGAGAACCGGTACGCGAGCGGGCACTCCTTGAAGCTCGAGATCGAGCTCGGGGAGAGGGACTTGGGCATCGCGCGACTCATGTTCGGAGGGTACCGCCGGGGTGTGACATCTCCGTGGACCAGCGCCCAGGCCGTTACGCTCCGTGCCGGACGCGATGAAAGCCGGTCGAATGAAGCCGGTCGAGTGAAGGTGGACGGCGAATGAAGGTGGACGGCGAATGAAGGACGGCGAATGAAGGTGGACGGCGGGATCCCCCCGGTCGGGATCGACGAGATCGCACGCGCCGCGAGGGAGCTCGAAGACGTGGGTTACGACGGTGGGATCACCGCCGAGATGAACCACGACCCGTTCCTCCCCCTGGTGATCGCCGCGGAGCACACCGAGCACCTCGAGCTCGGGACCGGCATCGCCGTCGCGTTCGCCCGGAACCCGATGACCTTGGCCAACGTCGGCTACGACCTGCAGACGTTCAGCAAAGGACGCTTTCGCCTCGGGCTCGGCAGCCAGATCAAGGCCCACATCGAGAAGCGCTTCTCGATGGAGTGGTCACACCCGGCCCCGCGGATGCGTGAGCTCATCCTCGCGATGCGAGCGATCTGGGACTCGTGGAACGACGGCACACCTCTGGACTTCCGCGGCGAGTTCTATCGGCACACGCTCATGACGCCGTTCTTCGTTCCCGGACCGAACCCGTACGGCCATCCCAAGATCTCCCTCGCGGCCGTCGGGACGCACATGACGGAGGTCGCCGCGGAGGTGGCCGACGGGGTCATCCTCCACGCCTTCACGACCGAGCGGTACGTCCGCGAGGTCACGCTCCCGGCGCTGGAGCGAGGGTTCGCCAAGGGCAACAAGCAGCGGGCCGACTTCGAGATCTCGGGGCCGCTCTTCATCGTGTCGGGGACGAACGACGAGGAGCTCGAGCAGGCGAAGCAGGGGACGAAGCAGCAGATCGCGTTCTACGGCTCGACGCCTGCGTACCGCGCCGTGCTCGAGCTCCACGGCTGGGGCGGCCTGCAGGACGACCTGAACCGGCTCTCGAAGCAAGGGGAGTGGATCGCGATGGGTGACCTCATCACTGACGAGATCCTCGAAGCGTTCGCCGTCGTCGCGGAACCGGAAGACATCCCGAAGGCAATGCTCGCGAGGTACGGCGACCTCGTCGATCGGGTCTCGTTCTACGCGCCGTACCGCAGCGATCCCGACCGGTGGCGCCAGGTCCTCGCCGGGTTCAAGCAGTGAGTGCCTGATCTGGGGGGAGGCGCGATGGAGTTCCACGTGATCGTCGAGATCCCGAAGGGCGCGCGCAACAAGTACGAGATGGATCACGAGTCGGGGTCGATCTGGCTCGACCGCACCCTCTTCACCGCGACGCAGTACCCCGCCGACTACGGGTTCGTGCCCGACACGCTCGCGGAGGACGGCGACCCGCTCGACGTGCTCGTGCTGCTCGACGAGCCGACGTTCCCCGGCTGCCACGTGCAGGTGCGCCCCATCGGCGTGTTCCGGATGCACGACGAAGCCGGCGGCGACGACAAGGTGCTCTGCGTCCCGGCGAAGGACCCGCGCTACTCGCGCTACCGAGACCTGGAGGACGTCCGGTCCGCCACGCCCTTCCTGCTCGACGAGATCGAGCACTTCTTCCAGGTGTACAAGGACGTCGAGCCGGGCAAGTCGACGGAGCCCGGCCGGTGGGAGGACGCGGCGTACGCCGCTCGGATCGTCGAGGAGTCCCGCGCTCGCTACCGGCCCCGCTGAGGAATCTCCTCGGCGCACGCACGCTCGGCTCTCAGGCTCGGCTCAGGTCCCGTTGCCACACTGCGGAGGACGCACTTCCCCGGAGTGAGGAGACCTGCATGAGCGACGAAGACAGCACGGCAGCAACGCCCGACGAGCCCACGGCGCCGGTCGCGGCGCCGGCGGTGAGCAGCACCCCGGAACCCGCCGCGGCGCACGCCGCCGACGCGCGGCCCGGCTTCTACGTCCCGACGTGGCTTGCGGGCGTCGCCGCGGTGGTGATCGTCCTCCTGATCGGTGTGGCGGGCTTCGCCATCGGCCACTCGACTGCGGACGACGGCCGGGGCGATCGTCCCGCGCTGATCGGCGATCGCGGCGGGATGCCCGGCGGCCGGCACGGCGACCAGCAAGGCGGTCAGCTCCCGGGTGGCCCGGGTGGCCCGGGTGGCCCGGGTGGCCGGCCGGGCGGTCAGTTCCCGGGTGGCCCCGGCGGCCCGCAGGGCGGCCCCGGCTCCGGCGACCAGGGTGGCCCCGGCTCCGGCGACGAGGGTGGCAACACCCAGGGCCGTTCCGATGGTTCGAGCGGTCCCCAGGGCTCCTCGGGCACGGCCTCGTCGTCCGGTCAGGGCGACCCCGGCACCCGCGGGAGCTGAGCCGACCCGTTCCGGGTCCGGCGCGGCCGGCCCGGGCACCGAAGTCCCGCGCGGGTCCCCCCGCCCGCGCCGAGCGACCGCGGTGTCCGGGCCGGTCCGCGCTCGCCGGTCCCGCGCTCGCCGGTCATAGGATCGCCGCGCGCCAGTGCTGTTGTGACCGCGCACGGGCACCGGGGACACGAGCACAGGGGGGAGGCGTCGGATGCGGGTGGGGTTGTTCCTCCCGACCGTGAGTCCGGTCGCGACGCCCGAGTACCTGACCGCGTGCGCGCAGGCCGCGGAAGCCTCCGGCTTCGCATCGCTCTGGGTGGGCGAGCACGTCGTGTTCCTCGACGAGTACGCCTCGAGCTATCCCTACGCCGACGACGGGCGCCTCGCCCTGCCGGCCGAGTCCGGCATGCTCGGGCTCTTCACGACGCTCACCTTCCTCGCGGGCGTCACCGAGCGCATCCGGCTCGGCACCGCGGTCTGCCTCGTCCCCCAGCGCAATCCCGTGTACACCGCGAAGGAGGTCTCGACGCTCGACTGGCTCTCCGGCGGACGCTTCGACCTCGGGATCGGCATCGGGTGGCTGCGCGAAGAGTTCGAGGTGTTGCACCAACCCTTCGACGAGCGCGCGCCGCGCACGCGCGAGTACCTCGAGGTGATGCGCTCACTCTGGTGCGACGAGGTCTCGCACCACGCCGGCGCCTACTACTCGCTGCCCGAGTGCAGGATGTACCCGAAGCCGGTGCAGACGCCGCACCCGCCGATCTACTTCGGAGGTGAGTCCGACGCCGCAATGCGAAGGGTCGCGGAGCTCGGCGACGGCTGGCACGGCTTCAACCACCTCCCCGAGGGCGCGGCCGCGTCCGTGCAGCGCCTCGATCGCGCGCTCGCGGCCGCACGACGCTCGCGCGCGGAGATCGATGTCACCGTCGGTGCGTACCTGCAGCCGGTCGAGCCCGATCACCTCACCGGCTACCGCGACGCCGGCGTCGACCAGCTGGTGCTCACGGCGTTCGCGTTCGATGTCGACGGGATCCGGGACGAGGTGGCCCGGCTCGGCGACGCCTTCGTCGGATCGGCGTCAGATCTGTGACCTGATCCGAGAAGAGCAGACCGAGAGAGCACGAGTCCGAAACGCAGCAAAGGGAGACGGCGATGGCGGAGCGCAAGCTCGGTGGTGTGGGGACGAAGGTGCTGTTCGAGAACGACCGGGTGAAGGTCTGGGAGCTGGCGCTCGCCCCCGGCGAGACGTCCGAGGTGCACGAGCACGAACACGACTACCTGCTCATCCAGCTCGAGGGCGACAAGATCGCGGGCATCTTCGAGGAGGACACGCACGGCGAGTACCCGCCGGGGATCGTCGAGGGCGACGTGATGACGGGCAACGTCTGGTACACGAGCAAGGGCGGCATCGAGACCGCGAAGAACACCGGGAAGCAGCACTACCGCGAGATCCTCGTCGAGCTCAAGGGTTGAGCAGCCAGCAGCTTCCCGAGCGATCGCTGCCGATGCCAGGGCGCCCGCTGGACGGGTTGCGCGTCCTCGAGGTCGCCACGCTCTACGCCGCGCCGCAGATCGGGGCGATGCTCGGCGACCTCGGCGCCGACGTGGTGAAGGTGGAGCCGCCGTCGGGTGATCCGATGCGACGGATGGGTCGACGTGCCGCGTGGGACCTCGTGTCCAGGAGCAAGCGATCGATCGTGCTCGACCTCGCGGCCGGTCCGGACCAGGAGACGTTCCGCGGGCTCGTGCGCGCGGCCGACGTCCTGGTCGAGAACCTGACTCCCGAGGTGCGCGTGCGCTGGGGCTGCACCTACGACGAGCTCGCGTCGAGCAACCCCCGGCTGGTCGTGGTGAGCGTGAGCTGCTTCGGACTCTCGGGGCCGTACTCCGATCGTCCCGGTGCCGGGACCCTGGCCGAGGCGTTCGGCGGGCTCACGCACATGACCGGCGAGGCCGACGGCCCACCGATGTTGGCATCGGTGGCGATCGGTGACACCGTGACGGCATTCTCCGGGGTGATCGGCGCGCTGGCCGCGTGCTGGTCACGCGACGCCCAGGGTCGCGAAGGATCCCACGTCGACGTGAGCATGTACGAGCCGATCCTGGCGATCATGGCCGGGACGATCGCGGGCTGGGACGGCACGTCCGCACCGCCACATCGCAACGGCAGCCGCGTGCCCGGTGGTGTCCCGCGCAACGTCTACCGAACCAGCGACGAGCGTTTCGTCGCGCTGTCGGGCACCACCGATTCGCAGGTGGCACGAGCGCTGACGGTGATCGGCCGCGACGACGACGTCAGCCGCGAGCGATTCGGTCGGGCCGAAGCACGGATGCTCGTCGCCGACGAGCTCGATGCACTCGTCGCCTCGTGGATCGCCGCGCGCACCCGTGACGACGTGATGCGAGCATTCATCGACGCGCGCGTCCCGATCGCACCGGTGAACGACGTGCGCGACATCCTCGAAGATCCACACGTCACCGCTCGTGGTGGGATCGCGACGGTCGAGCCGGGACCCGACCTGGGTGCGCACCGTACCGAGGTGCTCGCCGACTGGCTGGCTTAGTTCGAGGCCTCGTTCGAGGCTTCGGGCGAAGCGTTGGGTCGGAGCACGGTGTGCGGCAGGTGGCCGTCCACGTCGGTGAAGCCGTAGGCCTCGGCGAGCGCGGCGGTGGTCACGGGAGCACCCGAGCGCGTGAGCACCGCGGGGTCGCTGGCGAGCGCGACGACGCCGCGGCCGACGAAGCGCGGCGTCTCGGCGTCGGCGAGGTCGAACGTGCCTTCTCCGGGGAGGTCGAGCACCGAGCGGCCGTCGTCGGTGCGCCGCGCGCCGAGCTCGACGATCTCGGTGCGCACCAGGCCCGGCCACACCGAGACGACGGCGACGCCGTGTGACTCGAGCTCGTGCGCCATGTCGGCGGTCATCTTGTCGAGGGCGGCCTTGCCGACGCCGTACACGACGTTGTGCGCGTACTGCGTCGAGCCCGACGACGAGATGTTCGCGATCAGTGCGTGCGGTGACGCGAGGAGCAGTGGCATCGCAAAGACCGACGCGACGTAGTGCGAGCGAACACCGATGTCGATGACCTGGTCCCAGGCTGCGACGGGAAGCTCCCAGAACGGTTGTCCGAGCCACGGAGCGAGGTCGATCGCGGAGTACACGTTGTTCACGAGCACGTCGAGGCGTCCCCGCTCCGACTGGACCCGAGCGAACAGCGCCTCGACCTGCGCGTCGTCGTGGTGGTCGCACTCGACACCCACGGCGGCGCCACCGAGCGCTTCGATCTCGGCGACGGTCTCGGCGACCGTGCCGGGGATCGGACCGGGCTCGACGGTGCGTGCGCTGAGGTACACGGTGGCGCCGGCCGCGCCGAGCTCGAGTGCGATCCTCTTGCCGATCCCGCGGCTGGCGCCGGTCACCACAGCC
>JBBQFJ010000016.1:0-34233 GCA_038321755.1 Acidimicrobiia bacterium | reverse complement strand
CTCCTGCTGGACGAGCTGCTCCAGCTCGCCGTTGACCTGCGCCAGGATCTCCTGCTGCTTGGCGTTGGCGGCTTCGAGCTGGGACTTCGCCGAGTCGATCGCGGCCTGGTCCGTCTCGGCTTGGGTGCGAGCGGTCTCCCCGGCGGCGCGATCGCGCGCGAGGTCCTGTTGCGCCTGGCGGAGCTGTTCGAGGAGCTGGTCGTCGCGGCTCGCCTGGGCCTCGGCGTAGTGCTTGCGGCTGACCAGATGCTTGGTGTCGCTGAGGTCGAGCCCGCTCAGGGACTGGCCGGCGAGGGCCCGCCGGTAGACCGACGCGGCCCGGTCCCGGACCAGGCTCTTGATGCGGGCGACCTCGGCCTTCGCGGCGTCGATGCGGGTCTGGGCGTCGGTGATCTGCTGGTTGGCCTCGTCGAGCCGGAGCTGGGCCCCGTTGAACTGCTCGGCCAGCGCACCGATCTCCTCACCGTTCGCGTCGATCTGGTCCTGGATCGCCGCGGCCTGGGCCTGCTTGTCGTCGATGGGGGTGGCGCCCGCACGATCGCGCGTCCCACCCACCGAGATCGCCGCGACGGCGATGATGAGGATGAGGGTGATGTTGCGGGTGAGGTTTCGCACGGGCCAACCAGGCTAGAGGGTGGGGCGAGGTGGAACCAGGGCCGACCCCGAAGGGGCCGAGATCGTGCGTCGCTAGAGGACGCGAGCAGCCCCGACGGGACTGCCCCAGATCCCCCGCTCGGCCACGGCGTTCTTGCTGCTCGATGCGTCGATGATGGTCCCGCCGCCGACGTAGAGCCCCACGTGGTCCGAGCCGCCCGGACCCCAGAAGATCAGGTCGCCCGGCTGGAGTGCGTTCAACGGGACGTGGGGCAGGCCAGCGTACTGGGAGCTCGACGTCGTCGGGATGCTGATGCCCGCAGCACGCCAGGCCATCGTCGTGAGGCCGGAGCAGTCGTAGGTGGGGCCCATGCGGGGGTTCTTGGAGTAACCGGAGCCGACGGCCTGCCTGGCGTAGGCGATCGCCTGCGCCGCGCTGCCGTTCGGCGGCCCGACGTCGATGAACTTCTCCGGTGTGGACGACGTGGCGATCTTGGCCTGCGTGGCCTGGGCCCGGCGGGCCTGCTCGGCCTCCACGGCCGCCTTGAGCTCACCGGTGATCTTGTCGAGGATCGCCTGCTGGGCCGCGCGTGCAGTTTCGAGGGCGGTCTTGGCCTCGGTGATCTGCTGCGCCTCGGCCGCGGCCTTGTCGCGGGCCTGCGTCGCGTTGTCGCGCTGCACGGCGAGGTCCTGCTGCGCCGCGTCGAGCTTGTCCAGCAGCTCCGAGTCGCGGCTCGCCTGGGTCTGGGAGTACTGGCTCCGCTTGAGGAGGTCGACGGTGGCGCTGAAGTCCATCTCGCCGACCGACTGGCCCCGGAGCGTGCGCCGGTAGAGGGAGGCGAGGTTCTCCTCGACCAGTCCGAGGATCCGGTCGACCTCGGTCTTCGCGTTGGCGATCTGGACCTCGGCGGCCGTCGCGCTGCTCTGGGCGTCCGCTTGTCGGGCCTCGGCCTCGTGGAGGCTCTCCCCGAGGCCGCCGATCTGGAGGTCGCTCGCCTCGATCTGGTCCTGGAGCTCGGCGGCCTGCTTCTGCTTGTCGACCGCGGGTGCTGCGCCGGCGACGCCGCCGAGGGTGGCGACGGAACCGACGACCAACAGGCCGACCACGGCGAGGCGGCTGAGCGAGCTGTGCGTTCGGCTGGTCTTCATGCGGTCAGTAACGAAGCGGAACACGATGCCTTTCACCCTAGACACGCTCGGCTGCGGATTCGGTCTTCTTGCTGGTTCCCGTTCCTTGCTGGTACTCGTCCTGCCCCCGAAACGGGAACGCCCGGTCGTCATCTGCACGGTGGGTGCGGGAGTGACGGTCGGGCTCTCGAAATCACCCTAGGCAACCGGCCCGGCCGATGCCAGCCATGGCCCATCGGTGCAGGTCAGGGCGCCGCGGATCCCTCCAGGCGCTGGCTCGGGTGCTGGTTCAGGCGCTGGTTCAGGCGTTCGCGAGGGGCCAGCCTGCGCTCTTGGGCGGGAGATCGCGGCCGGTGAGCTCGGGCGTCGTCCACTTCTGGAACCGAGCGACCTCCTTGGCGACCGACTGCCACTCGGCAGGGTTCCAGCCCTCGGCGGCGGCGACGACGCTTGTGTCCTGACGCAGGGCGACGAACGCGGGAAGGCGCTCGAGCCCGAGGCTCGTGACGAGCGCGTGGTCGGGGTCGGCGAAGGTGACCGCGTCGCGCTCGGCCGGCCCGAGGATCCGGCGTGCGACCTCGGCGGGACCCGTGACGACGTACGCGCACGTGAGGTCGGAGCCTCCGAAGGTCGCGAAGATCTTCTTCGCGACCGGGATGAACGCCGCGGCCTCGGGTCGCGCCGGCAGCACCACGCAGCAGAGCTGGAACATCGTCGACCAGTCGTCGAGCGTGCGGGTCACGCCGCTCGTCGTGGTGAGCTCCAGCATCGGATCCGGGTTCTTCGCCATGCGAGCGAAGGTAGCGCGTGGGTCTCGGCCGGGCGGGCCCGAGCCTCAGGCGAGGCCGATGGCCTTCAGCATCGAGGGGGGCATCTCGTCGCGTCCCTCGGCGAGGAGGGCGGCACGCTCGATGTTGATCGCGTCGCGCTCGGGGCGATCGAGCCATGCGTCCCATGGCCCCGGCGGGACGGAGCCGGCGACGCAGTGGCGCAGGTACTCCTGCTGCTCGCGCACCTCACGCTCGGACCCCACCGGGCCGTGCCCCGGGACGATGGTGTCGGCGAGCTCCGCGATCGCGTCGAGCATCTCGACCCAGACGGCGGGGTCGCCCTGGAAGGCGAGGGGGGCGACGCCGAAGAAGCAGAGGTCGCCGGCGAACAGCACGTCGGCGTCGGGCACGAGCACCATGAGGTCGTCGGCGGTGTGGCCGCTCGCCGGGAGCAGCTCGATGCGGGCCGTGAGCTGCGCGGCGCCATCCACCTCATGGGTGGCCGGGCGGGTCCCGAGCTCGGCGAGGTCGTCGAACTCTTCCGCGAACGCGGACATGAACGCCTTGTAGGCGTCGATCGGCATCTCGTGGTCGAGGAGCATGCTCGTGATCGGGGTGGCGTAGATCGCCGCGTGCGGGAAGGCCTTGGTGCCGCCGACGTGGTCGACGTGCGCATGGGTGAGCACCACGCGTCGCACAGGGATGCCGAGGTCGTGCACCGCCGCCGCGAACGGTTCCCACTGAGAGCGCACCATGAGGGTGTCGATGATGGTGAGGCCGTCGTCGTCGACCACGACGCCGGCGTTGCTCACCCCGGTCTCGCCGCCGGGCTGGAGCCAGACGAAGACGCCGTCCGCCAGCTCGTGGAGCGTCCGGAACGGCCCTGCTCCGGAGATGGGTTGGGCCACGGATCGAGCGTATCGGTACCCTTTCGGTCATGTCCGAGCGCTCTCGTCACCTGCCCCGTCGAGCCTGTCTGTCCGTCCCCGGCTCGAGCCCGAAGATGCTCACGAAGGCCGCCGGCCTCGGGGCCGACATGGTGTTCCTCGATCTCGAGGACGCCGTCGCGCCGCTCGAGAAGGAAGCGGCACGCGACAACGTCGTCGAGGCGATCAACACCCTCGACTGGGGCGATGCGGTCCTCTGCGTGCGCGTGAACGCGTGGGACACCAAGTGGACGTACGGCGACGTGATCCACGTCGTCGAGCACGCCTCGGAGCGACTCGACGAGCTCATGCTCCCGAAGGTCGAGCACGCGAGCGACGTGCGCGCCCTCGACCTCCTCCTCACCCAGATCGAGCAGGTCACCGGCCGAGCGTCGACGGTGGGCATCGAGGCGCAGATCGAGACGGCGCGCGGGCTGATCAACGTCGAGGAGATCTGCGAGGCATCGCCCCGACTCGAGACCATCATCTTCGGCCCGGCCGACTTCGCGGCGTCCACGGAGATGCCGGTGCTCACGGGTGGCGTGCAGATCCCCGAGTACCCGGGCGACCACTTTCACTACGTGTTCTCGAAGATCCTGATGGCCGGCCGCGCGAACGGGTTGCAGGTCATCGACGGACCGTTCCTCAAGATCAAGGAGCTCGACGCGCTACGCGACTACGCGATGCGGACGCGCATCCTCGGCTACGACGGCAAGTGGGCCTTGCACCCCGACCAGGTCGCGGTGATCAACGAGGTGTTCACCCCCACGCAGGAGCAGTTCGACACTGCGTTCGACATCCTCGAGGCCTACGAGAAGGCCACCACCGAGGGCGCCGCGGGCGAGCGCAAGGGAGCGGTGATGTTCGGCGACGAGATGATCGACGAGGCCAGCCGCAAGATGGCGATCAAGTTCGTCAGCCGGGGCGAGCGCGCCGGGATGTCCCGCAGCGCCGGCTGACCCGCATCCCACCCGCATCCCGCGAGGGCTAGCGTTGAGGCCATGGAGCTGCTCATCGCCGTGGTCGTCGTGACCGGCGGCGGCCTCGCCTGGCGCTTCTCGCGTCGACGCCCGGGCGTCCCGCTCTCGTGGCAGACGAGCCAGAGCGTTGCTGCCGACCTGCACCGGCGCTCGCACCGGGCCGTCGACCGCAGCCGCCGCTCGATCGCGGATGCCCGCAAGCGCGGCGTGCCGAGCGAAGGCTACGAAGGGCTCGTCGACGAGCTCGCTGCCACGGCGCGGGCCCTCGACGACCAGCTCGTCCTCGCATCGCGCCTCCCGTTCAAGACGCGGCACAAGACGTTGCTCGGGCTGCGATACCGAGTCGCCGAGATCGAGAAGACCGGCGTGCGCATCGGTCAGAGCGCCATCGAGGCGGCGAGCCCGCTGGTGGACAGCGTCGATGACTCACTCACTCGGATCAACCAGCGCCTCGATCACCACGCCGAGGCGCGCGACGAGCTCCGGGAGCTCGGCGGCCACTGAGCGACCCGCCGCCGGCCCGGGATCAGGCCTCCAGCGCCTGCTCCGCGAGGCGGCGTGCGATCACCCTGAGGCACAGCGTCTCGTCGGCACCCTCGAAGATCGACAGCACCCGTGCGTCGACGAAGTAGCGCGACACCGGGAACTCCTCCGCGTACCCCATGCCGCCGTGGAGCTGCATCGCTTCGCGCGTCACCCACTCGGCCGCGCGGCACACGTACGCCTTCACCATCGACGCGTCGAGCGTGCCCTCGCCGCGGCCCATCCGGCGCGCCACCTCGTAGGAGAACTGGCGGGCGGCCTGGATGAGGAACGCCATGCGGGCGAGCTTCACCTGGGAGAGCTGGTAGTCGAACAGCGGCTTCCCGAACACGTTGCGATCCTGCGCGTAGGTGAGCCCGGCCTCGAACGCGGCCTGCATGAGGCCGACGGCACGCGCCGCCGTCTGCAGCCTCCCGTTCTCGAACCCCTCCATCTGGAGGTAGAAGCCCTTGCCGAGGCCGCCCTCCTCGCCGACGAGGTTCTCGGCGGGAACCACCCAGCCGTCGAACGCGACTTCGTACGAGTGCATGCCGCGGTACCCGATCGTGTCGATGGCGCGGCCTTCCATCGTTCCCCCGCCGTCCTGCGTGAAGGCGAACGAGTGGCCGGGGGTGACCTCCTTGTCGACCACGAAGATCGAGAGCCCGCGGTGCCCGGCTGTCCGATCGGGGTCGGTGCGCGCGAGCAGCATGATCGTGTTCGCGCGCCCGGCGAAGGTCGCCCAGGTCTTGACCCCGTTGATCGCGTACCCACCGTCCGTGGGGGTCGCGGTGACCTTGACCCCCGCGACGTCGGAGCCGTAGTCGGGCTCGGTCGCCATCACGCCCACCATCAGCTCGCCCGTCGCGATGCGCGGGAGCCACCGGTGCTTCTGCTCCTCGGTCCCGCCGCGCACGATCGCCCGGGTGAGGATCTCGGGTCGGGTGACGAGCGAGCCGCCCGCCCCGAGTGAGCCCCACGAGAGCTCCTCGGTCGCGACGACCATGCCGAGATAGTCGGCCTCGCCACCCTGGGCGTAGCCGTCGTAGGCCTCGGGCACCGAGAGCCCGAAGCCGCCGAGGTCGGCGAGACCGCTGATGATGTCCTCGGGGATGTCGCCATTGGACCGGTGGATGTGCTCGGCCACCGGGCGGATCTTGTCCTCGGCGAAGCGATGGAACGTCTCGCGCACGAGGTCGAACTCGTCCCCGAGATGCGCGGGGCCGGTGCGATCAGCCTCCAGGCGTGCGGCGATCTGCTCGAGGAACACGGGCGACCGGTGGGCCTCGACGAACGGGAGCGCGCCGGACAGCTCGCCGGCGTCCACGCCCCAGGTCGCCTCGCGGGCGAGGACCTTGCCGGCCAGGTCGGCGATCGCGTCGGCGATGAAGCCGCGAGCGAGCATCGACTCGTATTCGCCGCGCTCGGCGTAGTCGAGCATGACCCGGCATGCCGCGATCGAGCTGGCCGCGTGGGCGAGGTCGTACGCGAGGACCTGGTGCTCGTCGAGCTTCGCGACCGAGACCTTGCCGCCATCGGCCGAGGCGTGCGCGAGGTGACGCGATGCCGCGTCGACGAGCGATGCTGCGTCGTCGACCGCGGCCCGGGCGGGGGGCAGGACATCGGACATGCGATGAAGCCTAACGACGCCCCTCGTGCCGGCCAGTGTCCGGCTTGGTGTCCCGCTTGGTGTCCGGCTTGGTGTCCAGGTTGGTGCTCAGGTCGGCGTCGTCGACGAGGTGGGGGTGGTCGTCGAAGGCTCGGTGGGTGCCGGAGCGAGCGTGGGTGGTGCGGTCGCGGGCGTCGTCGGCTGGGGCGAGAGGGTGGTCGTGCCGCGGTGGGTACCGGGGACCTGTGTGCTCCCCTTCGTCTGGAGCACCGGCTTCACCACGCCGGGCACCGCCTGCGCGCCGAGCCGGCACTCCGCATCGAGCGGCCCGTAGACCGCGACGCCGAGCAGGTCACCGCCTTCGGGCGTGAGGTGGACGCCATCCGGGGTTCGGACCCGGACGCTCGTGCCGTTCGGGCCGGCGAGCGTGGCGGTGTACGCGCCGTCCGGCGATGCGAAGAGCTGGTGCGCGTCGATGTAGGTGGCATGCGGGTGGCGGGCGACGACGGCCTGCGCGATCGCGTTCACCTCGCGCACTCCTGCGTCCTTGCGCCTGTCCTGCAGCGTCGGTGCACCGACCCAGGAGACGGAGCGCGGCTGCGCCAACGTGTCGGCGCCCTCGAGGATGTCGAGCATCGCTTCGACCTGCCCGGCGTACTGCGCCTTCCATTCGGGTTCGCCGCTCGCGTCGAGCGGGGTCGCACGGGGCGTGGTCCAGTCGTTCGCGCCCACGATGAAGACGACGACCTCCGGGTTGAGGCGGGCCATCTCCTGGGTCGCGTGGCTGGGCCAGTCGAAGAACTCGGGGCTGCTGAGACCGCTCGACACGCGTGAGTCGTACACCGGTTGCACCACCCCGGTCGCGGCGGTCTGCTCACCGAGGGACGGACCGAGCGATCCCGCGAGGGAGTCACCGCCGATCCACAGGCGCAGCGGCGAGTCCGGGGTGAGGCCCGTTCGGCACCGCGCGTCGGGCGCGTCCGTCGTGACGGTGGTGCTGGGCGCGCGCTGGGCGAGCGCAGGTTGCACGCCGCCGCGCACGCGGAACGTGTCGCTCAGGAACAGCGCGATCGTGCCCAGTGCGATCGTGCCGATCGCGACCGAGGCTCCGATGACCAGAGCCTGACGCCGGACGCGCGCGATGCGCCGCTCGTGCGCTTCGGCGAGCGCGGCGCGGACGTCGTCGTTGGGCACGGCGCTTACACGATCTCCACGGCGGGGGCCTCCCCCACCGACGCGATCGGCTCGATCGGGACCAGGTCGGTCGGGACCAGCTCGTCCGGCATGGCGGCGGGTGGTTGCAGGTCATCGAAGGACCGGTCGACCTGCGTGTGGTACAGGTCGGCGTAGAGCCCGCCCTTGGCGAGGAGCTCGTCGTGCGTTCCCTGGGCAACCACTCGTCCGTCGTCGATCACGACGATGCGGTCCGCGTTGACGATGGTCGAGAGTCGGTGGGCGATGACCAGCGCGGTGCGGCCTTGCAGTGCGTCGGCGAGCGCACGCTGGATCAAGGACTCCGATTCGGAGTCGAGGTGCGCGGTCGCCTCGTCGAGGATGACGATCGCCGGATCCTTGAGCAGCATGCGCGCGATCGCGACTCGCTGCTTCTCGCCGCCGGACAGCCGGTACCCGCGCTCACCGACCACGGTGTCGTAGGTGTCCGGGAGGCTCGCGATGAGATCGTGGATGCGCGCCGCCTCGCAGGCCGCGACCAGGTCGGCATCGGTGGCGTCGGGCTTGGCGTAGCGCAGGTTGTCGGCGATCGTCTCGTGGAAGAGATGCGGGTCCTGCATGACCATGCCGACGGATTCGCGCAACGACGCGAGCGTGACGTCACGCACGTCGCACCCGTCGACGAGCACGCGTCCCTGGATGGCGTCATGGATCCGCGGCACGAGCAGCGCCGTCGTCGTCTTGCCGGCGCCGGACGGACCGACGAGTGCGATGAGCTCGCCCGGCTCGACGCTGAACGACACGTCGCGCAGGATCCACTCGCTCGGCTCGGTGTCGATGGCGACGTTGCCTTCCTCGAGCGACGCGATCGATGACACCGAAGGTGCAGGGTGCCGGAACCAGACGTGGTCGAACTCGACGCGCCCCTCCGAGGTGGGGAGGTCGATGGCGCCCGGACGGTCGTCGACGAGCGCGGGGAAGTCGAGCACCTCGAAGACGCGCTCGAACGAGACGAGCGCGGTCATGACGTCGACCCGGGCGTTCGTGAGCTGCGTGAGCGGCTGGTAGATCTGGCCGACGTAGATGACGAACGCGGCGACGGTACCGATCGAGATCGCGCCCTCGATCACCAGTCGTCCGCCGAGGTAGTAGACGACCGCAGTGCCGACGGCGGCCACGAACCCGAGCGCGACGAACAGGATCCGCGAGTACATCGCGGTCGTGATGCCGATGTCGCGCACGCGCGCGGCGCGACCACCGAAGAGATCACGCTCGCGGTCGTGGTTCCCGAACAGCTTCACGACGAGCGCCCCGGAGACGTTGAAGCGCTCCGCGACCGTGTTGTTCATCGACGCGTTGAGCTGCATCCCTTCGCGAGTCGCGATCTGCAGCTTCCGGCCGATGCGTCGGGCGGGGATGATGAACGCCGGCAGCACGACCAACGTGAGGATGGTGAGGCGCCACTCGAGGCCGAGCATCACCGCGAGAGTGACGACGAGGGTGATGACGTTCGAGACGACGGTGCCGATCGTCGTCGTGACCGCCTGCTGGGCACCGATCACGTCGTTGTTCAGGCGCGACATGAGCGAACCGGTCTGGGTGCGGGTGAAGAACGAGAGCGGGAGACGCTGCACATGGTCGAACAGCGAGACCCGCAGGTCGAAGATCAAGCCTTCGCCGACCTTGGCCGAGTACCAGCGCTGCAGCAGGTTCAGCCCCGCGCTCGCGATCGCCAGCGCAACCGCGGCGAGCGCCAGACCGAGGACGAGCTGGTCGTTCTTCTGGGGCACGGCCGTGTCGAGCAGCGCTCGGAACAGCAGCGCGGGGATGACGGCCACGACCGCGGAGGCGATGACGGCGACGAGGAAGCCGATGAGCGCACCGCGGTACGGACGGGTGAGGCGCAGCACGCGCCGGATCAGCTCGCGCTCGACTGTCTTCCCGTTCACGACGTCGGGGTCGCGACGGAAGCCCATCATCGTCTGGTGCATCTGCATACCCATCGAGGTACCCAACCTACTTTTCTCGTCGTGCGTTTCTCAGAGCGCTCTTCTGAGAGCGCTGCTCGGATCAGGCTGCTCGACGGGCCCGTGGGGCACGCGATCGCGGTTCCTGTGCGGGCTGTAACACTTGGGGGCGCATGATCCTTTCCTGGCCGCTCGTGGGACGAGACGACGAGCTCGATCGTCTCGGCGAAGCGATGGACACCGGCGGTGCGGGCGTCGTGCTCGCCGGGCCGCCCGGGGTCGGCAAGACCCGTTTGGCCACCGAATCCGTCGTCCTCGGTACCGCGCGCGGCTGGCAGCACGCCGTCGTGCGAGCCAACCGCAGCGCAGCCACGATCCCGTTCGGTGCGTTCGCGCCCCTCCTGCCCGCACTCGACGGGGTCTCGGAGGGCCAGGTCGACGCACTGCGCCTGGCGTGCGAGGCGATCCTGGGCTCCGCGGCCGGGTCCAAGCTCCTGCTCGTCGTCGACGACGCACAGGAGCTCGACGAGTCCTCGGCGGCGCTGTTGCTCTTGCTCGCCGGTCGGCCCGAGGTCTTCGTGGTCGTCACGTTGCGCACCGACGATCGGCCGGTTCCGGAGGCGCTCACCGGTCTCTGGAAGGACGAGCTCCTCGCCCGCCTCGACGTCGACGGGCTCTCCGCGGCCGCCGCCGAGCAGCTCGTCGCGGAGGCGCTCGGCGGCCCGGTCGACGGGATGACCGCACACATGCTGTGGAGCACGAGTGGTGGGAACGCGCTGTTCCTGCGAGAGCTCGTGATCGGTGCGCTCGAGGCCGAGACGCTGCAGGAAGCCAGCGGCATGTGGCGGTTGGTGGGCTCGATCTCGCCGTCGATCCGGATGGGCGAGGTCGTCGGCCTCCGTCTCGGTGCCGTGGACGACGCGGCGCGCTCGGCCATGGAGGTCGTGAGCGTCGGCGAACCCGTCGGCACCACGGACCTCGAGGCCTTGGCGTCCCCGGGGGCGATCGACACCCTGGAGCGTCGCGGTCTGATCGAGATCGTGGTCGAGGGCGCGCGTGAGCAGGTGCGGATGGCGCATCCTCTCTATGGCGAGGTCGTGCGGGCCGGGATCCCGCTCCGCCGACGCCAGGAGATCTGTCGGACGCTCGCGGATCGCATCGAGGCCCGGGGCACGCGGCGGAGGGAAGACACCCTGCGCGTCGCGCTCTGGCGTCTCGACGGCGGCGGACCGGGCCGAGCCGACGTCCTCCTCGAAGGTGCACTGCAGGCCCGATTCGCGTTCGACGTCGCGCTGGCGGAACGCCTCGCCCGGGCGTCGTGGACGCAGGCGCCCGATGCCGACAGCGCCTCGCTGCTCGGCGAGACGCTCGACCAGCTCGGCCGGCACGACGAGGCGGAGGCGGTGCTGCTCGCGGGTGAGGCACTCGTCACGAATGATCGCGAGCGCACGATGATGGCGCTGGCCCGGTCGTCCAACCTCTTTCGCGGGCTCGGCCGGGCCGCGGAGGCCGATGCCGTCATCGAGGCTGCCGAGGCTGCCGTCACCGACGACGAGCTGCGCGACGAGCTCACGGCCCAACGCGCGATCCATGTGCTCTTCGAAGGCCGGATCGACGACGCGCTCGCGATCGTGGATCCGCTGCTCGAGCGCGTCGGTGACCACGACCGAGCGTTCGTCCACGGCGCACTTCCGGGCGCGGTCGGGCGCGCGATGGCCGGGCGCACGGTCGAAGCCGTTGCGATCGCAGACCGAGCGTTCGACGCACGGATCGCGCTCGGTGACCAGATCCAGATCGCCGGGCCGGGGATCTACCTCGTGGCCCGCGCGCTGGCGTTGTGCGAGGCGGGCCGCCTCGCCGAGGCCGAGGAGACCGCGCGCCTGGGGTACGAGGGCGCGACCGAGCGTCAGATCCGCGACGGTCAGTCGTGGTTCTCGGTGATCCTGGGCCGCATCAGCCTGCACCAGGGTCGCGTTCGCACTGCGGCGCGATGGTTCCGCGAAGCCGCGCTCGTCTACGACGACTTCGACCACCCCGGTGCGCGCTGGGGGTACGGCGGGCTGGCCCAGGCACTCGCGCTCGGTGGCGATCTCGACGGAGCGGACACCGCGCTCGACGACCTGAACGCCGAGCCCCTGACGCCGTTGCGGATGCTGGACTCGGAGATCGAGCGTGGCCGGGCGTGGGTGCTGGCGCAGCGCGGTGAGTACACGCTCGCCGTCGACACGCTTCGCCGGGCGGCGCGGTTCGCCGCCGAGTGTGGGAGCAGCGCGCTCGAGGCATGGGCGTTGTACGACATCGTCCGGCTGGGGGAGGACGAAGCATCGCTGGCCCGACTCCGCGAGCTCGCGTCGACCCTCGACGGCGCGTTCATGCCGGCGCGGGTCGCGCACGCCGAGGCACTGGCGAGCCTCGACCCCGAACAGTTCGAAGCTGCGGCTGATGCCTTCGAGGCGATCGGTGCGATGTTGTACGGCGCCGAGGCTGCCGCCGGGGCCGCACGCGCGTTCGCGCGCCAGGGGCTCGCTCGCCGGGAGGCCGAAGCCGTCCAACGCGCCGGCCGGCTGGCCGGCGAGTGCGAGGGGGCCCGCACGCCGGCGCTGCAGGTGAGCAACGAGACCACACCGCTCACTCGCCGCGAACGTGAGGTCGCCGAGCTCGCGGCACGGGGTCTCACGAGCAAGGGGATCGCCGAGAAGCTGTTCGTGAGCACCCGTACCGTCGAGAACCACCTCCAGCGTGCGTACGAGAAGCTCGGTGTCCGTGGTCGCCCGGAGCTCGCCGAGGTCCTCGGGATCAGCGCCGACCAATAGGCTTTGCTGTCATGACCGTCTACGAGCGTCCGTTCGGCCGGTACTACGAGGACTTCGAGCCGGACGACATCTACAGGCACTGGCCCGGCAAGACGATCACCGAGGCCGACGACCACCTCTTCTGCATGATCACGATGAACCACCACCCGCTCCACACGGATGCGTGGTTCGCCGAGACGCAGACGCAGTTCGGCAAGAACGTGGTGGTCGGGAACCTCGTCTACTCGCTCGTCCTCGGCATGAGCGTCCCGGACGTGAGCGGGGTGGCGATCGCCAACCTCGAGGTCGAGGAGCTCAAGCACCAGCGCCCCACGTTCCACGGCGACACGATCTACGCCGAGACGAAGGTGCTCGAGAAGAAGGAATCGTCGAGCAAGCCCGACCGCGGGATCGTCACGGTGGAGACGCGCGGCTTCAACCAGCGTGGCGAAGAGGTCTGCTACTTCCGGCGCAAGGTGATGGTGCCCAAGCGCGAGGCCGCGAAGCCGCGTCAGCGTCCGTACACGTCCCCCGAGTAGCGGTCGAGGTCGTCCTGGCGAGCGACTGCCTCTTCTGCCGGATCGTCAGCGGCGAGGTCGAGGCCGCGATCGTCGCCGAGTCCGAGACGACCGTCGCGTTCCTCGATCACCGTCCGCTGTTTCCCGGGCACACGCTCGTGGTGCCGCGCGAGCACGTCGAGACGCTCCGGGAGCTCCCGGCCGGGCTGGTGCAGCCTTTCTTCGCCGAGGTGCAGCGGCTGGCCGCCGCGGTGCAGGACGGGATGGTCGCACAGGGCACGTTCGTCGCCGAGAACAACGTCGTCAGCCAGACCGTGCCGCACCTCCATGTCCACGTGGTGCCGCGCCGGCGCAAGGACGGCCTCCGAGGCTTCTTCTGGCCCCGGACGAAGTATGCGGACGATGACGAGATCGCGCGCACCGTTGCGAGCATCCGGGAGCGTTTGCCTTTCATGTAGGTATGTAATAAAGTAATGAAATGCCGAATCGACCTGCCCCCGCCCCCAAGTCCGAAGTGATCCTCGAGAGCGCCGACCAGCTCAGCGATCTGAACGCCTGGTTCACCGGTCGACTCCCCGACGGCTGGTTCACGGCCGCACCCGAGGTGTCGGTCGACCGCGACGAGATCCTCGTCGTGGGCTCGTTGCCCGAGCCCGAGCACGCGAAGGGTGCCGACGACGACACGAGGCGAGCGGCGGGTGCCGCCCGCATCCAGGGATTCCGCGAGGACACCCGCGAGCAGCGCATGCGCATCGCGGACGAGGCGGAGCACCGCTACGGGCGCAAGGTCGCCTGGGGTGCACGCTGCGGCGAGCACGGGCTCGTGTTCACCCATCTGAGCGTCCCGGTCATGACGCGGCTGCGCATGAGCGAGCGCCGCGTGCTCGACACGCTGGTCGACGCCGGCGTCGCGCGCAGCCGGAGCGACGCGCTGGCCTGGTGCGTCCGCTTGGTCAAGGAGCACCAGGGAGAGTGGGTGGAGCAGCTCCGGGAGGCGCTGGTGCACGTCGAGAAGGTTCGGGCCGAGGGTCCTGCCCCGACCTGATCGTTTGCTCACCAATAGTTCGTGTGCTAATCATTAGCCCACGATGAAGAACGTCCGGCTCGCCAAGACTCAGGTCGAGCCAGATCAGGTCGAGCTCCTCGGACGCCAGCTCGGCCGCACCGGCCGGCTCTCCCAGAAGTGGTTCGACGCGCGCCTCGCCGAGGAGGGCGGCAGCCTCACCACCTGGATCGTGCTGAACAAGATCGGCAACGAGCCGAGTCAGCGGGAGCTCGCCGCGATGCTGTGGATCGAGCCGGCCACGCTCGTCGCCCAGCTCGACCGGCTCGAGCGCGACGGGTTCGTCGAGCGTCGCCGCGATCCCGGCGACCGGCGGGTCCTCCGTGTCGTGATCACCCCGGCCGGCCTCGAGCTGCGCGAGCGGCTGCACCGCATCGCGCTCGAGTGCGACGGCGAGCTCCGTTCCCTGATCTCGACGAGCGACCAGCGTGTGCTCGAGCGCACCCTGTCGCGGCTCCACGACCACTTCGTCGCGTCACCCCACCACCACGACGGGACGACCAACGACAGGAAGACTGCAGATGACCACTGACACGCTCATCGACACCGACGAGGTGATCCGCACCGAGCACCTCACGAAGGTGTACCCCGGCAACATCCGCGCCGTGGACGACCTCGATCTGGCCGTCCGGTCCGGCGAGATCTTCGGCCTCCTCGGCCCGAACGGCGCCGGCAAGACCACGACGGCCGGGATGCTCACCACCCGCGTGATCCCGACGAGTGGTCGCGCGCTCGTCGGCGGCGTCGACGTCGTAGCGCACCCGGTCGCAGCGAAGCAGGTGATCGGCGTCGTCCCCCAGTCGAACACGCTCGACCGTTCGCTGAACGTCTGGGAGAACCTCTACTTCCACGGTCGGTTCTTCGGGATGAACGCGCGCACGGCTCGGCACGAGGCCGACCGTTTGCTCGACCAGTTCCGCCTCGCGGATCGCGCCAAGGTGCCGGTCCTCGCGCTCTCGGGTGGGATGGCCCAGCGCCTCATGGTCGCTCGGGCGATCATGCACCGCCCGGCGATCCTGTTCCTCGACGAGCCGACGGCCGGCCTCGACCCACAGAGCCGCATCGCGCTCTGGGACATCCTCGGCGAGCTGCACCGCGACGGCCAGACGATCCTCCTCACCACGCACTACATGGAGGAGGCCGACGAGCTCTGCGATCGCCTCGCGATCATCGACCACGGCAAGCTCCTCGCCCTCGACACCCCCGAGGCGCTGAAGCGCGCGACCGGCGCCGACACGTTCGTCACCGTCTCGGCACCCGGCGACCTCACCGCGATGGCGGCGTACCTCGCCGAGCATGTCGAAGGCGTCGACCGCGCCGACAAGGTGGAGGACACCGTGCGCCTCAATGTGCGGGGCACGAGCGGCGTGCTTCCGGCAGTGGTGAGCGCCGCCGAGCGCGGCGGCTTCACCGTCACCGACCTCTCCATCACCGAACCCACCCTCGAGACGGTCTTCATCGACCTCACCGGGAAGGACCTCCGCGAATGACCGCCATCACCGCAACCCCGTCGGCCGGCACCAAGACGATCTCGAACGCCGACCTGATCCCGTCGCGCACGCCGCGCGCCGCAGCGCTCGTCGCGTTCCGGGCGCTCTTGTCGCGCGACCTCACCGTGACCCGCAAGAACCTGCGCGAGGTCGTCCCGCGGACCCTGCTCCAGCCATTGCTGCTCGTCTTCGTGTTCACGTATGTATTCCCGAAGATCGGTCAGGGCGTCGGTGGAGCCGTGGGCGACGCGACCGGTTCGTTCTCGACGCTGCTCGTCGCGGGTGTCGTCGCGCTGGCGATCATCTTCCAGGGCATCCAGTCGGTCGCGCTGCCGATGGTGCAGGAGTTCGGCTACACGCGCGAGATCGAGGACCGGGTGCTCGCACCGTTGCCGGTCGCGCTCGTCGCGTTCGAGAAGATCATCGCCGGTGCGATCATCTCGTTCTTCTCGGCGCTGCTCGTGTTCCCGATCGCGGCGATCGTGCCCGCGACGCCGGTGAACCTCGACATCGACTGGCCCGTGCTGCTCACCCTGATGCCGCTCGGCTGCATCATGGCCGGGGCCCTCGGCCTCACCTTCGGCACCCGGTTCGAGCCGCGCAACGTCCCGATCCTGTTCGGCGTGGTCGTGCTCCCGCTCACGTTCCTCGGCGCCATCTACTACTCCTGGGCCGCGCTCGAGCCGATCCGCTGGCTCCAGATCGTGGTGCTGGTGAACCCGCTCGTCTACCTGAGCGAGGGGTTCCGCGCCGCGCTCACCCCGGCCGAGCACATGAGCCTGTGGGCGATCTACGGCGCGCTCCTCGGATTCACGACGCTGTTCACCTGGCTCGGCATCCGCGGCTTCAAGCAGCGCGTCGTGTCGTAGGCGCCGGCGCCTCCTGGGGCGTGTTTGAGTTCACCGAGGAGGTGGCTATCCTCCTCTGCGTGCCGGGGTCAGTACAGCTCACGTTCTACGGTGTTCGCGGGTCCACTCCATGCGACGGTGCTCGCTACGCGCGCTACGGCGGCAACACCTCCTGTGTCGCGCTCGAGTCCGAGGGTCACGAACCGATCGTGTTCGACCTCGGCACCGGGCTGCGCGAGTACGGCGACGTCGTCACCGAGCGCTTCTCGGCGGCACTCGTCGCCAACAACCTCACGAGCCCGTATCGCGCCACCGTGTTGCTCACCCATCTCCACTGGGATCACATCATCGGGCTGCCATTCTTCACGCCCGTGTTCCGCCCCGACGCGCTGATCGACGTCTACGGTCCGCGGCAGGACGAGGGTCCTCTCGCCGACGTCTTCACCGGGGTGATGAAGCCCCCCTACTTCCCGATCACGCCGGCCGATCTCGGGGGGACGCTGAACTTCCTCGACACCGACGTCGACGACTTCGCCGTGAACGGCGCGAAGGTTCGTTCGCGATGGGTGCGCCACACCGACCCGACGCTGGGATACCGCGTCGAGCAGGAGGGCCAGACCGTCACCTACATCTCCGACCATGGCCCCGGCTGTGAGCCCGGCGATGCCGACGACTACGTGCCCAACGACGTGCTCGAGCTCTGCGACAACGCGGATGTCCTGATCCACGACGCACAGCACACGGCCCACGAGTACGAGGCAAAGCGACACTTCGGCCACTCGACGATCGAGTACGCGGTGCTCGTCGCGAAGGAGGCCGGCGTCAAGACGCTCGCGCTGTTCCATCACTGCCCGAGCCATGGTGATGCCGCGATCGACTCCATCCTCGAGCACGCGCGCGACATCTCGGCGCGGACGAACGGTCCGGAGGTCGTCGCCGCCCACGAGGGCATGCAGCTCCACCTGGGCCGCTCGTGACTGAACGGGCGGCCGACGAGCAGCCGGCCGACGCCCACGAGCAGATCTATCGCCCGGATGCCGCCGAGTTCCGCGCGGTCCTCGGGCAGTTCGCGACCGGCGTCACGATCATCACGGCGGTCGACGGGGACGAACCGGTCGGCGTGGCTGCCAACTCCTTCACCTCCGTGTCGCTGGATCCGCCGTTGGTGCTCTTCTGCGTCGCGCGCACATCCTCGACCTGGCCCCGCATCGAGCAGGCCCGCAAGTTCGCAGTGAACATCCTGGGCGAGCACCAGGAGGAGCTCTCCGGCCTCTTCGCCAAGAAGGGCGCGGACCGCTTCGGGCACACCGACTGGCACCTCGGTGTCGGTGGCTCACCCGTGCTGCACGACACGCTCGCGTATCTCGACTGTGAGTTCTGGAACGAGTACGACGGCGGCGATCACATCATCGTCGTGGGGCGGGTGCTCGACCTCGGGCTGCACTCCGACGCCGGGCCGCTGCTCTTCTTCCGTGGCAAGTACGGCCGGCTCGCCGACGCCTGATCGAGGCGCCGCCATGTCCGAGCCGGCACTCTCCGGACGCGTCGTCGTGGTGGTCGGCGACGACAGCGCTCGCGTGGGCGATGCCGTGCGCGTGCTCGTCGACGCCGGCGCACGCGCCGCGGGCTTCGTCGGCGACCCGGCAGCTGACGGCGCGGGCCTCACCGAGATGGTCGCCGAGCTGTTCCCGGTGCCCCCGGGAGACGCGCCGGAGCCTGCCTGAGGCCTCGGACTCCGAGCGCAGGCCTCAGCCCGCGCGGCCCTTCCGGAGCACCGGCTCGTAGTGCTCGACCGTCGGGAACGGGTCATAGAAGCGGTGCAGCAGCTCGCGCCACCGTTGATAGTCGGGTGACTCCCGGAATCCGACGGTGTGGTCCTCCAGCCGATCCCACCGGACGAGCAGGACGTAGCGATCGGCGACCTCGAGGCAACGCTGCAGCTCGAGCGATTCGAATCCCGGCATCGCCGAGATGATGTCCTTCGCCGTCGCGAAGGCCTGCTCGAACGCGAGGTGCTCGCCCGCTCGGACGTCGAGGATCGCCAGCTCCAGGATCATCGACGCACCGTAACTGCCGCGCGTCCGGCACGGGCTCGCGTTTCCGGGCTCACTGGTACTGTCAGTGGTCGCCCCGAGCGCGTGAGGTGCCGCCGGGGACGACCCAGAGAAGCGAGCAGTCGGAGTGCGGGCAGTCGGAGTGGTGGATCGGGAGCGTGAGCTGCGACGGGCCGGTTGGCGGCTCATGCTCGACGCGCTCCGCACGCAGCGCCGCTGGGTGATCGGTGGCGTGGCCGCCGGCGTCCTGTGGACCGCCGCGAAGATCTCGGTACCGCTGCTCGCCGCGGCGGCGATCGACCAGGGAATCATCCCTGGGAACACCGAAGCGATCATCGTCTCCTCCCTGCTGATCGTGGTGGTGGGCGCGTTCCAGGCCGTCGGGACCGGTGGTCGGCGCTACGCCGCGTTCCGGATCTCCTACCGGGTCGAGAGCGATCTGCGCGAGCGCCTGTTCGCGCACCTCCAGAAGTTGCACTTCGCGTTCCACGACCGTGCGCAGACCGGGCAGCTCATGGCTCGGGCGAACACCGACATCCAGCAGGTCAACACGCTCGTCGTGCTGCTCCCACTGTTCGCCGCAAGCCTGCTGATCGTCCTGGTCGTCGTCATCATCATGCTGCTCCAGAGCGTCACGCTTGCGCTGCTCGCACTCGGGGCGCTGCCGTTCCTCAACATCGCGGCTACACGCTTCTCGCACCGCATCGCCCCGGTGTCGCTACGCCTCCAGGAGGAGCTCGGCGACCTCTCGGGCGTCGTCGAGGAGACCGTCGCCGGCGTCCGCGTCGTGAAGGGGTTCGGTGCGGAGGAGCTGCAAGCGCGGCGCCTGCAGGCCGAGGCCGATGACGTCCTCGAGAAGGCCCTCGAGGGTGCGCGCCTCCGATCGCGCTTCCTGCCCCTCGTCGACTTCCTGCCCGCGCTCGCGCTCGTCGCCATCCTCTGGTACGGCGGGCACCTCGTCCTCGATGGCGAGCTCGCGATCGGCGATCTGGTCGCGTTCAACTCGTTCATCCTCATGCTGATCTGGCCGCTGCGGATGGCCGGGATGCTCCTCGCCCAGGCGAGCCGGGCGTCGTCATCGGCGGGCCGGATCCACACGATCCTCTCCACCGATCCCGAGGTCGTCGACCCACCGCACCCGACGCCGCTCCCGCCCGGTGGTTCGGGTGAGCTCCGCTTCGACGGCGTCTCGTTCGCGTACGGCGACGGCCCCCCGGTGCTCGACGGCCTGGATCTCGTCGTGCGCGCGGGCGAGGCGGTTGCCGTCGTCGGGCCGACGGGAAGTGGCAAGACCACGATCGCCCGCCTCGTCTCGCGCTTCTATGACGTGGACGCGGGACGAGTGATGCTCGACGGCGTCGACGTGCGCGCGGTCAAGGTCCGCGAGCTGCGCCGGCAGGTCGGCATCGTGTTCGAGGACACGTTCCTCTTCACCGACACGGTGGCGGAGAACATCGCGTTCGCCGACCCCGAGGCCCCGCTCGAGCAGGTGCGGAGGGCCGCGGCCCTCGCGGGCGCCGACGAGTTCGTGACGGCACTTCCCGGTGGGTACGACACCGTCATCGGTGAGCAGGGCTTCTCGCTGTCGGGTGGCCAGCGCCAGCGCATCGCGATCGCGCGCGCGGTGCTGGCGGACCCGAGGGTGCTGATCCTCGACGACGCGACGTCGTCGGTCGACCCGACGAAGGAGCACGAGATCCGCGCGGCGCTGGGCGAGGTCATGACCGGGCGGACGACGCTGATCATCGCCCATCGCGCCGCCACGATCGCGCTCGCCGATCGCGTCGTGCTGCTGGACGGCGGCCGCGTCGTCGCCGAGGGCACGCACGACCAGCTGCTCGCGAGCTCGGCCAAGTACCGGTCCGTGCTGGCGCAGGCCGAAGGCGTCACCGAGGGCGCCTCATGAGGGGAGGCGGCCGTGGGGCCCTCGGCCCGGATGCGGTCGACGAGACCCTGAGTCGCGACGAGGCGAAGGGCGTGCTACGGCGCCTGAGTCGGATGCTGCGTCCGTGGCGAGGGCGGATGATCGGTTCGGTCGCACTGCTCGTCGGGCAGACGGCGTGCCTGCTTGCCGGGCCTGCGCTGGTCGCGCACGGCATCGACGCCGGACTCCGCGCGAACGACCCGGGCGCGCTCAACCTCTCGGCCGCGCTCTACCTCTGCGTCGCGATCGCCGCCCTGTTCTTCGGTCGCTCCTCGATCTGGGCGATCGCGCGGATCGGTGAGCAGTTCCTGCGTGAGCTCCGGGTGAAGGTGTTCCACCACCTGCTCTCCCTCGGCCTCGACTTCTTCGAGCGGGAGCGCACGGGAGCCCTGGTCTCTCGACTGACGTCCGACGTCGACGCGCTCCAGGAGCTGGTGCAGCAGGGGCTGGCCATGTTCGTGCAGAACGCGCTGCTGTTCTTCGGCGCGGTCGTCGTCATCTTCATCCTGAGCTGGCAGCTCGCCCTCTGCATCCTGGTGCTGGTCCCGCCGATCGTCCTCTCGACACGGTGGTTCCGCCGGGAGTCGAACCGCGCGTACCTCGAGGTGCGCGAGCGCATCGGTGCGAACCTCACGACGTTGCAGGAAGGGCTGGCCGGCGTGCGCGTCGTGCAGGCGTTCGGGCGGGAGCGCTCCTTCGCGGGGCGCTTCCGGGAGACGAACGAGGCCCAGTTCGACGCCAACCTCGCCACGGTCAAGATCTCGACGAAGTACTTCCCGTTCGTCGAGTTCTGCGGTGTCGTCGGGGTGGCGATGATCGTGGGCATCGGTGGGCTCTTCGTCGACCAGAAGATCCTGTCGGTCGGCACCGTCGCAGCGTTCATCCTCTACCTGAACAACCTCTTCGAGCCGGTCCAGCAGCTCGGCCAGCTGTACAACACGCTCCAGTCGGCCGCGGCTGCGCTCGCGAAGCTCTTCGGGCTGCTCGACACGCCGGCGTCGATCGGCGAGCGTCCGGGCGCGGTCGACCTGCCGGAACGGGGCGCGTTCGAGGTCGATGCCGTGTCGTTCGGGTACGCCGACGGGCCCGACGTGTTGCACGACGTGTCGTTGCGCGTCGAGCCGGGCGAGCGCATCGCACTCGTCGGTCCGACCGGCGCCGGCAAGTCGACGCTCGCGAAGCTCGTGGCGCGCTTCTACGACCCGCGGGCCGGAACCGTGCGCTACGGCGGTGTCGACCTCCGCGACGCGACGCTGGCGTCGCTGCGACAGCGCATAGTGGTCGTGCCCCAGGAGGGGTACCTGTTCGCGGGGACGATCCGCGAGAACGTGCGGGTCGGTCGCCCGGACGCGACGGACGACGAGGTCGACGCGGCGCTCGAGGTGCTCGGGATCCGCGAGCGCTTCGCGTCGCTCGAGGAGGGACTCGACACCGAGGTGCGCGAGCGCGGGAGCCGACTCTCGGCCGGCGAGCGCCAGCTCATCTCACTCGCACGCGCGGCGTTGGTCGACCCGCCGGTGCTCGTGCTCGACGAGGCGACCTCGAACCTCGATCCGGGTACCGAGCACACGGTCGAGCGAGCGCTCGAGGCGCTGACCGAACGACGGACCGTGTTCGTGGTGGCGCACCGTCTGTCGACCGCGGCGCGGGCAGATCGCGTGGCGGTGGTCGACGACGGGCGGGTCGTGGAGCTCGGTCCGCACGACGAGCTCGTGCAACAGGAGGGCCGCTACGCCAGCCTCTGGGCGAGCTGGTCGAGCGCCCAAGCCCGCGCCTCCTGACCCCAACCCCCCCGACACAAGCCCCCCAACCCAAGCCCCTGGATGCGTCTCTCACCTTCCTATTCGATGCTCAGAGACGCAGGACCGCATCTGTTGGCGACTACTCGAACGCGACGGCAGGCTCGAGCCGGTGGGCGAAGCGGCGGAGCGTGCGGAGCAGCGTGAGCCCGAGCGCCACGATGAGGACCGCGTTGAACAGCGCGCCCGCGGCGTCCCACGCCAGGGACGTCGCCACGTAGTACGACCAGTAGTGCTGCGCGGTGTCGACGAGGCCGAGCCCGGGTCGCCACAGCGTCGGGCCGTCGCCCTGGAAGAGCGGCCACGACCACAGGTTCAGGATCGCTCCGTAGAGGAATCCCCAGAGCCAGCCGAACGCGGCGACCACCCCGACCTCGATGTGGGGCTCCAGGTAGCTCGTCCACCGGCCGAGCGCGCCGGAGGTGGCGCCCATCGCGCCGAGGCCGAGCATCTGGAACGGCAGCCACGGGCCGATCCCACCCGTGATGAAGGCCGACGCAGCCATGGCGGTGAGGCCGAGCAGCAACCCGAAGCGCGGCCCGAACGCAACGCCGCCGAGCACCACGAGGAAGAAGACGCCGGCGTTGTTCCCCGGCAGCTCGACGAGCCGCAGCATCCCGGCGCTCGCCGCCAGCACGCCCAGCACGGCGACGGTCGCGCCGTTCATCGTGCCGCGCCGCACCTCGAGCGCGAGCGCCGCGACCACGAGCACGCTGATCGCAGCCGTCCACAGCGGGGCATCCGTGCTGTGCGCCGAGCTCGGGAACGCAGTGGACGGCAACCAGAACGGGTACAAGAACGCCGCGACGCCGACGACGGCGACGAGGACGTACACCATGGCCGGGCGCAGGCGCTCGCTCACGTCCGCTCCAGCTCGGCTGCGACCTGCTCCACCGTGAGGAACGGCGGCAACACCCGGAGCACCTGCGGGGCGAACAGCGATCCGGTCAGCACTTCGCGCGTCTCGCCGTCGGCAACGACGTCCCCGTCACCCAGCACCACGACTCGCGACGCGCACCGCGCCGCGAGCTCGACGTCGTGCGTCGCGAGGACGACGGCACCACCGACGGCCGCATGCTCCCGCACCGCTCGCTCGAGTGCCGCCCGCGACGCCGCGTCCATGCCGCGAGTGGGCTCGTCGAGCAGCAGCACGTCGGCACCGCCCACGGCGACGGCCGCGATCGCGACCCGCTGACGCTCACCACCGGCGAGACTGCGCGGATGCCGCTCGGCGAGATGGGTGATGCCGAGCCGCTCGAGCCAGGCGTCGACCTCGCCGGCGTCGCGGCGCCCGAGGAGCTTGAGCGTCTCGAGGACCTCACGACGGACGGTTGCGGAGAAGAGCAGCGTGCTCGGGTCCTGCGGCACGTAGGCGACCGTCCCACTGTTCGTGATCCTCCCGCGACTTGGCTTGGTGAGACCGGCGAACGCCCGCAGCAGCGTGGTCTTCCCGGCGCCGTTGCGTCCGAGGAGGGCGACGACTTCCCCGGCGGCGATCCCGACGTCGACGTGGTGCAGCACGGCTCGACCGCCGAGCTCGACCACGAGCCCCTCGGCGGCGACGAGCTGGTCGCCTGCCGGTTCGTGCGTCGCGGGTGCTGCTGGAACCACCGAGTCGACGATCAGGTCCGTGGTCGCGGCGAAGGCACGAGCGTCGCGCACGGTCAGCGGAGGCGGTGACCAGCCCAGCAGTCGCCCGAGGCGAGTCACCGGCGGTGCCCCGGGATACGACGCGAGCGCGTCGGTGACCGTGGCCGGCGATGGCACCGCACCGTGACCCAACACGACCGCGCGGTCCGCGAGCGGCGCGGCCCGCTCCAGGCGGTGCTCGGCGAGGAGCACCGTGGTGCCGAGATCGGCGTTCAGTCGCGCGACTGCCGCGAGCACGTCCTCCGCGCCCTGAGGGTCGAGCTGTGACGTGGGCTCGTCGAGCACGAGCGCCGACGGCGATGCCGCGAGTGCGCCGGCGATCGCGACCCGCTGCCGCTCGCCGCCGGACAGCGTCGTCGGCGTGCGCCGACGCAGGTGTGCGATGCCGAGTGCATCGAGCGTCTCCTCGACGCGCCGACGCATCGCCGTGGCCGACAGCCCGAGGTTCTCGAGCACGAACGCGATGTCGTGCTCGACCTCGTCGACGACGAGCTGCGCCTCCGGGTCCTGGCTCACGAACCCGACGACATCGGCGAGCTCGCGCGGATGGTGGCTGCGTGTCGAGCGCCCGAACGCGATGACGTCGCCACTGAAGCGCCCGCCGGTCGCGTGGGGCACGAGGCCGTTCGCGGCGCGCAGGAGCGTGCTCTTGCCCGAACCCGAGTCGCCGACCACGAGGAGGACCTCGCCGGCCGCGACCTCGAGGTCCACGTGCTCGATCGCGGCGGGACCGTCCGGATAGGCGAACGAGACGTCGCGGTAGGAGAGCGCGCTCACGCGGCGACGACTTCGGCCGGCCGCGGCGCCACCGCGGCATCGGTCACCTCGACCGCGAACCCAGGCCGGCGGACGAGGGGTGAGAGCAGCGGCAGGAAGGCGAGGGCGGGGAGGATCCCGAACGTGGGCCAGGCCACCGGGCTCGGGGTCCAGGTCAGGGTGTCGTCGCCCGTGAGGATGAGCACCGTGAGCAGCACCGGCGCCAGGAGCGATCCCGCGATGCAGAGGCGATCGGCAGCGGTGAATCGGCGTGGGCGGTACCGGATCCGCCCCGTCTCCCGTGATGCGGCGATCACCGTCACGATCAGCCCGATCACCCCGACTGCGCCGAGCGCGAGGGCGATGGTGTCTTCACGCGCCACCAGCGCGACGAAGCCGCTTCCGAGCGCGACCAGCGACGCCAGCCCCGCCCAGCCCGCTCCGCGCTCTCGGGACGACGCGCCGCCGTGCGCGAACCCTCTCGAATCAAGTGATTCTGCGAGCGTCACCGCCTTCTCGAGCCCGCGCTCGAGCACGGGGACCACCTGACGAACCAGACGGCCGCGCCGCACGACACGACCACCTGTGCGCGCCCGATCGGCCTCGCGGACGTCGCGGATCGCCTCGATGGTCGACGGGACGAACGCGAGTGCGACCACCACGATCAACCCGAGCTCGTAGAACGCGCGCGGCGTCGTCTGGACCAGCTCGTAGTGCGACACCACCGCGTTGAACGCGGCGAACACCGCGATGATCCCGACGACGACGAGCCCTTCCGCGCCGGCTTGCAACACGACGGGTGCGGTCGTCGATCCACCGACGGTGAAGCCGCCGAGCATCGCGGGCACGGTGAACGACGGCGTCGTGAAGAGGATGTCGCTGTTGCCGTGCGTCGTGAGCGCAATGAGCACGACCCGGAACAGCGCGAAGAAGACGGCGACGCCCACCAGGATCGGGAACGCACGCGCGTACGGACCGTCGAGTCCGTGCTCCGCGACGACGAGCCACGCGATCCCGATGACGAGCAGGACGTACACGGGGCTCGGCGCGAGCTGGAGCGACGCGGCCGCGGCCAGCGCCCACACGACCCACGTGACCGCGTGCCATGGGCGTTCGGGGTGCCGGCGTTCGGGGTGCCGGCGTTCGGGGGCTTGCGTCGTTGGCACCGTTCTCCAGTAATGTCCGCAGCGACAGCGGTCACTCACGGCCCGGATGCCGTGAGTGGTCCCGGAGCGCCTCACCGACCTCGGTCGGAGGGAACGATCCGGGGCGGGGGAAGTCGGTGCGAGACCGACGCTGACCCGCAACTGTGAGCGGTACCGAGCTCGGGCAACCGGGTCGGGACCGTGAGCCAGGCTACCTGCCGCCGTCCGCCGGGCCACCGGCGCTCCCGAACTGGGAGGCCGCTCGAGTCGAGCGGTCACATATGGCCCTCGTGGACCAGGGGCCGGCGGAGGAAACCTCTCATGGCACGCTTCGTGCGCGCGGCTCTTGTCGTCGCGATCGTCGGTGCGTCGTTCTCGGCGCTCGTCGGTGCACCCGCATCGGGGACATCCTCGACGGCGACCAACGCAGTCGGGTGGCTCCGAACCCAACAGCAACCCGATGGTGGCTTCGAGCTCGCGGGTGGGTTCCTCAACGAGACGATGGACGCGGTCAATGCGTTCGCTCAGGCCGCGCAGACCCGCGCCATGTGGAGCACCGCAGAGGCCCGCGCGGCGGTCCTGGGCGTGTCGACGTCCGCGGGCACGACGCCGCTCGACTTCCTCGACGACTTCGCCGAGGGTTCGATCACGAAGGGGCAGGCAGCCAAGCTGATCGTCCTCGTGACGAACCCGCTGGGGCTGGACCCGACGGCGTTCGACCCCTCGGGCGACGGATCGCCGCGCAACCTCGTCACGACGCTCGGTGGTCCTGACGACGTCGGCAGCGACCACAAGTTCGGTATCCCGATCGCGAGCCTGGCGGACATCACCTTCGCGATCCGCGCGTACGAGATCGTCAACGGCAGCGTGCCCCCGACGACGACCCAAGTGCTGCGCGACGCGCAGCAGGCGAACGGAGGTTGGGTCTACAACGGCGTCAGCTCCGGGACTGACATCGACTTCGACTCGACGTCCAACGCGGTCCGAGCCCTGCTCGCCGCCGGCATCCCAGTGTCCGATGCGGATGTCGCCGCCGGGCTCGACTTCATCGAGGCTGCGCAGCAGGGCAACGGTGCGTGGCAGTTCTTCGGCAGCGATGACCCGAACTCGACGGCCCAGGCGGCCCTGGCGCTCTCGGCTGCGGGTCGGACCGACGGCCTGCCCGACGCCGACGCCTACTTGGCGGGAGTCCAAGTCGGCGACGGCCGGATCGCGAGCCCGAGCGACGCGTTCCCACCGATCAACACCTTCGCGACCTCGCAGAGCGTCGAAGCCCTGGTGCGTGCGTCGATCCCGGTTGCCAGCGCGCCGTACACCCACCCGATCACGCTCCCGGCCGCGGTTGGCGGTGGTGCGCTGAGCCTGGATACGGACAGCGGCGCGCTCGAGAACGTGGCGGTCGTCGATCCCGCGACACTGGCGGCGCCGCCATTCGGCGTGTCGTTCCCGCGGGGGCTGGTCTCGTTCGAGGTCACGGGCCTCGATGACGGTGAGATCGTGACTGTGCACCTCACCCTCCCGGTCGGGACGACGCTGTCGCGCTACTTCAAGTTCCACGGCTCCGCCTGGTCGGACGCGACGTCGCTCGCGTCGTTCTCAGGCAACGTGGTGACGCTGACGCTCACCGATGGCGGCGCCGGAGATGCAGATGGTCAGGCAAACGGCGTGATCGTCGACCCGAGCGGGCCGGCAGCGGTCACCGTCGCAGTGTCCCCAGACGCGGTCGTCCTCGTCCCGCGCTTCACCGGATGAGTCGGGCGATGCGATCGTTCACGCGCATCGCCGCGCTGTGCGCGCTGATCGCGGGAGCGACGTTCGTCGCTCCCGCCTCGGCGCCCGCGGCCGGCTCGAGTCGTGCGGTCGTGAACATCAACGGCAGCAACCATGTCATCAGCTTCAACGGATCCATCAGCGGGATCGGCGCGCTGCAGTCGGTCGCGAGTGTGGAGACGATCACGTACGGGCCGGGCGTCGCGGTGTGCAGCATCAACGGCGTCGGCAATCCGGCAATCCAGGGCGAGTGCCTCGGCGAGTCGAGCGGTTCGTACTGGTCGTACTGGCGCGCCGGTCCGGGAGCCGGCGGGTTCTCGTACTCGGGCGGAGGCGCGGGAGGTTCGTCCGTCACCGACGGTGCGGTCGAGGGCTGGCACTTCGGGAACGGTCCGCCGCCGTTCAGCTCCTTCTGCGCGGTCGCGGGGTGTGGACCACCGCCGACCAGTGCGCCGCCGCCCCCGCCACCGGTCACGACGCCCGCGATCGCGGCACCCGCGGCCACGTCGAGTGGTCCCAATGCGGCGACGAAGGGAGACCAGGCCGACGGCGCCAAGCAGGGCAAGGGCTCTGGCAAGAGCTCGGGGAAGGGATCGGGGAAGGGTTCGGACTCGGGAACCGGCGATGGCGGGTCGAGCGGGTCCGATTCGGGCGGGTCGGGAGCCAACGCGAACGGCGCCGGCGGCGGGGGCGGTCCCGGTGCCGGCCGCGATGGGCAGCAGGCCTCGGGTCCGCTCGTGTCGCGCTCCGAAGACGGCGGTTCGCCGTTGGGGATCGCGGCGGCTGCGGGAGCGTTTGCCGCGCTGGGCGTCGGCGGATTCGTGCTTCGCAAACGACGACGCGGTTCGGTCGCCCTCGACTGACTCATCCTTCCCGTCCGGCTACTACCGTTCGGGGGATGGCGACACGCACGCGTGCGTTCGGTGCAGGAAACCGCGAGAGTCACGACGCGAGCGACTTCTACGCGCGCTTCCGCGCGCCGGAGATCTCCGACGACGACGTTGTGAACTCGTGTCCGATCCTCGACACGATCGTGTGCGGCGATGCACGCGACATGCAGGGGATCGCCGACAGCAGCGTCGCGCTCGTCGTCACGTCGCCGCCGTACTTCGCCGGCAAGCAGTACGAACTCGAGCTGGGCAAGGATGGGATCCCGGCTTCGTACCTGGAGTATCTCGAGATGCTGCGCGACGTGTTCGCCGAGTGCACTCGGGTGCTCGAGCCCGGTGGCCGCATCGCGGTGAACGTCGCGAACCTGGGACGCCGTCCGTACCGGTCGCTCGCGGGTGACGTCACGCGCATCCTGCAGGACGATCTCGGGCTGTTGCTGCGGGGCGAGGTCGTGTGGAAGAAGGCGAAGGGCGCCTCGGGCTCGACGGCGTTCGGCTCCTACATGTCGGCGTCGAACCCGGTGTTGCGTGACGTGACCGAGCGAGTGGTGATCGCGAGCAAGGGTCGGTTCGATCGTGCGATCACCCGCAAGGAACGGGAGGCACGTGGGCTTCCCTTCGAGAACACGATCACCAAGGAGGAGTTCTTCGCAGCGACGCTCGACGTCTGGGAGATCCGCCCTGAGTCGGCTCGTCGCGTCGGACACCCCGCACCGTTCCCGGTCGATCTCCCCGAGCGGTTCGTCTCGCTCTACACCTACGTCGGCGACGTGGTGCTCGACCCCTTCATGGGATCGGGATCGACAGCCGTCGCGGCGCTGCGGAGCGGCCGTCACTACGTGGGCTTCGACACCGACCCCGAGTACATCGCCCTCGCTGAAGGCCGGATCGCCGAGGAACGCGCACGCACCGAGGAATAGTCCGCAGCTACGGCGGCCGACTGCTCGTCGGGTCGGAAGACCTCCTAGCCTCGTGCAGACGTGATCGGTGTGCTGTCCTCCTTCCTCCTTGCGGGCATCTTGGGCGCGGTGAAAGACGCGACCAGCGACGTCTACGTGCTCGTCGCCTTCGCCGGTGGGGTCATCTCGTTCCTCTCCCCGTGCGTGCTCCCCATCGTGCCGGGATACCTCAGCCTCGTCTCGGGGCTGACGCTCGGTGAGATCGAGGAAGGCCGTGCCCAGTCGCTCCGACGCATCGCGCTCACGACCGGGCTCTTCGTGCTCGGGTTCACGGTCGTGTTCGTGCTCCTCGGCCTCGCGACGACCGCGGTGAGTCAGACGCTCTTCGAGAACCAGTCGACGTTGACGCGGATCTCGGGTGGGTTCGTCCTCCTGATGGCGGCCTACCTGGCCGGGTCGCAGCTGCTCACGACGCCGCGGCTCTACCAAGAGTTCCGGTTCCAGCCGCACCTCGATCGCTTCGGACCGATCGCCGCGCCGATCGCCGGTGTGGCGTTCGGGCTGGGGTGGACACCCTGCATCGGTCCGATCCTCGGGACCGTGCTCGGGTTCGCAGCCCAGGGTCAGGAGCTCGGGCGCGCAGTGGTGCTCCTGACCGCGTACTCACTCGGTCTCGGCGCGTCGTTCCTCGCGGTCGGGCTCGCCTTCGGTCAGTTCGCGGCGCCACTCAGGTGGGTGAAGCGCCACTCGAAGGCCCTCACCCTGATCTCGGCCGCGATCCTCGCGGTGTTCGGCGTGATCCTGCTCACGGATCAGCTCCCGAGCGTCACGCGTTGGCTGTCGAACGCGATGGACTCGCTCGGGTTGCGCTCCCTCGTGGAGATCGGCTGAGCGACGCTCGACTCAGGAGCCTGACGGCTCGTCGGGCTGCTTGGGGTCGACCTTCTTGATCGGCGCCGCCTTCTTGGCCGGCGCCTTCTTCGCGAGTTTCGACTCGGAGGCGGCGGGCTCAGGCGTCGGGGTGTCAGGCGTCGTGGTGTCGGGCTTCGCCGCAGTCTTGGTCGCGGTGCCGCCGCCCGCGCCGGCTCCAGTGGCAGCCGCGTCGGAGGGAGCTGCGTCGGCCGTCGTCGCGTCGACGGGCGGTTCCGTGTCCCGCGGGGCGCGCGACCCGCGCCATGCAGCGACCGCCAGTGCTCCGACACCCACTACCGACGCCACCGTCCAGACGAGCACGCCGATGCCAGGCAGCAGCGCGAGGACGCGCAGGATTCCCCAGCCGGCGAAGAACGCCCCGAAGATGTTGCGCGGTGCCTTGATGATGAGACGCCCGAGGTACAGCGCGCTCGTGACGTACCCGAGCGCACCGATCACGCCGAGCGCGCCACCGGTCCCGATGCCGAGGGGCAAGCCGACGAGCGAGAACGCGGCGGCGACGGCGAGCACCGGCAGACCGACCGAGAGCAGGATCCCCCAACCGATCGTCTTGCCGGGCGCGGTGCGCGCGGTCTCGGCCGCCTTGTCGAACGGACGACCGAAGAGCGCGAGCAGGACCGCGCCGAGGATCGCCGTCGAGATCGTGACGGCGAGCCAGAAGAAACCGAGGATCGAGAACCCGAGTGCGGTGAACATCCCGGTGATGTCGATGTCCTTGACGTCGCCCTTCACCGTGGCGCCGCTCGCAACGCGCGGCTCCTTCGACGACTGCACGTCGCCTCGCACTACCGCACCGTCCTGCAGGATGGCGCGCCCGCCGAGCACGACGACGTCGGTGCCGACGCGACCGGAGATGGTCGCGTTGCCGTCGAGGACGACCACGCTGCCGCCGACGTTGCCCGTGATCACCGCGTTGCCGCTGACCACGAAGACGTCCTCGGTCGTCGACCCGTCGACGTAGGCGTTCCCGTCGACCGCGACGACCGCAGTGTCGAGCGCGTCGCCCTTGGGGACGAAGACGTTCCCGACACCGATCCGTCGGTCGGAGACCCGATCGCGCACGCTGTCGCCGCTGCCTTGGGCCAGCGCCGGCCCCGCCGCGACCGCGCCGACGATGCCGATGGCGAACGCCACCACCAGGGCTCGGCGCAGGAGCCGGGTGACGCGTCGCGGGCTGCTGGCTCGGCCTGGGCTGGTTGCTGGGCTGGTTGCTGGGGTGGTGCCAGGGGTGCTCATGGGCGCAGAGCGTAGGGCGCAATCGGAGATACCGTGGGAGAATCATGTTCTCCAGTTCGGAAACTCTGTCTGCCTCGTGGCGGGACCGGGCGCTCGAGCGGTCGCTCGAGGGACCGCGCGGCCGCTCCGTCGAGCGCCTCGAACGACTGGTGGCCGCGGCGCGTGATCTGGCGAACGAGACCGGGAACGCGGGGTTCACGGTGGCCCAGGTCGCGCAGCGCGCCGGCCTCTCGCTGAAGAGCTTCTACCGATCCTTCGCCGGCAAGGACGACCTGCTCGTCGCGCTGCTCGAGGAGGACAGTCGCCTCGGTGCCGAGGTGCTCGCCGAGGTGGTCGACGCACACGACGTGCCCGAGGAACGGCTCCGCGCCTACGTGATCGGCGTGTTCGAGCTCCTCACGCATTCCGGTGCGCTCGGGTACGCGGGTGTGCTCGTGCGTGAGCACCGGCGCCTCTCCGAGGCACGGCCCGACGAGCTGCGTCGAGCGCTCGCACCGATGGTCGATCTGCTCGAGCGCGAAGTCGCAGGTGCCCTCGACACGCTCGACCCGGCACGCGACGCGCGCACGGTCTTCGCGCTCGTGCTCGAAGGCATCCACGACGTCACCCTCGGCCGCGTGGAGCCGCTCGACGAAGCCACCTATCTGTGGCGGTTCTGTTGGAGTGCCCTGCGGGGTGCAGAGGAGGAACGGTGAACGACCCGAACACGCTCGTGACGGACCCTGGCGCTCTGTTGTTCGACCTGGGTGCGGCCGACGAACCCCACGACGGGTATCGGCGGATCCGGGACGAGTGTCCCGTCGCGCGCGTGCCGGGTCCGACCGGCGATCAGACCGTCTACCTCGCGACCTACGAAGACGTGATCTGGGCGTTGAAGCACCCCGAGGTGTTCTCCTCGGCGCCCGGCGCGGTCGACATCGGCCAGGACCAGCCGCTGATCCCGCTCCAGGTCGACCCACCCGACCACGCGAAGTACCGCCGGCTGCTCGATCCCGAGTTCTCGCCCCGGCGGATGCTCGAGCTCGAGCCCGACGTGCGCGTGCTCGTGAACCAGATCATCGACGGCTTCGTCGACAAGGGCGAGTGCGAGTTCCACGAGGACTTCGCGACGCCGCTGCCGTCGGCGATCTTCCTGCGGCTCATGGGCCTTCCGCAGTCCGACCTCCCGAAGCTCCTGCAGTGGCGCGACGAGACCATTCGTCCCGACACCGACGATCTCGACGAAGCCGCGCGGATCCGCGATGCCGTCGGCGCCAAGGTCACGGCGTACTTCGAGGAGCAGCTCGAGGCGTGTCGCCGGGAGCCCAACGACGGGCTCCTCTCGCGCATCGCGGTGGGCGAGGTCGACGGCCGACCGCTCACGCAGAGCGAGATGCTCGGGACGTGCCACCTGCTCATGCTGGCGGGGCTCGACACCGTCACCGCGACGCTCGACTGCATGATCGCGTTCCTCGCGAACCACCCCGACGAGCGCAAGCGACTCGTCGCCGATCCCGCGCTCGTCGACGGCACCGTCGAGGAGCTGCTGCGCTACGAGACCCCGGTCACGATGGTGGCGCGGGTCGTGAAGGTGGACGCGACGATCGGTGGTGTCGCGATCAAGGCCGGCGACGGGTGCGCCGTGCTCATCGGTGCTGCGAACGGCGACGAGGACGAGTTCGACGCCGCGCACGTCGTGGACTTCGAGCGGGGTGCGAACCGTCACCTCGCGTTCGGTGCCGGTCCACACCGGTGTCTGGGCTCACACTTCGCCCGACTCGAGCTGCGCGTCGCGATCGAGGAGTTCCACCGGCGGATCCCCGAGTACCGGATCAAGGAAGGCGCCGAGATCCACTACTCCCCGGGGATCCGCCAGGCCGACCACCTCCCCCTCGTCTGGGGCTGATCCACCCCACCGCGAACCCACCCCCAAACCTTGGATGCGTCTCTCACCTTCCTATTCGACGCTGAGAGACGCAGGTCCAGGGCTATGCAGCGGGAGTCGGTGGCGTCGCAGGGTTCAGCAAGGGCGCGGCGCCGGTCCGGGCCGCGAGGCCGGGGAGCCGCTGGGCGAGCTCGCTCCGGCGACGGTGCATCGTCAGGGTCAGCGCGACGTTGGCGCCGGCGAGGAGCAGGAACAGCAGGCCCATCACCGGCCGACCGCCGACGAAGCCGGCGATGGACAGGCAGAGCAGCAACGCCGCGATGACGCTGCGGATGATGATGATCATTCGACTTCGCTTCATGGGATCCTCCAGATGCAACCTCGACGGTACGGCCCCCGCATGAGGTGTTCGCGAAGGCGAGGTCACGCGTCGACCATCACCCCCGGGGACCATCACCCCCGGGGACCATCACCCCCGGGGACCATCACCCCCGGGGGGATCGTGTTCGCGACGCTCGGCCTCGAGGCGACGGTCGCGCACGCCGACGCCTCACTCGCGACGTGGTTCAGGGGGCGACGCCCGACGCGGAGGCGGACGGACCCTGATCCACCTAGTCCCGTTGTGACTGGGCGAACGTGGCGGCGATACCATGAGGGCACGCCGCGGGGTGGAGCAGTCTGGTAGCTCGTCGGGCTCATAACCCTAAGGGCGTGGGTTCAAAACCCACCCCCGCCACAACCTAAAGTGCTGGTCAGCGGCCCCGAGCGACGCGCTCGGGGCCTTCCTGTTTCTGGTCCGTGCAACCATTTTGCAACCATTTGTGCGTCAACAAGCTGTGCGTCAACAAGCGGAGTAGGACGTCATTGCCGTGATCTGGTCCCCGCCTTCGACCGACGAAGGGCCGCTTCCTGACCCTCGGTGGGCGAACTTCA
>JBBQFJ010000015.1:0-34346 GCA_038321755.1 Acidimicrobiia bacterium | reverse complement strand
TGACGTTCCAGGTCGCGATCCGCATCAGGGTGCCTCTCGTGCTCCGGGGCCCGGACTCGTCGCGGGACCGGGTTCGCCCGGCGGCCGACCCATCGACGCGAGCTGGCGGCGCAGCACGACGAACGCAACCCCGGCGATCGCGAGGCCGACGGCTACGGACACCGCGATCGTCAAGCCGCCGCCGCCCCCGCCCGAGCTGTTGTCGACGGGGCCCGTGCACCGTTCGCCGGGGCCAGGCTCCTGGCCGTCGGCGCAGGGCTTCACGTCGTCTCGAGCGGTGGTCGCAAAGGCCGGGGGCGCGTCGAGCGCAGTCCCCACGGCCACGACCCAGGGCGCGCCGACGGTCATGAGCGTGAGGGTGAGGATGAGCGTCGGGGCGGGGCACTTCACCGCGGGCACGTTACCGGGAGCGGGGATTCGCGACCGCAAGCTTGGCCCGGACAAGGGCGCGCTTGCTTCCAGTGCCGTCGCTCCGCCAGTCTGCTCCAGCCGGTCCGCGTCCGATGAGAACACCGATCAGGAGGAACGATGAGGCTCAGGGTGGTTCGCATGGCACTCGTGATCGCCACGGTGTGGGCAGTCGGTCAGGTCGTCGGCGTGGCCGGTGCGTCGACCCTCGACGCGAAGAAGGTCACGTGCAAGGGCCTCTTGAGCCCGGCGAAGATCGCGAAGGTCGTCGGCGCGCCGGTGAAGCTCACGTCCACCGGCGGGAGCAGTAGCACCAACGTGTTCTGTCACTGGACCAACGACGCCGGTGACGACGTGGGTGTCTCCGCGTACATCTCCCGGCGCGACGAGCAGTTCGCGTTCAGCCGCGACACCCCGACCGGCGGGGTCGCGAACGAGTCGGTCTCGGGAGTCGGCAAGGAGGCGTTCTTCCAGGTCCTCCCGTCGGGCGACGTGCCGGCGATCTGGGTGCTGGCACCGAAGGCATCGTTCTCGCTGTCGAACCAGAATGGCACCAAGGACCCGGCGACCATCCGCGCCGAGCTGGCCGCGTTGGGCAAGCAGGTGGCCAAGCGCTTGCAGTGACCGTCAGGCGAGTCGAGCCGCGTCAGCGGGTCATGATCCGGCTTCTTCCCGGCGGTGTCCTTCGCTCAGCTCCTGGAGCGCGTCGCGATCCACCTGGTCAGCTCGTGCCACCGCGACCGTGCACTTGGTGAGCGCGCGCAGCGTGGCGGTCCGCAGCCCGCCCTCGAGGAGCGCACGCTCTCCGAGGATCGCGCCGGGCCCGACCTCGGCGACCGCGTCGTCGTCGACGACGACGTCGAGCACGCCGTCGAGCAGGAGGTACAGCTCGTCGCCGGGTGCGCCTTGTTCGGTGAGGTCGTGGCCCTTCTTCACCTTCCGGATCTCGGGCTTCGCGTCGCCGCGCATGATCGACGTCGAGAGCTGCCGTTCCAGTGCACTCTCGACCGCGGTCACGTAGGCGCGCGAGTCGTGCTTGCCCCACGGCGTGTGCTTGCCGAACGACGTCCGGTACCAGTCATTGAAGTCGGCGAGTCCCGCCTTGGCTGCGAGCGCACCCTCCTGGTCGTACACCCAGTGACGCGGGAACTTGCTCGCGCCGAGGACCTGGAAGCTCGACGTGCCGTCGGCCCGGATCGTGAGCTCGAGCGTGGTCCACACATCGGGCGGCTTCAGCTGGAAGAACGGTGGGTGCTTCACGTGGCGGGGTGCGGGGAGTGGGGCCCGGCCCCCCGAGGTCTGGACGAAGCGCACTTCGGTGCCATGGGTCTCTGGATCCTTGACGATGTCAGGGAGCGCGACGGGGTTGAACACGGCGCTGCGCCCGGCCAACGACACGGTGGTGAGGCCCATGAAGCCGCGTCCGGTGGAGCCGGCGCCGGTGATGCGTCCGTCCTCCACCTCGACCCAGGCGGTGAGGTGGTTGGCGAAGCGGAAGCGGCCGGCGAGCCTGAGCGCCTCGAGCTCCTCGCTCGAGGTGACGATGTCGGGCGGGGGGTCGTCGTAGTGCGTGACCCCGGTCTCGAAGAACTGCTTCGGCAGGCCGGTGACGGCTTCGGACGGGATCCAGGAGAGCGCCAGAACCGAGGACTCGATGCGCATGCTTCACCCTCCACCAGACGACACGCCACGACCGTTGCCCCGTAACGGTACGGGAACGGGGGAGGATGGGCGAGGGGGGCAGTGCGGGTGGGCGCGGGGATGCAGGCACCCCTGTGACCCGGGCACGGACCCCCTTGTCCGCCGACGCTGGAGATTGCTCAATGGGTGCCATGGGGCCGCCGACCACCGCGATCACCGTCTTCCTCGCTGACGACAACGTCATCGTCCGCGAGGGCGTGCGGGCGCTGCTCGCGCTCGAAGAGGACCTGGAGATCGTCGGGGTGGCCGGTGACTACGACGAGCTGGTCGCGGGCGCGGTGGCGGCTGCACCGCAGGTCCTCGTCACGGACATCCGGATGCCACCGAACTTCCAGAGCGAGGGCATCGACGCGGCGAAGGAGCTGCGCAAGCGACACCCCGGCACGGGCGTCGTGGTGCTGTCGCAGTACGACGACCCGGAGTACGCGGTGTCGCTGCTCGCCGACGGCGCGGCGGGGTACGCGTACCTCCTGAAGGATCGCATCGCGGAGGGCGACCAGCTCGCGCGCGCGGTACGCGAGGTCGCGAGCGGCGGCTCCGTGCTCGACCCCAAGATCGTCGAAGCGCTCGTGACGCCGGTGACCGGCGAGGGCGGGCTCACCGACGACGACGAGGATCTCTTGCAGCAGGTCGCGCAGGGGCGCCCGATCAAGGCGATCGCGGCGACGCGGGGCACGACGCCCGAGGCGATCTCGAACGCGGTCGAAGCACTCTTCCTGCACATCTCACGCGACGCGACGGCGGGGACGTCGGGATCACTGCGTCGGCTCCGGATGTTGCACCAGGCGATCGTCGACCGCGAGGAACAAGGTGAGACGCTGAGCCGGCTGCTCCCCACTGGGCTCGCCGAGAAGGTGCGTCTCGAAGGCGGACGCATCGGCGAGACCGAAGAGCTCGTCGTCACCGTCCTGATGTCCGACATCCGCGGCTACTCCGCGATCGCGGAGGACGCCGACCCGAGCGCCCTCGCACACCAGCTCAACGAGCACCGCGCGGAGATGAACCACGCGATCCTTGACGCCGGCGGCACCGTGATGCAGTTCGTCGGCGACGCGGTGATGGCATGCTTCGGCGCGCCGGTCTCCGTCGAGGATCACGCCGATCGCGCGCTCGCCGCGGCGCGCTCGATGCAGGAACGCCAGGCGATCGTGAACGACCGGTGGAGTGGCGAGGGGCTGTCGCCCTTCGTGCTCGGCATCGGTCTCTCGACCGGGCCGGTCGCGGCCGCGCTGCTCGGTTCCGAGGAACGCCTCGAGTACACGCTCGTGGGCGACACGGTGAACCTCGCGCAGCGCCTCCAGGATCTCGCGCGCCCGTCAGGGATCGTGCTGAGCGAGCCGACGCTCGACGGACTGACGGATCGTCCCGGATGCCGGGAGCTCGGTTCGCAAGCGGTGAAGGGCCGGACCCAAGAGGTCCAGGCGTACCTGATCGAAGGAGATCACTGACCCATGGCAGGGGAGCAGGACATGAGCAACGAGGGCATCGTCCCGGATGAGAAGGCCGCGGCCACGAACGTCTTGGAGACGCGCGGGTTGCGCAAGACGTTCGAGTCCGAAGGGGCACCCGTCCGCGCGCTGCGCGGCGTCGACTTCACGATGCACTCGGGGGAGTTCGTCGCGATGATGGGTCCGTCGGGGTGCGGGAAGTCGACGATGTTGAACCTCGTCGCCGGCCTCGACACGCCGACCGACGGCGAGATCTCGCTTGCAGGTGAATCGCTCGTCGGCAAGAGCGAGGACGAGCTGGCGATCATGCGCCGCCGCCACATCGGCATCGTCTTCCAGTTCTTCAACCTGCTCGAGGGCATGAGCGTCCTGGAGAACGTGACGCTGCCCGCGGTGATCGCCGGTGCGCCGCGCAAGCGCGCCGAGACGCGCGCACGCGATCTGCTCGATCTCCTCGGTCTCGCCGACAAGGCGAAGGAAGCCCCCGGCGTGCTCTCCGGTGGGCAGCGCCAGCGTCTCGCGATCGCACGTGCGCTCGCGAACGAGCCGACGATGCTCCTCGCCGACGAGCCCACGGGTGCGCTCGATTCCGAGGGGGGCAGCGAGGTGCTCGAGCTGTTCCGGCGCCTGCACGCGGGTGGCCAGACAATCCTGCTCGTGACTCACGACGACGACGTGGCCGCCGCGGGGGACCGGATCGTCCACATGCGCGATGGTCGCATCGAGTCTGCTCCGACCGCCGGCGTGGCAGGGGCATCGCTCACCCCCGGCGCCTAGCCAACCCTTGGCTGCAGTCCTGCTCCGCTTCCGAGCGGAGCTCCGAACGAGGTGGCGCGCAATGCTCGCGCTCGCACTGCTCGTCGGGATCGCCGGTGGTGCGGTCCTCGCGGCGGTCGCCGGCGCGCGGCGGACTGACACGGCGTACTCGCGGCTCCTCGCGGACACGGAGTCCTGGGACATCCTGGTCAACCCCGATCGGGGCACCGCCAGCGCGCTGCACAGCGAGGAGGTGGAGCGCCTGCCGCAGGTCGCCGAGGCGGGGCGCGTGGACGGCACAGCCCTCGTCACGACGAACCCGATGACGGTGGCGGACTTCGACGGCTATGGGATCGTGCTCGCGTTCGGCGGCGGCGTCGGGTACTCGTTCGGTCGCCCGAAGATCCTCGAAGGGAAGATGCCGGATCCCCGACGCGCTCGCGAGGTGTTGATCAATCCACTCCTCGCTGCGCAGCACCACGTCGGTGTCGGCGACCTCCTCCACACCCTGGTGCTGAGGAACATCGACCTCGAACGTCTTGGATCGGGCGAGCTGACGACGTTCGCCGCTGTGCGCGCCGCCATCAGGCGCGGCGAGATCGGGAAGCCGGTCACGCTGCGCGTGACGGGGATCGGCCTCGGGCCGGACGACATCGTGACCGACGAAGGCTTCGCCGACGAGCGGATGGTCCTCACGCCGGCGTTCCGCCGCCGGTACCCGGCCGCCGCGGTGCCGTACTGGGGCGAGGTCGTGCGACTCCGTCACGGCGCCGCCGACATCCCGGCCTTCCGGCGCGCCGTGGAAGCGCTACACCCGGACGAGGCGATCGCGTTCCAGTCGACCACGAACACGAGCGCGAAGGTCGACCGCGCGGTGCGCCCCGAGGTCGGGGCGCTCAGCATCTTCGCGATCGTGATTGCGCTCACCGGCCTGCTCGTCATCGGACAGGCGCTGACCCGACAGACGTTCCTCGACTCGGTCGACGGGCCGACGGTCCGGGCGCTCGGCGGGACACGCGGGCAGCTCTTCGCCGTGGCGATGCTCCGAGCGGGCCTCGTCGCGTTCGGCGGCGCTCTGGTCGCGGTGGTCGTCGCGGTCGCGGCGTCCCCGCTCACGCCAATCGGGATCGCACGCACTGCCGAGCCCGACCCGGGCATCGCGTTCGACGGTGCAGTCCTCGGGCTCGGCTTCGTCGGTCTCCTGTCCATCACGCTCGCGCTCGCGGCTGTACCGGCGTGGCGGTACTCCGGGTTGCGCGCCGAGCGCGACGCGACGCGCCCGTCGCGCCTCGCCGCGGCGCTCGCAGGCTTCGGTGCGCCGCCCTCGGCTGGTGTGGGCGTGCGGATGGCGCTCGAGCCCGGGCGTGGCCGGTCTGCCGTGCCGGTTCGGACGACGATCGTGAGCGCGGTGCTCGCCATCTCGATGGTGATCGGCGCATTCGTGATCGCGGCGAGCCTTGACCACTTGGTCGACACACCCCGGCTGTACGGATGGAACTGGGACACCCAGATGGCGGTGCAGGGCAACGATGCTGCGGCAACGGCCGAGGCGCGTGACGGGATCACGCACCTCCTCGAGGCCGCGCCCGCGGTGGAGCGGTGGTCCACCTTCTCGCTCAGTGATCTCCGGCTCCCGGGTCGATCGGTCCCGACGGTAGGCGTGAACACGAGACGCGGCGAAGTGTTCCCCACGCTCGTGAGCGGGCGGATCCCCGTTCGCGACGGCGAGATCGCGCTGGGGGAGCGGACGCTCGAGCAGCTCGGGCTGTCCGTGGGCGACGACGTGGTCGCTCGCGCCAACAACGACCAGCCGAGCCGTCTCCACATCGTCGGGCGGGTCGTGCTCCCCGGGACCGGGACCTATCCCGGCTCGGACAAGACGTCGCTGGGCGAAGGCGCGGTAGTGACCCAGGCTGCGTTGCGCCGTCTCGGTCCGCACTTCCACCAGAACGACTTCGTCGTGGCGTTCCGCGACCGTGCGAGCCCGAAGGCTCGGGCCCGAATCGTGTCGAAGGCACGCGCGATCGCGACCACGGATGATCCTGAGGGGTTCTCCGTGTCCGGCGTGCGCAAGCCGTCGGACGTCCTCAGCTACGAACGGGTTCGCTCCACGCCGATCGTCCTCGCGATCGTCCTCGCGCTGCTCGCGCTCGCGACCGTTGCCCACGCGCTGGTGACTGCGGTCCGACGCCGGCGCCGGGAGTTCGCGATGCTCGAGACGCTCGGGTTCACGCGCCGACAGGTCTCGGCCTCCGTCGCTTGGCAGGCGACGACCGTCGCGGTCATCGCGATGCTCGTCGGCGTTCCCCTGGGGATCGTGCTCGGCCGAGCCGGTTGGACGAGCTTGGCGAACGACCTCGGCACGCTGCCGGAGCCCGTGGTCCCTGCGATCGGGATCGCGCTCGCGATCCCGATGGTGATCGCTCTCGTGAACCTCGTCGCCTACGTGCCCGGGCGCCTCGCCTCGCGCGTCTCACCGGCCGTCGTGCTCCGGGAGGAGTGATGGGCTCCCTCGCGCTCGATCGGCTGGGCCGCGCCGTCGCTGAGGTGATCGGCGACGCCACTGGCCGCCTCGATCATCTGCTCGTCGGTGCCTTCCTCCCCGGCTGTATGGCGGCGCGTGTGCGATCCACCGTCACCCTGAGGGCCGAGTGATGGCCCGCTCGACGCTGACGACCGCGCGGTTCTGCGCCGCGTCGCACGGGCGTCGGCACTGGCCGAGGCTCGTCGCACTTGCACTGATCGTGGGATTCGCGGGCGCGATCGTGTTGGCCGCGATTGGCGGCGCTCGCCGGAGCGACTCCGCGTTCACTCGGATGAAGGAAGAGACGCGGGCGGCCGATCTCAGGATGTTCGGCCCGGCCGCCGCGGACTCGGTGCTCGAGCAGCTCCGTGCCGTACCCGGGGTGGAGGAGATCGGGAAGGCACGCCAGCTGACTGCCGCGGTCAGGGATCGGGGCTTCCAGTTCCTCTCGTTCGGCGCGCCCCTCGACGATCGGGTCGGCCGCACAGTCGAACGACCGCGGCTCCTCGAGGGCCGCCGCCCCCGCCAGGATCGCGTGGGCGAGGTCGCGATGCCGGAGCCCCTCGCGCAGAAGCTGCGGGTCGGGGTCGGCGACACGGTCAAGGTCTCGACCTTCTCGCCCGAGCAGGTGCAGCAGCTGATCTCCCAAGGCGGCGAGCCGTCGGCGCCCGAGGGACCGCAGGTGCCGCTGCGGGTCGTCGGCATCACCCGCGTCCCGGCGGATCTCGCGATCGAAGGTGCGGGTGGGGGCGTCATGCTGGCCACCCGGGCGTTCGTGCGCCACTACGGCGACCAGATCGGCAGCTTCGCGCCGTATGTCCTGTTCGTGCGGCTGTCCGACCCCGCGGCCGCGGGGCGGGTGGTGCGGCAGGCCCGCACGCTGCTCGCGCCCGGCGGGCAGCCGGGCGAGTTCCAGGTGCAACCCACCTCCGAGTTCGAAGGCGGGGTGGAGGAATCGGTCGGGGTGCTGACCACCGGGCTGGTGGTGTTCGCGATCGTGGCGGGCCTCGCGGGGCTCGTCGTGGTCGGCATCGGGCTGCGGCGCACGGCCGACGACTTCGGTGGCGACCTCCCGGTCCTGCGCTCGCTCGGGGTCTCCCGGTGGGGGCGGGTGCTCACCGTCGGACTGGCGGTCGTGCCGGTCGCACTCGGCGGTGCGTTCCTCGCCGTCGTCGGCGCCTTCGCCGCGTCACCGTTGATGCCGTTGGGCCTCGCGGCCGATGCCGAACCCGATCCGGGGCTGCACCTCGATGGCCTCGTGCTCGGGCTGGGCTTCCTCGCAGTGCTCCTCACGGTCGTCGCGCTCGGACTCTGGTCGGCGCAGCGCGTCGTGTCGATCTCGTCCCGTGAGCCTGCAGGCGAGCCCGGTTCCTCCGCGCTCGCGCGCCGGACCGTCGCCGTCGGGCTGGCGCCGCCGGTGACCGTCGGGGTCGCGATGACACTCGAGCCTGGGCGCGGCCAGCGGGGCATCCCGGCACGAGCGGCGGTCGCCGCCACGGTCGTCGCGGTGCTCGGGGTCGTCGCGGTCACGGTGTTCGGAGCGGGTCTCGGCGCGCTCTCCCACACGCCCCGTGCGTACGGGTACAACTGGGATGCCCACACCGGGATCGGGGAGCAGGCGCTCCAGCGGCCCGGCGGCGCGTGCAGCGGGCTGACCACAGCCCTCGTCGACGACCCCGCGGTGGCAGGAGCCTCGGAGTACTGCACGAACTCCGGCGAGGTCGACGGGCACGGGCTCACGTTCGTGGCGTTCGACCGCCTCCGCGACGATGTCGGTCCCACCGTGCTCGAGGGCCGCGCCCCGCGTGGGCCCGACGAGATCGCGCTCGGCACCGCCACCTTCGATGCCATCGCCGCAGGGATCGGCGACAACGTCCGGCTCGACGGTCCCGACGGGGCGCACCGGTTCCGTGTCGTCGGGCGGGTCGTCATCCCGAAGTTCCCCGGGAGCGGCGACTTCCAGGCGATCGCTGACGGCGCCGTCATCACCGGTCGCGGCTACCGGCTCGTCGCACACGGGGACAGCTCGACGCCGGCGATCGTGGTCCGATGGCGCCCGGGAGCCGACGTGCGCGCCGCGAAGGCTCGGCTCCGTGCGCTGCCGGAGCAGGTCCACCCGTTCCGGAGCTCGGTGGTGCCGCTCGAGGTGGACCGCCTCGAGCAAGTGGATGTGCTGCCCTGGGTGCTCGGTGGGTTCCTCGCGATCATCGGCACGTTGGGGCTGTCCTACGCCCTCGTCACCGGAGTCCGGCGCCGCGCCCGCGACTTCGCGACGCTCAAGACCCTCGGGTTCCGCAGGCGCCAGGTCGCGCAGACGGTCGCGGTCCAAGCCACGTTGCTCGCCGCCGTCGGCGTGGCAATCGGCGTCCCGCTCGGCATCGTCATCGGCCGCCTCGTGTGGGACCGCGTCGCCGACCAGGCCGGGATGCTCGCGGTGTTGACCGTGCCAGCGCTCGCGATCGGCGGTGTGGCGGTCGCGACCGTGCTCGTGGCCAACCTGGTGGCTGCGGTCCCCGCGCGCCGCGCCGCGCGCCTGCGCCCGGCCGTCGTCTTGAGGAGCGAGTGATGGGCGCGGTGTGGATGTGGGCGAGGTCTGATCTCCGACGGCGGTGGGTCGCGACCGTCGTGCTGGGATTGCTCGTCGGCGTCGCCGGGGCGGTGGTGCTCACCGGTGCGGCGGGCGCCCGTCGGACCGCCAGCTCGTACGACCGCTTCCTGCGCGCGAGTCGCGTCTCGGACGTGTACCTCTTCACCGGGGAGGTGACCTCGGAGCAGCTGCGCAAGTTCGCGAACGTCCCGTACATCACCGCGCTCGCTCCCGCACAGACGCTCCAGATCCAACTGCCCAACGGTGACTTCCCGAACGTGGGCGCGCCGTTCGACCGGCGTTTCGGGACCCTCGTGGAACGGCCACGAATCATCGCCGGTCGAGCCGCGAATCCGCGATCAGCAAAAGAGCTGGTCGTTGCCGAGCCCTTCGCGACGCAGCACGGGCTCCGCGTCGGTGACTCCTACACCCTTCGTTCCTACACCCCTGCGCAGGTCGATGCGCTCAAGACCGGTGCGTTCGACTCGTTCCCGGAGCCGGGTGGGCCCACGGTGCGGATGCGGGTCGTCGGGATCAGCCTCCTCCCGAGCGACCTGAGCCTGTCCGGCGCACGGGGCGGGATCGTCGTGCTCACCCCTGCCTTCCTCGATCGATACGGTCCCCGGATCGGGAGCTACGCGGGTGATGTCGCGGGGGTGCGCCTGCGCAACGGGACCGGTGACGTCGCCCGCTTCATCCGGCGGGCACGCGCGTACTTCGGCAGTTCGGACTCGTTCGCCGTGCAGCCCCTCGGGGAGAGCACAGCCGGCGTGACGCAGTCGATCGACCTGCTCGCCCTCGGAGCAGCCCTCTTCGCCCTGGTCGCCACCATCGCGGGCGTGACCGCGATCGGTCTGGTGCTGGCGCGGCGCGTGGACGACAGCTCTCGCGACCAGGACGCCTTGCGGTCGCTCGGGCTCACTCGGACCCAACGCGCGGTCGCCGTCGGCCTGACCGCACTCCCTTCGGTGGCGCTGGGTGCGCTCGTCGCGGTGCTCGGCGCCTGGCTCGCGTCGCCGTTGTTCCCGATGGGCCTCGCCGCCGATGCCGAGCCCGACCCCGGGATTCATCTCGACGGACCCGTGCTCGGGCTCGGAGTGGTCGCCATGGTGCTGGTTCTGCTCGGAATCGTTGCCCTGCTCGCGTGGCGGACGGCCCGGGTGACGACGAGCGCGCGGGTCCCGAGCCATACGACCCTCGCGGCCCGGGCGGCGGCGGGGCTCGGTGTGCATCCGGCGGCGTCGTTGGGTGTGCGCATGGCGCTCGAGCCGGGGCACGGCAGCCGCCGGGTTCCCGTGCGCGCCGCTCTGGTCGGGACGGTGGCCGCAGTGTTGGGAATCACCGGTGCAACGGTGTTCGCGGCCAGCCTGCAGCGGATGGAACGCACCCCCGCGCTGTACGGGTTCAACTGGGATGCGCGCGTCCTCGATACCAAGATTCGCCCGTCGGTTGCCGACCATCCGTGCACCGTGGAGCAGAGCCGACTGGCCCGGGTGCGCGGGGTCGCGGCCGTCGCGAGCATCTGCTCGATCAGCACGGTGCTCGGCGGCCGACCGGTCACGGCGTTCGGCCTCACCTCGATCCTCGGGTCGATCGAGCCGACGGTGGTCGAGGGGCGGGCACCGCGGACCGCGGGTGAGGTGGCGCTGGGCGCCCATGCGCTCTCGGCAATCGACCGACGGCTCGGAGACCGGGTCTCGGGTGTCGGACCGGGCGGCCCGGTCGACTACCGGATCGTCGGTGTCGTCGCGGCCCCGCGCTTCGACGATGAGTTCTCCGACCCCCTGCCGGTCGACGACGGCGCCTTCTTCACCGGAGCCGGGCTCGACGCCCTCGATGACCCGACCGACATCGATTCCAGCGTGGAGTGGCTCGTGCGCGTCGACCCGCGAGATGACCCCGATGCCGTGCTCGCCCGCGTCGAGCGTCTGCGAGGGATCGCGGGCTTCGACGGTGGCCCCGGTGTCCAGCGGGCACTGACGCCGGTCGAGATCCAACGACTCGTGCAGATCGACGCGCTCCCGGTCGTGCTGGCCGCGTTTCTCGGCCTGCTCGGCCTGGTGTCGGTCGGCTTCGTGCTCGTGACGTCGATCCGCCGACGCCGACGGGACCTCGCGATCGTGAAGACGCTCGGGTTCTCCCGCCGCCAGGTGTCCGCGACCGTCGCCTGGCAGGCGACGACGATCGGGATCGTGGGCGCGCTCGTCGGGATCCCCCTCGGTGTCGCGATCGGGCGCGCGATCTGGAGCTCGGTGGCCCGGGGGATCGGTGTCGTTGCGACACCCGACGTGCCGATCGTGGCCCTCGCGGTCGTAGCGATCACCGCGGTGCTTGCCGCCAACTTCATCGCCGCCGTCCCTGCGTGGGCCGCCGCGCGCACTCGCCCCGCAACCGTCCTACGTTCCGAATAATCCGGCGTTCTGAAGAGAGAGAATCGGAGCCATCGTGGCCACCAACCTCACACCAATCGAACCACTCGAGATCGCCGGCATCCGCGATCACGTTCGTGACCCGGCCGCAAAGACGCGGAGGAGGTCGCGCTCGGCGCTCCTCGTCGTCGCGGCGGCCGTGCTGGTCGCGGCCGCCGCGATCTTCAGCGCAACCCTCGACACGTCCATCCGGATCGGACCCGGTCGTGTCGTCTGTGTCGTGCTGATCGTCCTGTGGTGTGCGTGTGCTGCGTTCGTGGCGATCCGTCGCCCGGACGAGCCGTTCGCGTGGCTCATGGTCGCCGGCGCCGGCGCCGGTACGCTCGCGGTGCTCGGTGCGACGCTCGTCGGTCACGGCCTGTCGTCGAGTGGCGAGCGCGACGCGGCGTTCGCGGCGCGTTCCCTCGGGCTTGCGCTGCTTCCCGCGATCGCGTTGCACGCCGTCCTTGGCATCCCCGACGGTCGGTTGCGGACCCAGGGGCGCCGGATCCTCACCGGCCTGGCCTACGTCGTCTCGCTGGCCGTCGGTGCGTACCTGTTCTCGGAACGACCTGATCTCACCCTCGTCCCCGTGCTCGTGCTCATCGGCGTGTTCACGTTCGTCGGCATCGCGGGGTTCATCGGACGGGGCCAGCACGCGTCGCTCGTGGATCGACCGCGGTTCCAGTGGCCCGCATGGGGGCTCACGGTCGCAGTCGCAGTGGGGATCGCGGCGGCGTTCCTCAATGCGCTCGTCGACTGGCCCCAACCCTTGCTCGCGATCGCGGTCGGCGCGACCGGCCTGGTTCCGGTCTCGATCGCGATCGCCGTGTCGGACCGTGTCGCGGTCAGGATCGACCGGTTGCTCGTCCACACCATCGTGTTCGCGGGCCTGATCGGTCTGGTGGGAGTGTCCTACCTCCTGATCGTCCTCGGCCTCGGGCGCACGCCGACCACCGACGAGCGCTCCATCCTCGGACTCTCGATCGTGGCGGCCGCGGTCGCCGCGCTGCTGTGGGTTCCCGCCCGCGAGTGGCTCACGGAGTTCGCGACCCGGCGCGTGTACGGGGAACGCCACGCGCCCGATGAGGTGCTGCGCACGTTCGGCAGCCGGCTCACGCGCGCCATCCCGCTCGACGAGCTCCTGCTGCAGCTCGCGGAGTCGCTGAAGAAGACGATGGCACTCGACATCGCCGAGGTGTGGACGCGTGGCGCGGCCGGTCGCCTCAAGCGCGCGGTCTCGGTGCCCGACCGCGGTTCGGCGGAGCTGGTGCTCGGCGCCGAAGAGGAGCCCGTCGTCGCCCGCGCCGGCGTGTCCGGTCCGGCATGGGTCGGCGTGTGGCTTCCGACGCTGCTCAGGGACTCCGGTCCGGACCCCGTGATGCGCGTCGCGCCGGTCACCAACTCCGGGGAGCTGCTCGGACTCATCGTGGTGCGTCGTCCCGATGGTGCAGGGAGGTTCGAGGAGGAAGACGACCGCGCGTTGACGGAGCTCGCGCGCCAGGTCGGTCTCGCGCTGCACAACGTCCGACTCGACTCGGCGTTGCAAGAGTCGCTCGACGAGGTGCGTCGCCAGGCCGACGAGCTGCGGGCATCACGCGTCCGCATCGTGGAGGCCGGCGACGCGCAACGCCGCCGGATCGAGCGCGACCTGCATGACGGTGCCCAACAGCACCTGGTCGCACTCGCGGTCAGCGTGCGGCTCGCCCGGCAGCTCGCCGACCGCGACCCCGAACAGGCGAAGTCGATGCTCGATCAGCTCGGGGTCGATCTCCAAGAGGCGGTCCAGGAGCTGCGGAGCCTCGCGCACGGCATCTACCCGCCGCTGCTCGCCGAGCGCGGGCTGCCTGACGCGCTCTCGGCTGCGGCCACGCGCGCAGCGCTCCCGACTTCGGTCGACGCCGAGGGTGTCGGACGGTACGCGCAGCTGCTCGAGGCCGCGGTCTACTTCTGTTGCCTCGAAGCGCTGCATAACGCGGGCAAGCACGCGGGCGAAGGAGCCGAGGCGATGATCACGCTGCACGAGGACGAGGACACGTTGCTCGTCGACGTCGCGGACAACGGTGCGGGGTTCGACCCGGCATTGGGTGCGGGGCTCGGCCACGGCTTCGTGAACATGGCGGACCGCGTGGGTGCGATCGGAGGGACGTTCTCGGTCGACTCGTCTCCGGGGAAGGGGACGCGCATCTCGGCCCGGATCCCGCTCGCCAAGCAGCGCGTCTCGGAGTGACGTCTTTCGGAGTGACGTCTTTCGGAGTGACGTCTGTTTCCTAGTGCTTCGCCCAGACCTCTTCGACGATGTCGGGCGCGAACGCTTCCTTGTTGACGTACCGCGCGGCACCGCAGTGCTCCGCACCGGGCGGGAGCTCTTCCTCGCGATATGTCGACAGGAGCATGACGACCGTCTCGGCGCGCTCAGTGGTGATCTGGCGCGTCGCCTCGATGCCATTGATGCCGGGGAGGTTGATGTCCATCAGGACCAGGCCCGGCTCGAGCTCCTTGGCCATCCGCACGGCGTCCTCGCCCGTCTCGGCCTCACCCACGACCTCGAAGCCGGGCGTGGCCATGATCACGGCGCGCGCGGCTCGCCGGAAGGGGGCCTGATCGTCGACGATCAGCACGGCGACGGGGGGTGCACCGGTCATCGGCGCCAGTCTCCCACCCGGTCAAGCCTCGGCCCAGGGTGCGGCCATGCGCCCCCGTGGGGATGCCACCACACCCCCCGTCCTGCCGCTCAGGACCCGGCGTCGGACAGGAAGACGAGCACCGCCTTGACGCGGCGGTGCACGTCGGGCTCTTCCGAGAGGCCGAGCTTCGAGAAGACGGAGTTGATGTGCTTCTCGACGGCTCGCTCCGACAGCCCCAGGGCCGCGGCGACGCCGGCGTTGTTCGCGCCCTGGGCCATCTCCCCGAGGACCTCGCGCTCGCGTGGGGTGAGGCGATCGATCGGGGAGTCGCGCCGACGGCCGCGGGCCTCGACCAGCGTCTCGACGACTCGGGGGTCGATCACTGACCCGCCGGCGGCGACCTCACGAATCGCTCGCAGGAGCTGATCGACGTCGGAGACGCGCTCCTTCAGGAGGTACGCGCGGCGATCGGACCCACGGTCGAGGAGCGCCAGCGCGTACGCCGGCTCGACGTACTGGCTCAGCACGACCACGCCGACCCCGGGGTGGCGCTCCCGCAGCTCGTTCGCGGCCCGGACACCCTCGTCGGTGCCGGTCGGCGGCATCCGGATGTCGGTGAGGACGACGTCGGGCACGTGCTCGTCGACCGCGGCGAGGAGCGCCTCGAGGTCCCCGCACGCAGCGACGACGTCGACCTCCGGTTCGCCGTCGAGGAGCCGCACGACTCCTTCACGCACGAGGTAGTTGTCCTCGGCGATCACGATGCGGATGGGCACGAGGGCGAAGGCTAGTAGCGTGCTCCGCCGTGACCGTGCGTCGAGTCCTCGCAGCGCTCGTGATCGCGATCACCCCGGTCCTGCTCCTCGGAGCAGCCGCGGGTGCGCAGGGCGCGAGCGAGCAGATCGATCGGTACGAGGTGTCGATCGTCATCGAGCAGGATGGTCGCCTCCACATCGAGGAGACGATTCGCTACGACTTCGGGAGCACACCGCGCCACGGCATCTATCGCGACATCCCGGTGCGATTCGACTACCCGAAGAAGTCCGACACGGATCGGGTGTACCCGATCGACAACGTGTCGGTGCGCGCCTCGGAAGGAACGCCGGCCGACTACACGACCGAGGACGTCACCAGCAACGGTGTCGGGTACGAGCGCATCAAGATCGGCGATCCCGACACGACCATCACCGGTGTGCACACGTATGAGATCGCGTACGACGTGCGGGGCGCGCTCAACAGCTTCCGCGACCACGACGAGCTCTACTGGAACGCGATCGGCACCGAGTGGGCGACAACCATCAACCAGGCGGTCGTGACTGTCGAGGCGCCGGCAGACATCACCCAGGTGGCGTGCTTCCAGGGGAGCTTCGGTTCGTCACTGCCGTGCACGGGCGCGTCCACGAGTGGGACGACCGCAAGCTTCTCCCAGTCCAATCTCTTCCCGTACAACGGGCTCACTGTCGTGGTGGCCATCCCAAAGGGAACGGTGTCGCCCCCGCCGAAGCCGGTCCTCGAAGAGCGATGGACGCCCGGGCGCGCGTTCGCGGTGACACCACTCACCGGGGGCATCGCCGGCGGGCTGCTGCTCGTCGGCATCGTCGGGTACGTGCTGGTCTTCAGTCGCAAGGCACGCGACCGTCGCTACAAGGGTGGCGCGGTCGACCAGACCTTCGGGAGCGTCGGGGGCGCAGAAGAGGTCACGCCACTGCGCGCCGGTCACACGGAGACGCCGGTCGAGTTCGTGCCACCGGACGACCTGCGCCCAGGCCAGGTCGGCACGCTCGTCGACTTCGTCGCGAACCCGCTCGACGTCACCGCGACGATCATCGACCTGGCGGTGCGCAAGTACCTCGTGATCGACGAGGTCGACACCGATGCACGCTGGCTCCGGAACGACTGGAAGCTCACGAAGCTCGAGCCGCCCACCGCCAAGGCCGCCGGCGAGCTGAAGCCGTACGAGCAGGAGCTGCTCGACGGGCTGTTCCAGAACGGCAACGAAGTGCAGCTGTCCGATCTGAAGCAGCACTTCGCGACGCGCATGTCCTCGGTCCAGAAGGCGCTGATGGACGACGCGATGGCGCAGGGTTGGTTCACGCGTCGGCCCGACAGCGCCCGCACGAGCGCTGGCTGTCTCGGCGTCCTCCTCTTTCTGGTCGGTCTGGGCGTGACGATCGGGCTCGCTGTCTGGACGCACCTCGCGCTCCTCGGCGTCCCGCTCGTCATCTTCGGCATCGTGGTGATGGTCAGTGCGCGCTGGGCACCGGCGCGCACCGCGAAGGGGTCGGGGATCTTGCGCAGAGCAAACGGGTTCCGCAGGTTCATCGAGGAGTCCGAGAAGGACCGCGCCCAGTTCGCCTAGAAGAAGAACCTCTTCTCCGAGTATCTGCCGTACGCGGTGGTGTTCGGCGCGACCGACAAGTGGGCCCGGACGTTCGCAGGTCTCGATGGCGCACCGCCCGACACGAGCTCGTGGTACCGGTCGAGCACGCCATTCGAGTATCTCGCGTTCTCGAGCGCGATCAACGGCTTCACTGTCACGACGTCGGGCACGCTGACCTCGACGCCACCGTCGACCTCGGGGTCGAGCGGCTTCTCCTCCGGTGGTGGGTTCTCCGGAGGTGGCGGTGGCGGAGGCGGCGGCGGCTCCTGGTGAGCCACGCCGATCCGGTCTTCGGGGTGGTCACTCATCCGCACCCGTCCTTCACACCGTAGGTACTGCCATGGCAGCGTTCCTCGGAAGACTCCAGGTGAGCCGGCTCCGGGGCGGCGCCGGGTGGGTCCCGACCGTGCTCCGGGTGCTCATGGGCCTCTTCCTCGTGAGCACCGGCATCGGCAAGTTCACTGATCACGCGAAGGAGCTCGCCGACTTCCGGAGCTACGAGGTGCCGTGGCCCGAGGTCGCGGTACCGACCGTGGGCATCATCGAGATCGTGGGCGGTGCGCTGCTCGTGGTGGGGCTGCTCGTCCGGCCCGCGGCGTTCGTCCTCGCGCTGAACATGGTCGGTGCGCTCGCGACAGCGGGGCGCGTCGAGGGCGGTTCCTTCCACCTGGTGTACGCGCCGGTCGTGCTCGTCGCCATGCTGTTCCTGGTGTGGTCCGGTGCCGGTCGCCTCTCGCTCGACGAGCGGATGTCTGGCGTCCCTCCCTCTGGCGTCCCTCCCTCTGGCGTCTAGGTTCTCCGCCGGAGTCGATCTGCCCGGTCGGGCAGACGGGGCGAACAGGAACGAGGCACGGCGCGATGGGACCGTTGTCCGGGGTCAAGGTCGTGGAGCTGGTCGGGATCGGACCCGGCCCCTTCGCGGCGATGCTGCTGGCCGACATGGGCGCCGACGTGGTGCGCGTCCACCGCGCGCAGTCGGTGGAGCGGGGCTTCGATCCCGGTGGTGTGCCGATCATGGACCGCAATCGCCGGTCGATCGGCGTCGACCTCAAGAACCCCGAGGGGGTCGAGACCGTTCTCCGCCTGGTCGAAGGCGCCGACGCGCTCCTCGAGGGTTACCGGCCCGGAGTCACCGAACGGCTCGGCATCGGGCCCGATGCGTGCCTCGCCCGAAACCCGAAGCTCGTCTACGGGCGCATGACCGGTTGGGGCCAGGACGGGCCGATGGCGAGCGCCGCGGGCCACGACATCAACTACATCGCGCTCGCGGGTGCGCTCGCGCACTTCGGTCGTGCCGGCGGCAAGCCGACGCCCCCGCTGAACCTCATCGGCGACTTCGGAGGTGGCGGGATGTTTCTCGCCTTCGGCATCGTGTGCGCGGTCCTCGAGGCGCGCGGCTCCGGGCTCGGGCAGGTGGTCGATGCCGCGATGGTCGACGGCTCGGCCACGCTCATGGCGTTCGTGTGGGGGATGAAGACGTTCGGCGCGTTCAACGAAGAGCTCGGTACGAACCTGCTCGACACCGGTGCACCCCACTACGACACGTACGAGACGTCCGACGGCAAGTTCGTCGCGCTCGGTGCGCTCGAAGTCCAGTTCTACGCCGAGTTCCTGGAGAAGACCGGGCTCGCGTCGGAGGGACTCCCCGACGTCAGCGACCACGCGTCATGGCCGGCGCTGCGCGAGCGGTTCACCGCGCTGTTCAAGACGAAGACCCGCGGGGAGTGGTGTGAGCTCCTCGAGGGCAGCGACGCCTGCTTCGCGCCCGTGCTCCCGATGAGTGAAGCCGCCGAGCATCCGCACATCAAGGCACGCGGGACCATCGTGGAGTTCGAGGGCGTGCTGCAGCCCGCGCCGGCACCTCGCTTCTCGCGTACGAAGGCGGAGATCCGCTCGGCCGCGCCGACGCCGGGGCAACACACCGACGAGGTGCTCGCCGAATGGGGCTTCGCGGCCGGGGACGTCGCGAAGCTCCGCGAGGTCGGCGCGATCCGCTAGTCGAACAGCTCCGGTGCTGCTCCGCGCAGCCGGTCGAGACGAGCGTCGAGCTCGGCCTCGTCGGTGGCGGTGATGGTGACGTGCCCGACCTTGCGGCCGGGACGCGCAGCCTTGCCGTAGTCGTGGAGGTGCGCGCCGGGGACGCCGAGGATCCGCTCGCGCCCAGGGACCGTGCCGAGGCAATTCACCATCGCAGAAGGGCCGCGCGTCGCGACCGCGCCGAGTGGGAGGCCCAGCACCGCGCGGAGGTGGTTCTCGAACTGGCTGCACTCCGCGCCCTCGATCGTCCAGTGGCCCGAGTTGTGGACCCGTGGAGCGAGCTCGTTCGCAAGGAGTCGGCCGTCGGACTCGAAGAGCTCGATGGCGAGCACGCCGACGTAGGAGAGCTCGTCGAGCAGGTCGGTCGCGATCCGCTCGGCCATCATCTGGAGGTCCGGACGCAGGTTCGGCGCCGGCGCTCGACTCACTCGGAGCACGCCGTCGACATGGGTGTTCTCGACGAGCGGGTAGCACGAGGTCGCGCCGTCGAGCCCGCGGACCGCGAGCAGCGACATCTCGCGGTCGAACGCCACGAGTGCTTCGAGGATGAGGGGAACGCCGCCGAGCGCGGCCCACGCGGTGTCCACGTCCGCACGGGTGCGCAGCACCTGCTGGCCCTTGCCGTCGTAGCCCCCGCGGCGCGTCTTGAGCACCGCCGGCAGGCCGATCAGCTCGACCGCCTCCTCGAGCTCGGGGCGGTCGTCGACGGCGGCGAACTGGGGCACGTCGATGCCGAGCGCCAGGAAGAGCGCCTTCTCCATCAGCCGGTCCTGGGAGACCTCCAGCGCGCGCGGCGACGGGTGGATGGCCACCCGCCGCTCGACGAAGCGTGCGGCGGCGGCCGGCACGCCCTCCCACTCGAACGTGACGACCGTTGCGCCGCGCATCGCCTCGTCGAGCGCGTCCTCGTCGTCGAGTGCACCGACGACGAGTGGCCCGACGGCCTGGGCCGGTGCCTCGCTGACCGGGTCGAGGAAGCGGAACCGGAGCCCGAGGGGGAGTCCGGCGAGGCCGAGCATCCGTCCGAGCTGCCCGCCGCCGAGGATGGTGACCAGGGGCGCGTCGCTCACCCGTGCAGGTCTAGTGCACGGGTACCCCCGGGCGGGTCCGCGGCAACCGAACGATGTCGCTCGAGCGGCTTCGGACCGGTATTCTGTCCGTCGCGACAGCGTCGTCGCCCCACGTCGAGTCCAACCATCCGCAAGCCAGGCCGCAGCAAGGTTGCTGCACCAGCCTGGTGGTCGGTGCTCCGGGTCGCAGGCGACGCGCATCGTGCGCTCTCGCCTCGGCCGCGGCCGTACCGCTGTCCAACGAGGAGCATCAGTGTCGCAGCACCACGTCGAGCGTCGCGAGCGTCTGGAGCTCGACGCGTGCGGGATCGGCTTCGTCGCCGACGAGGCCGGTCGGCCGGCTCGGGAGATCGTCGAGCTGGCCCTGACCGGGCTCGCCTGCGTCCGCCACCGCGGCGCGATCGCCGCCGACGGGCTCTCGGGTGACGGTGCCGGGATCCTCGTGCCGCTCCCGCGTGCGTTCTTCGCCCGCGCGGGTGAGGTCGAGCTCGGGCGTCCCATCGACGCCGACCGGCTCGGGGTGGTCTTCGGGTTCTTCGACCTCGAGGACTCGCACGCCCGCCAGGCTGCGCAGGACGCGGTCGCGACCGCATGCGCGGCGGAGCTCCTCGAGCTCGTCGGCTGGCGCACCGTCCCGATCGACGAGCAGCAGATCGGCGGGGCCGCGCGCGCGGACCTCCCCGCGATGATGCAGGCCCTCGTGCTGCGACCGTTCGACGTCGAGGTCGACGAGGCCGAACGTCGGATGCTCCGCGTGCGCCGACGGGCCGAGGCGATCTGTCGCGCAGCCGAGGTGCGTTGCTACTTCGCGAGCTGCTCGTTCAGCCTCGTCACGTACAAGGCGCTCGTGATCAGCGACCGGCTCGAAGGCTTCTTCCCCGACCTCGCCGCGGAGGACTTCATCGCCCCGCACGCGGTGTTCCACAGCCGGTTCTCCACGAACACTGCGCCGGCGTGGGAGCGAGCCCAGCCGTTCCGCCACCTGTGCCACAACGGTGAGATCAACACGATCCAGGGCAACGAGAACCGGATGCGTGCCCGTGGAGTGCTCGGCACCGAGGCTGTCGGCCTCGGCCCGGAAGAGCTGTACCGACCGGTGCTCGATGCCCACGACTCGGACTCGGGCAAGCTCGACGCCGCGTTCGAGCTGCTGCTGCGCGGCGGGCGCGACGCGCGCCACGTCGCCTCGATGCTCGTTCCCGAGGCCTGGGAGGGCAGCCGCGACCTCGACCCCGACGTGAGCGACTACTTCCGCTACCACGCGTCGTTGTCGGAGCCGTGGGACGGTCCGGCCGGCGTCGTGTTCAGTGACGGACGTCGCGTCGGCGCGTCGCTCGACCGCAACGGTCTGCGCCCGTTGCGCTGGCAGCGCACCGAAGACGGGCTGGTCGTGTGCTGCTCCGAAGCGGGTGCGGTGCCGGTGCGTGGTCATGGCACGGTCAAGCGCGGTCGTCTCGGCCCGGGCGAGATGCTCTGCGTCGATCCCGACGACCCGACTCCGTGGCAGGACGACCCCCAGGTGAAGGGGTGGTTGGCGAACCGCGCCCCGTACGGCGAGTGGGCCCGAGCCGGACTGCTTCCGTACCCGGCGATCGTCGCTCCGATCGAGATGCCGCCCGGTCCCGAGGATCTGCTGTCCGAGCAGGTGGCATTCGGCTGCAACCGCGAAGAGGTGGCGATGGTCCTCAAGGCCATGGCCACGGACGCGAAGGAGCCCACGTTCTCCATGGGCGACGACACGCCGTTCGCCGCGGTCGCGACGCGGGCGCGTCCGGTCTATGGCTTCCTCAAGCAGCGCTTCGCCCAGGTGAGCAACCCCCCGATCGATCACCTGCGCGAGCGCCTCGTCATGTCACTCCGGACATGCCTCGGCCCGAAGCAGCCGCTCCTGTCCGAGCTGCCCGAGGCCGCGCAGCTGCTCGAGCTCCGGACCTTCTTCCTCTATCCGGACGCGGTCGAAGGACTCCTCGACTCGTCGCGTTCGCCGTTCCGTGCGGTGCGCCTCGACGCGACCTTTGCAGTGAGCGACGGCGACGATGGCCTGCAGATCGGCATCGACGCGCTCGTCTCGGCGGGCCTCGCTGCCGTGCGAGCCGGTGCGGCGATCCTCATCGTGTCGGACGGAGCGATCAGCCGCGAGCGCGCGCCGATGCCGTCGTTGCTCGCACTCGGAGCCGTGCATCACGCGCTCGTCGAGGAGCGCGTACGTCAGGCGGCATCGATCGTGATCGACAGCGGCGACGCGCGCGACACGCACGCGATCGCATGCCTGCTGGGCTACGGCGCGGACGCGATCTGTCCGCGCGTCGCGCTCTCGACCGTGGCGGCCATGGCCGACGACGGCCAGCTCGGCGAGGTGCACTCCGCCGATGCGCAGGCGAAGCTCCAGGCCGCGCTCGAGGATGGCGTGCTGAAGATCCTCTCGAAGATGGGGATCTCGACCGTCGACGGCTATCGCGGTGCGCAGATCTTCGAGGCGCTCGGTCTCGGGTCGGAGGTCGTCGACCGCTGCCTGCGGGGCACCACCTCGACCGTCGGCGGACTCGCGTTCGCCGCGCTCGGGGCCGACATCCTCGCCCGCCACGCGCTCGCGTTCTCCGAAGACCCGGTGCTCGACGAGCCGGGGATCATCCGCTTCCGCAAGCGGGGCGGCGAGTACCACGGCAACAACCCCGACATGATCAAGGCGCTCCACGCGTCGATCGGTCTCAGCATCGAAGACCCGGACGATCCGCCCAAGAAGGGCGCGCGACGCGCGAAGCAGGACGCCGAGAAGTTCGCCGCCGTGCCGATGGCTCCGCCCGAGGAGCAGGGCCAGGTGATCTTCCTGGAGGGAGATCACGCGCTGCCGCTCCCCAAGCCGGATCCGCTCGACGTGCGCGCCGCGCACCTGCTGAAGAGCGCGGTCGATCTCGGTCGGGCGGATCTCTACGACCGGTTCCGGCAGATGGTGGAGGACCGTCCCGTCACCGAGCTCCACGACCTCTTGGATCTCGTTGCCGGTCGCGAGCCGGTGCCGCTCGACGAGGTCGAACCCGTGGAGGCGATCACGCGCCGCTTCTCGACCGGTGCGATGTCGCACGGTGCGCTCTCGGCCGAGGCCCACGAGACGCTCGCCATCGCGATGAACATGATCGGCGGCAAGAGCAACTGCGGTGAGGGTGGTGAGGACCCTGCGCGCTTCCGGACTCGGGGTGCCGCGCGGGACCGCAATTCACGGATCAAGCAGATCGCGTCCGGGCGCTTTGGTGTCACGCCGGAGTACTGCGCGTACGCGGACGAGCTCAACATCAAGATGGCGCAGGGATCGAAGCCGGGGGAGGGCGGGCAGCTGCCCGGGCACAAGGTGAGTGCCGAGATCGCGCGCCTGCGGTTCACGCAGCCGAACGTCGGGCTGATCTCACCGCCACCGCACCACGACGTCTACTCGATCGAGGATCTCGCGCAGCTCATCTACGACCTGAAGCAGGTGAACCCGCAGGCCGAGGTATCGGTGAAGCTCGTGGCCGAGGACAACGTCGGCACGATCGCCGCGGGTGTCACGAAGGCGCTCGCCGAGGTGGTGCAGATCTCTGGTGCCAACGGTGGAACGGGTGCGTCGCCACTGTCGTCGATCAAGAATGCCGGGCTCCCGTGGGAGCTCGGTCTCGCCGACACGCAGGCGACGTTGATCGAGAACCAGCTGCGCGACCGGGTCCGGGTCCGCGTCGATGGTGGTTTCAAGACCGGTCGCGACGTGATGGTCGCCGCGCTGCTCGGCGCGGACGAGTTCTCGTTCGGGACGGCCGCGATGCTGGCCGAAGGCTGCATCATGGTGCGGGCCTGTCACCGCGACACATGCCCGACGGGCATCGCGACCCAGCGCCCTGGTTTGCGAGCGAAGTTCGCCGGCACGCCAGAGGGTGTCGCGACGTACATGCTCTACATCGCCGACGAGGTGCGTGGGCTGCTCGCATCGCTCGGCTTTCGCACCCTCGACGAGGCGATCGGGCGCGTCGAGCTGCTGGAACAGCGGGTCACCGGTGACCCTCGTGCCGACTCGCTCGACCTCACGCCACTCCTCGGCGTGCCCGCGGATCCCGACGAGGCGCGGCGCTTCGTCGCCCACGTCCCCATCCAGCGTCCACGCTCGGCCCTCGACGCACAGCTCCTCGAGGACGCCTTCTGGACCGTGTGGGGCGGTGGTGAGGCGACGTTGGACTACGAGATCACCACGGCGGATCGCACGATCGGCGCGTCGATCGGTGGAGCGATCGGTCTCGAGTTCGGTCAGCTCCTCCCGCCCGGGTCGGTCACCGCCCGGTTCACCGGGTCGGCGGGGCAGAGCTTCGGTGCGTTCCTGCCCGCCGGTGTCACCTTGGATCTCGTCGGTGAGGCGCAAGACTTCGTCGGAAAGGCCCTCGGCGGCGGTCACATCGTGGTGCGCCCGCCGGCGGACGATGCCGGGGATCCAGTGCTCGCCGGCAACACGGTCCTCTACGGCGCGACCGGTGGGCAGCTGTTCGTCGCCGGGCGCGTGGGCGAGCGCTTCTGTGTCCGCAACAGCGGCGCGACCGCCGTCGTCGAGGGTTCGGGCGATCACTCCTGCGAGTACATGACCGGCGGCACGGTCGTGATCCTCGGGCCGTTCGGGTACAACCTGGGCGCGGGCATGACGGGCGGCCAGGCCTATGTGTACGACCCGGACCAGACGCTCGCGACGCGCTTGAACCGCCAGCTGGTCGAGGCGACGATCGTCAACGATGCGCAGGCGGCCGAGCTCGAGTTCCTCGTCGCCGCGCACCGCGAGCTCACCGGCTCACCGCTCGCCGGTGCGATGCTCGTGGACTGGGAAACGACGTTGCACTCGTTCTGGCGGGTCGCGCCGGTGGGCGAGGTCGCTCGCATCGAGCGCGCCAACGAAGGTGTGCTCGGGAACGCGCGCTGATCGTCAGGTCCCGACCAGGAGCTCCGGCCGCGCGTCGTACCCCAGGACCTTGGCGACGAGCGACTCGATCCGCCCTTCGCGAGCGTCCTGGTAGTCGCGGACTGCCGTGTTGTACGAGGTGACGGCCGTCGGCGCGATCACCGCCTGGTCGAACGCGGCGAAGGCGGCGGCGATCGCCGGGTCTGCGGAGAGCCGTGCCGACGCCGCGACGTTGGCGCGTGCGCGACGAGCGAGTGCCTCGAGCTGATCTGCGGACGCTGCCTCGGCGCCGGCATCGGTGTGCTTCGGTCCGCGCAGCGCGAAGGCCTGCCAGCGCTTGAGCTCCGCCGTGAGCTCCTTGGTGACGGGGCGATCCCCCTCGCCGGCGGCGGTGAGCGCCGTCGCGACGCCAGCGAGCGCCTGGAAGCGCGTGGCGAGAGGCGCGCGCAGCGGTGTCCAGCGCGCGTCGACGGCCGCCTGGGTGTCGAGAAGGTTCGGTCGGACGACGACGGCCGCGGCGACCACGCCGGCGATCACGAGCAGCAGCAGTATCAGGAGTATCCAGCGAAGGCGGCGCATCGGCATTCCGACGCTAGCGGCGCGCCTCGCCCGAGTGGCTGACCCTCACTCCTGTGGCGCGACCCCGGTGACGTGACTCCTGTGACGCGACCGCCGCGGGTGGGTCTGCTCCCGCATGTTGGCACGCTCCGACGCTCGGCTCGCGACGATCACCCTGGTCGTGGCCCTCGCGCTGGCGGTGATCGGGGTGGCGTCGGTCGTCGGGCAGCTCCTGGGTGCTGCCCATCATGATGCCGCCGATCCGTGGCGGGTGATGTACGCCGACGATGGCGACACGATCGAGGTGCAGCGCGGCTCGGACACCGACGTGGTGCGGCTCCTGGGTGTGGACACTCCCGAGACGCACCACCCGACCAAGCCCGTGCAGTGCTTCGGGCCCGAGGCCGCGGCGTTCACGAAGCGGGAGCTCACGGGCCGCCTCGTGGTGCTCGAAGACGACGTGGAGCACCGGGACATCTACGGCCGTCGGCTCGCGTACGTGCTCGTCGATGGATCCCGATTCAACGACGTGCTCCTGCGACGGGGCTTTGCGCGACTCCTGGTGATCGCCCCGAACCGCGCGCACGGACGCGAGATGCTCGATGCCGAGCTGGACGCCCGTCACCACCGACAAGGCCTCTGGGCCGCGTGCGAGGGGACCTGAACGGGGCGCGGCCCCGTAGTATCGCTGCGTGCGCGCCCGGGACACCGCCTCACATCTCATCGACACGCGGCGCAAGCGGGCCATCCGAACGCTGACCGATCGACTCGCTCCGGACCGCGAGCGGTGGATCGCCCGCAACGCCTTCTTCCACGACGAGGACCTCCGCTACCTCGAGTTCCTCGTCCCAGCCGGCCGCGACGTGCTCGATCTCGGGTGCGGCATCGGCCGCACGCTCGCGGGGTTGGCGCCGAAGCGTGGGGTCGGGGTCGACTTCAGCGAGGCGACGATCGAGGTCGCCCGAGCGGCGCACCCGGATATCGAGTTCGTGTGCGGCGACATCGAGGATCCCGCGACGCTCGCGACGCTCGAGGGACCGTTCGACGTCGTGCTGATCGCCGACACGCTCGCCGCGCTCGAGGATTGCCAGGCGCTGCTCGAGGGCCTCCATCGGCTGTGTCATGCCGAGACGCGGGTCGTGATCGCGAACTCGTCGCCCCTGTGGGAACCGGTCCTGGTCCTGGCGGAGGAGTTCGGGCTCCGGATGCCGCAGGTCGAGCAGAACTGGCTCACCGATCGCGGTCTGGCGAACCTTCTCGACCTCGCGGACTTCGAGGTCGTGTCGAGCGAGCACCGCCAGCTCGTGCCGAAGCGCCTTGGTGGTGTCGGAGAGGTCGTGAACCGCTACATCGGGACGCTGCCGTTCGTCGAGGCGCTCGGCCTCCGCAGCTACACGGTGGCGCGCCCGAAGCCGACGGTCGGGCCGCCACCCTCGGTGAGCATCATCGTCCCGTGTCGCAACGAGGCCGGGAACATCGTCGGCGCGATCGAGCGCACTCCGCAGTTCTGCGACGACATCGAGTTCGTCTTCGTCGAGGGACACAGCACCGACGGCACCTACGAAGAGGTCGAGCGCGTCATCGCCGCGTACCCCGACCTCGACGTCAAGGTCACGCGCCAGCACGGTGTGGGGAAGGCCGACGCCGTCCGCAAGGGCTTCGATCTCGCGCGAGGCGACGTGCTGATGATCCTCGACGCCGACCTCACCATGCCGCCCGAGGATCTCCCCAAGTTCTACGAGGCGATCCGCGAGGGGCGCGGTGACCTCGTGATGGGCACGCGCCTCGTGTACCCGATGGAGGACGACGCGATGCGCTTCCTCAACATGTGGGGCAACAAGGTCTTCTCCTGGTTGTTCACCTGGCTGCTCAACCAGCCCATCACCGACACGCTCTGCGGCACCAAGGTCCTCCGCCGCGAAGACTGGGCACGAATCCAGGCCGGCCGGGAGTACTTCGGCGACTTCGACCCGTTCGGTGACTTCGACATGATCTTCGGGGCGGCGAAGCTGAACTTCAAGATCCTCGAGATCCCCGTGCGCTACCGAGCCCGGGTCTACGGAACGACGCAGATCTCCCGGTTCCGCCACGGGCTGCTCCTCGCGAAGATGGTCGTGGTGGCCCACCGCAAGTTCAAGGCCGTCTGAGGCACCCCCGGTACACTCGGCGCCGTGAACGAGAGCGATTTCTGGTCCGGCCGGCGCGTCCTCGTCACCGGGGGGAAGGGTTTCGTCGGCCGTGCGCTCCTCCGAGAGCTCGAGGCGCGGGGAGCGGACGACGTCGTCGCGCCGGCATCGTCCGAGTACGACCTCACCGAGCCCGGTGACGTCCGTCGCTGCTTCGCCGACATCGAGCCGCAGCTCGTGATCCACCTCGCCGCGAGGGTCGGTGGGATCGGTGCCAACCGAGAGCGACCCGCCGAGCTCTATCTCGCGAACCTCCTCATGGGCACCTACCTGATCGAGGAGGCGCACCGACGCGACACGCCAAAGACCGTCGTCGTCGGCACGATCTGCTCGTACCCCAAGCACACGCCGGTGCCGTTTCGCGAAGAGTCCTTCTGGGACGGATATCCGGAAGAGACGAATGCTCCCTACGGGATCGCGAAGAAGGCGTTGCTCGTTCATGCGCAGGCGAATCGGCAGCAGTACGGGCAGAACGTCGTCTACGTGATGCCGACCAACCTGTACGGCCCTGGCGACAAGTTCCACCCGGCGGTCTCCCATGTGATCCCTGCGCTGGTGAAGAAGTTCGTCGAGGCGCACGAGCGTGGCGACCGCGAGGTCGTCGTCTGGGGGACCGGCGCGGCGACGCGCGAGTTCCTGTTCGTCGACGATGCCGCGCGAGGGATCGCGTTGGCCGCCGAGCGCTACGACGCGGCCGAGCCGATGAACCTTGGTTCGGGAGAAGAGCTGCCGATCAAGGAGCTCGCGACGATCATCGCCGAGGCGGTTGGCTACGAGGGCAACCTCGTGTGGGACACCACCAAGCCCGATGGGCAGCCTCGCCGGCAGCTCGATACGTCGTTCGCAGCGAACGAGATCGGGTTCGAGGCGGCCACGTCATTCTCGGACGGGCTCGCGCGAACCGTCGAGTGGTATCTGGCCCATCGCGACGAAGCGGAGGCTCGCGACCGCTGAGGTCGCGGGGACGCGAACAACTTGGGATCAGTCGGCAAGGCGCGTCGGGTGCACGATCCCGGCGAGCAACGCGACATCGTCTCGACCGATCCCTACCTCTCATCGGCGTACCGCGCCGCGTACGGGGCAATGCTCGACGCCGAGGCGCAGCACCTGCGAGCAACGTCGGGGACGCACCTCGGTGCGCGCCTCGAGATCGGCTCGGCCGGCGGATTCCTCCACGACCTCGATCCGGAGATCGTGTGCACCGACGTCCGCCCTGGTCCCGACGTCGAACTCCTCGCGACGAGCGAGCAGCTCCCGTTCCGCTCGCGATCGGTGCAGACGATCTTCGCCAAGGACTGCCTCCACCACATCCCCGACATCGAAGCGTTCTTCGGTGAGGTGGGCCGAGTCTGCGCACCCGGCGGCGGAGTGGTCTGTTACGAACCGTACTGGAGCCCCCTGGCGCGCACGGTCTACCGACACCTGCACCCCGAAGACTTCGACGACTCGGCCACCTCATGGTCGTTCCCGAGCGACGACCCCCTCGAGGCTTCCAACCAGGCGATCCCGTATCTCCTGCTCCGACGCGATCGCGATCGCTTCGACGCGTTGTTCCCCGAGATCGAGATCATCGAGGTCGAGCCGATGAACGGCCCGAGCTACGCACTGTCGGGAGGGATCTCGTCGCCCGGCTTCCTCCCGAAGCGGGCGCTACTCGGCCTCCAGCGGCTCGAGGGTCGGTCGCGCTGGTGGCGGCGATGGGCTGCCTTCCACATCCTGATCGTCTTCCGGGTTCGCGGCGGCTGATCCGTCGCCACGCGTGACGATCCGCTCCCAGAGCGCGTCGACACCGATGCCCGCGAGCACGACGAGCGCGACGTCGGTCGCGAGTCGGTAGCGGAACAAGCCGTAGAAGCTCCCGGTCGCCGCGATGACGACGGCGACCAGACCGAGGATCGGGTAGATCGGTACCCGTCGACGACGCAGGATGACCGCGCCCCACACCCCGAGCGCAAGGAAGACGAAGAACGACGCGTACGCGGCCCAGGCAACCTTCTCGGGGATGCCTTCGCTCACCGCCACGTCGTTCGTCTGTCCCGGCGCGTAGACGCCGAAGACGCGCCCGAGCCGAGCGGCCACGACCGGCGGCAGATCACCGACGTGCCCTCCCAAGTAGTGGAAACCCTTGTCCGACCAGTACGCGGAGATCACCGACTGGTCGCTGCCGCGCGGCACCTGCTTCGGCGTGGGCAACGGACATGCTTCGGGAACCCAGAGCCCGATCTTGGGTCCCGAGAACGCCCCCGGGTTGTTCGCCCCACAGATGGCACCACCCACGGTCACCGAGAGGTACACAGGCTTCTCGAAGCGCGAGAGGTTGTACCCGACCCACGGTCCGACGACCAGCAGCGCGGCAAACCCGGCGACGGCGATGCGCGCGAGCCGTTGGGTCCCGGTCGCCGGCTTCCCGAACACCAGGACCGGGAGCAGCACGAAGGGCACGAGGAACGCCAGCTCACCCCGCGTCAACATCGCGAGACCGCAGGTGAGCCCGAGCAGCCCGGCCCACAAAACCCGCGGCTCCTGGAGGTAGCGGTACGCAAACAACAGGGTGAGTGCGAGCAACAGGGCGGCGAGGGGCTCCGAGAGGAGCACGCCGTCGTACTGCCAGAGCATCGGGGTGCACGCCGCGAGGAAGGCGGTGATGAGGCCGACGCGTGGTCCGCCGAGCTCACGACCGACCAGGCCGAGCACCACGACGACGAGCACGCCGAGCACGACGAGCGCGAGGCGTTGCTCGAGCACCGAGTCGCCGGACGCGAGGCGCGAAGCGATCGACAGAACGAGGGTCGTGAGTGGTGGGTGCGTCGCCGCAGGCGAACCCTTCGCTCCGACATCGGTGTTGTACCCGACGCCGTCGGCGATCCGATCACTCTGCTGGTGGTAGTAGGGCTCGTCGGCGAGCAACGGGCCGCCGTGCTTGATGGCGAGCACGTACACGAGCCGGAGCACGAGCGCGCCGACGGCGATGGCCGCGAGCGCGAAGTAGAACCGACGTCGGTCGTTGCTGCTGGTCGTCGCGAGCACCCAGCCCATCAGCTCGTCATCTCCTCATCAGGCGATCGCCGCGTCCTCATCAGGCGATCGCCGCGTCCTCATCAGGCCATCGCCGCGTCCTCATCAGGCCATCGCCGCGAGCACTTCGTCGAACACCTCGATCTTGGTGTCCGGGTGCAGGAAGACGGCTCGCCCGACGGTCTCGCCGCGCCAGCGCGTGGGGAGGACGAAGGCGATCTGGTCGCGCAGAAGACCCCGCGACCAGGTCGCGTAGTCGTCGTCACCCCAGCCCGGTCGACGGAACAGGACCACCGAGAGGTCCGGCGCCCGAACGAGATCGACCTGCGGTGCGCGGCGAACCCGGTCGGCGGCATCACGCGCGGTCGCGAGCACCGATTCGATGGCGTCGGAGTAGGCGTCGGTGCCGTGGACGGCGAGTGAGTACCAGAGCGGGAGTCCCCGGGCCCGGCGGCTCAGGTGGTATGCGTAGTCGGCCGGGTTCCAGGCACCCTCGCCCTCGGCAGGGTCTCGCATCGGGTCCAGGTACGACGCCTGCTGCGCGTGCGCGGCGCGAGCGAGCGCAGGTTCCCGATAGAGCAGCGCGCACGAGTCGAACGGTGCGTAGAGCCACTTGTGCGGGTCGATCACGAGCGAGTCGGCGTGCTCGATCCCACCGAACGCGTCGCGGACACTCGGGGCACAGAGCGCGGCGCCGCCGTACGCGGCATCCACGTGCAGCCACAGGTCGTGCGTGCGCGCGACTGCGGAAATCCCGGCCAGGTCGTCGATGATCCCGGCGTTCGTGGTGCCGGCGGTCGCCGCGATCGCACAGATCGAGCTCGGATCGGGATCGTCTGCAAGCACACTCGACAGCGCGGCACCGGTGAAGCGATCGTCGTGACCGGACGGCACGACCACCGGATCGCAGTCGAGGATGCGGAGCGTGCTCGCGATCGACGAGTGGGCTTCCTGGCCGACTGCGATCCGCCACCGCGGCGGACGTTCCCCGCGTCGGACTCGCGCTGCTTCACGCGCCGCGAACAGCGCGGACAGGTTCCCGGCCGAGCCACCCGACACGAAGCAACCGCCGGCTGCGGTGGGCATCCCGGCGAGCGACGCGAGGTAGGTGAGCACCTCGTTCTCGGCGTACACCGCACCCGACGCCTCGAGCCACGACGTCGCGCAGATCGACGAGGCTGCGACGACGGTGTCGAACACGAGCGACGCCTTGGTGGGTGCGGCAGGGATGAAGGCGAGGAACCGGGGGCTGTCGGTCGACAGGCACGCCGGTGCGAGGACCTCCGCGAACACCTGCAGCACGTCCTCGGGCGACCGGCCTTCGGCCGTGATGGAGTCACCGACCTGCGCGTGCAGCTCCGCGTACGAGACGGGATGGTCGAGTGGGGCCGGGTCGAGTCGCAACCGCTCGAGCGCGTAGTCGAGGCAGGCCTGGGCGGCGCGCTCGGCGGTGTCGTCGAAGTGGTGCACGAGGGCTGACCGTAGTGACTCCGGAGGAGCCCGGGGGCTTCGGCCAGGGGTGCAGACGGGGATTCAGGCGGGCGTTCAGACGGGTGCGACGGCAGGCCCGCGAGCATGCGTGCGCACGAGCTCGAGGACCGCATCGCCGTAGCGCTCGGCCTTCACCGGACCGATCCCGGCGATGTCGAGGAGGGCCGCCCGCGAGCTCGGCTGGTCGGCCGCGATCGCACGCAGTGTCGAGTCGTGAAAGATCACGTACGCGGGGACGCTCGAAGCACGGGCGAGGTTGCGGCGCCACTCGACGAGCGCAGCGAGGAGCGTGGGGTCGGGCTCGGGGCCGTCGTCGGTGTCGCGCGCGCCGGCACGGGCGAGCCGGTCGCGGGCGTCGTCGAGCTGGGATCGGGCGCGACCGGCCGCGCTGCGGCTCCGAGGTGGTGCGGCTTCGGCAGGGGGAGCACAGACCGCTTCGATCGGTGCGAGCCAAGGGCTCGGCGCGCGGCCGACCACGCGGGTACCGAGGGCGCGGCGACGGGACCACGAGAGGTGCAAGCCCTCTTCCGCGCGGGTGAGCGCCACGTAGAGGAGCCGGCGCTCTTCGGCGCGCTCGGGCGGTGTGTCGGCGTGCGAGATCGGGACGAGGCCACGCTCGAGCCCGGTCACGAACACGGTGTGGAACTCGAGCCCCTTCGACCGGTGGAACGTGAGCAGCTCGACCGCGTCGCTGCCCACGGTCGGTGCGTCGCCGCGCAAGGCGGTCGTGACCCACGCGAGGAAGCCGTCGACCGAGCCAGTGCCTCCCTCGGCGGCGAGGTACTCGCGCCCGAGCCGGGCGACGGCGGCCGCGTGCTCCCGGCGCGACTCCTCCGCGGCGTCGTGCTCGTCGTCGGCATCGTCGAGGTCGGCGAGGTGATCCGAGAACGTGGCCCCGGGAGCGGACTCGGCCGCGACGCGCAGCTGGTCGAAGGCGGCGCGCACCTCGGGGCGGTCGAGGAACCGCGCGTCACCCCGAACGCGGACGGGGATGCCGGCCTTGCCGAGCGCCGCCTCGAACGCAGCGGACTGCGCGTTGGTGCGGTACAGCACCGCGAAGGCCGACCAACCCAGGGTCGGGGTGCAGAGCGCCCGCAGTCGCTTCGCGACCGCGCCCGCCTCCGCCGCGTCATCCTCGTATGCGGTGATGCTGGGCATCGGGCCGCTCGTCCGCGTGGCGGTGCGAACCGGGCGGGGTCGACCAGCATCGGCGAGCAGCGCTTCTGCTGCGCCGACCACCTCCGGGGTGGAGCGGTAGTTGCGATCGAGCCTCGCGGTGCGCGCGCCTCGGAACAGCTTGGAGAAGCCGGTGAGCGCAGCTGGGTCGGCGCCCGTGAACGCGAAGATCGCCTGGTCCGGATCGCCGACCACGGTGAGGTCGGTGCGGTCGCCGAGCCACCCGCGGAGCAGCCGGAGCTGCGCCGGACTGACGTCCTGGAACTCGTCGACGAACAGGTGCCGGAAGCGCCAGCGCTGGGTCGCGGCGAACTCCTCGTCCTGTTCGAGCGCGTCGCCGCACCACCAGAGGAGGTCGTCGAAGTCGACGACGCGCTTCTTGCGCTTCGCGGTCTCGTAGCGGGCGTACAGGTCAGCGATCTCGGCGGCGGGACGCGACGGCTCTCGACCCGCGCGTGCAGCTGCCGGCGCGTAGGCGTCGGCGGTGATGAGTCGGGCCTTGGCCCACTCGATCTCGCTCGCGAGGTCGGCCGCCGCGACGAGCGCCGCGGGGCCACGGCCACCGACCAGGGGGAGGAGGAGGCGAACCTTGCGCTCGAGGAGCGTCGGCATCGCGCGGTCGTTGTCGGTGGCACGTCGACGGAGCTGGGCGAGGGCGACGGCGTGCAGCGTGCCGGCCGTGACGCCCGCGCCGCCGTCGCGACCGACCCCGAGCGAGGAGAGCCGCGTGGTGAGCTCGCCCGCGGCCTTGCGGGTGAACGTGACCGCGAGCACCTTCGTTGCGTCGGCCCGCCCCGTGGCGACCCGCCACGCGATCCGTCGGGTGAGCACCCGAGTCTTGCCGGCCACCGGCCCCGCGAGGATCGCCAAGGGCATCTGATCCCCGGTGACGGCCAGCCGCTGCGCCTCGTCCAACCCCTCCAGCAGGTGCTCGGCCCCGACGAGGGCGTCCAACGGGCTTCCTTGCGCCCTTCCGTGCGCCCTTCCTTGCCCTGACGACTCCATGCGCCCGAAGGTACCGACGGGGTACGACACCAACGGGGATGCCTGTTCTTCGGTGAGGGCCCT
>JBBQFJ010000014.1:0-37436 GCA_038321755.1 Acidimicrobiia bacterium | reverse complement strand
AGATCCGCGTCGGCGGCGAGCTCGGCCACACGCCCGGGGTCCGGGCGCTCGACGACCGTGATCCCCAGCGCGCGCGTGGCTGCGAGCCGTTCCGCCCACTCAGGGCTCGTGCCGGGGCGATCGTCGATCACGACGACCGTGTCGCCCGCGGCCAACCGATGGCGCGCGACGGCCTCGCCGGTGACCGCGAGCCCGATCACCAGCACGCGCAGCCCACCGCTCGGCAAACCGGTCATCACCCCCGAATTCCCGCCGGTCATCAGTCGATCACCCCCGGGATGTTGATGAAGTCGGCGTAGAACAGCCCGAGGCCGAGCGCAACGCACGCGCCCGCGAACAACCAGAAGCGAACGATGACCGTGAACTCGGGCCACCCGCTCACCTCGAAGTGATGGTGGATCGGCGCCATCCGGAGGACGCGTCGATGGAACACGCGGAACGAGATCACCTGCGCGATGACGCTGAGCGTCTCGATCACGTAGAGCCCGCCGAGGATCGGGAGGAGCAGGATGGTGTTGGAAAGCAGCGCGAGACCCGCCATCGCACCACCGAGCGCGAGCGATCCCGTGTCCCCCATGAAGATCCGTGCGGGCGCGGCGTTCCACCAGAGGAAGCCCCCGCATCCGCCGGCGAGTGAGGCCGCGATGATCGCGAGCTCGATCGCCGACGCCGAGCCGAGGCCGTACACCTCCGGATGACGGAACTGCCAGAAGCAGATGACCATGAACGCCCCGAACACCAGCGTCGCCGAGCCGGCCGCGAGTCCGTCCATGCCGTCGGTGAGGTTCACGGCGTTCGACGTTCCGTAGACAACGACGACGGCGACGAGGAACCACAGTCCGGTCCCGAGGTTCAGATCGAGTGAGCGGGTGAACGAGAGGTCGGTCGACGCGCGTGCCCACTCCAGAGCGAGCAGAGCGAACCCCGAGGCGACGAGGAGCTGGCCACCCGTCTTTCCGCGCTTTCGGAGCCCCATGTTGCGGCCCTTCCGCACACCGAGGTAGTCGTCGACGAAGCCGACGATGGCGAGCCCGACGATGAGGAACATGAGGGTCAGCCCGGTGCGCGCGAACTTCAGCTGCTCGGTGCGTACGTGCGCGACGGCGTACCCGAGGACTGCGCCGACGACGATCGCGACGCCACCCATGGTGGGTGTCCCGGCCTTCCCCGCGTGGGGATGCGTGAATGGCCCGTCGTCGCGGATGAGTTGCCCGATCCCGCGCGCCCGCAGCACCCGGATGAGCGCGGGCGTACCGAGGACCGTCGTCGCGAACGCGATCCCTCCGGCGATGAGCAGCGCGATCACGCGGAGACCCCTCGTATGAGCGCGTCGGCCACCGACTCGAGACCGACCGCACGACTCGCCTTCACGAGCACCGCGTCGCCAGAGTGGACCTCACCGACGAGGAAGCCCGTCGCGGCCTCGGCGTCGGCCACGGTGACGACCGAGACGCCGGCACCGCTCGCGGCGGCTCGCGCTCCCTCGGCCAGGGACTCGGCCCCAGCACCGACCGCGACGATCACATCGATCCCGATTGCTGCGACGAGCGCGCCGAGCGCGGCGTGCTCGTCGTGCGCGTGGCCGCCGAGCTCGAGCATCGACCCGAGCACGGCCACCCGCCGACCGGTGACCGGCAGATGCGCGAGGGAGCGCACCGCGGCCGCCGCCGACGTCGGACTCGAGTTGTATGCGTCGTTGATGACGGTCACGCCACCCGGCGTATGCACGAGCTCCATCCGCCGCGACGCCGTCTGCGCGACCTCCAAGCCGGCCACGACGGCGTCGAGCGGCACGCCGAGCTCGAGCGCGACGGTCGCGGCCATCGCCGCGTTCTCCACCTGGTGCTCGCCACGGAGCGCGAGCGCGATCGGTGCTCGCCCCCAAGGCGTCTCGAGCTGGAAGTGGGCGCGCAGCTCCTGGTCGAGCACCACACCGCTGACGACGACGTCGGCATCCGAGCTCCGTCCGACGCGGACCACTCGCGCCGACGTCCTGGCGGCGAGCCCGTCGGACTCGTCGCACGTGGCGTTCAGGATCGCGACCCCGGTGGCCGGGAGGGCTTCGACGAGCTCACCCTTCACCTGCGCGATGCCGGCGCGTCCGCCGAGATGCTCAGCGTGCGCCATGCCCACGTGGGTGATCACGCCGATCTGCGGCTCAGCGATCTCGACCAGCGACCGGATGTTTCCCGGGAAGCGCGCGCCCATCTCCACGACGAGCACCTCGGTGTCGTCCGGCGCCGAGAGCACGGTGAGCGGTAGACCGGACTCGTTGTTGAACGAGAGCGGGCTGGCGTGGACCCGCCGACTTGCGGCCAGCGCCGACGCAGCCAGGTCCTTCGTCGCGGTCTTCCCGGCCGAGCCCGTGATCGCGACCACCGTGGTCTCGGCCAAGTGGGCACGGACGTGACGGGCCAGCGCCGCGAGCGCGACGAGCGGGTCCGCGACCTCGACCACGGTCCCTCCTTGCGGTGCGTCGACGTGCTCGCTGACGAGGGCGAGCCGCGCACCCCGCGCGAAGGCATCGGCGACGAACGCGTGACCGTCGCGCGCGTCGCGGAGAGCGACGAAGCAGTCGCCGGCCACCAGCGTGCGCGAATCGATGGAGTACGACGAGACAGCAGTGGCGGGATCGCCAGCGAGCAGCTCGCCGCGCGTGAGGCGCGCGACGTCGAGTGCGGTCAGCTCCACGACATCCCCTCGAGCTCTTCGCGCGCCACGACGCGATCGTCGAACGGGATGGTCGTCGCAGCAAACGCTTGCGCCGTCTCGTGTCCCTTGCCGGCGACGAGAACGACGTCGCCCGGCGACGCCGTGGCGAGCGCCGCACGGATCGCCACGCGCCGATCCAGCTCGAGCGAGATGTCGGCATGACCGCCCACGGTCCCCACGAGGACCTCGGCCGCGATCTCGTCCGGCGGTTCGGAACGAGGGTTGTCGGTGGTGACGAACGCGAGGTCGGCGCCGGCGGCGGCGACGCGCCCCATCGCTGCGCGCTTGTCGCGGTCGCGGTCTCCCCCGCACCCGAACACCACGATCACCCGACCTCCGGCCGCGATCGCGCGCGCAGCGTCGAGCGCCTGCGCCAGCGCGTCGGGCGTGTGCGCATAGTCGACGAGCGCCGCGAACGGCTGCCCACCACGCACCGGCTCCAGCCGACCGGGGATCACGAGCTCCTCGGCGAGCCCGAGCGAGATGGCGTCGAAGTCGATCGAGGCGACACGAGCGGTCGCCGCGGCTGCGAGCGCGTTGCTGACGTTGAAGAGGCCCAACAAGTGGGTGTCGATCAGCGCCGAGCGACCGCTGGTGCCGTCGTGCAGGACGAACCGCGTTCCGTCGGCGCGCAGCTCGATGTCGGTGGCGCGAACGTCGGCGTCGGGGTCTTCGATGCCGAACGTCACGACGGGGAGACCGACATCGAGCGCTCGGGCGACGAGCAGCTGCCCGTGCCCGTCATCCGCGTTGATCGCGGCGGCGTCGGCGAACTCGGGTGAGAACGCGCGCGCTTTCGCCTCGAAGTAGGTCTCGACGTCGCCGTGGAAGTCGAGGTGATCGTGGGTGAGGTTCGTGAAGCACACGACCGCGAAGTGGGTCCCGTCGACCCGGTGCTGGGCGAGGGCGTGGGACGACATCTCCATCGCGACGATCCCGACGTCGGCGTCGCGCATCCGTGCGAGCAGCCACTGGAGCTCGGGCGCCTCGGGCGTTGTGTGCTCGAGCGGAACGGCCACGCCGTCCACGCGCGCGCCGGTGGTGCCGACAACACCGACCCGATCGCCCGCGGCGCGCGCGATGGCCTCGAGCAGATAGGTGGTGGTGGTCTTCCCGTTCGTGCCGGTGATGCCCAGACACCGCATGGATCGAGACGGTGCGTCGAAGAACCGGGCGGCCACGGGGCCGAGCGCGACACGAGTGCTCGCGACGCGAGCCTCGGTCACCCCGAGCTCGAGCGGGTGCTCGACGAGGAGCGCGACGGCGCCGGCCGACACTGCAGCAGCCGCGTGGTCGTGCCCGTCGGTGCGGGCGCCCGGGATGCACGCGAAGAGCGCTCCGGGCGCGACGCGATGGCTCTCGTGGGTCACCGACGTCACCTCGACGCCGCGATCACCGACGAGCTCCAGGACATCGACGTCCTCCAGGAGCGCCTGCATGCGCACGCGCGCGGTCCTCCCCATTGGGTCACGGAACTTCGATCAGGGTATCGGCCGGGCCCCGAGATCCGACCATGCCTTGCGGGCAGCCGAACTCTTCCCGCTGAGCAGAGCGCGGAACCCACGGGACGCTCATCCGTCGGCCGGCACCCGCTCGACGGCGAGCGCGTACTGCATGATCCGGGAGAAGGTCGGCGCCGCGATCTCGCCGCCGGTGGCGTCCACCTGCGGCTCGTCCAGCACCACGATCGACGCGAGGTGCGGTGAGTCTGCCGGCGCGAAGCCGGCGAAGGACGCGACGTACTTGTACGGGGGCTTCTCGTACGGCGGTTTGCGCGCGGTGCCGGTCTTCCCCGCGACGAGGTAGCCCGGGATCTGGGCCTTGGTCCCGGTGCCGTCCGCCACCACCGCTTCGAGCATGGTGCGCATCGAGGCGGCGGTCTGCGGTGAGACGACGCGGTGCGACGCGCCCAGTGGCGCCTCGTGGCGTTGCCCGTTCGAGTCGATCGTCGCGGCCACGAGTCGCGGCGCGCGCGCCACCCCGCCGTTCGCCACCGTGAGGTACACGTCGAGCATCTGCATCGCGGTGACCGCGATGCCGCTGCCGATCGGCATCGATGCCATGCTCGTGTCGTTGTAGTTGGCCAGCGGGAGCACGATCCCCGACGCCTCCCCCGGGAAGCCGAGCCCGGTCGCGGTGCCGAATCCGAACGACCGCAACGCCGCGTCGAACGCAGCCTTGCCCAGCTTGCGGGCGATCAGGATCGTGCCGACGTTCGACGACAGCCGCACGATGTCGGCGACGCTGAGCTCGGCAGGGTGGGTGTGCACGTCCTCGTACTTCTGGCCGTCGACGATCAGCTGGTTCGGGACCTGGAGCTTCGTGCTCGGACTCACGATCCCCGCCTCGAGTGCAGCGGAGATGGTCACGACCTTGTTCGTCGAGCCGGGCTCGAACACGTCGGTGAGCGGACGGTTCGGTGTCCCGGCGGGCGCCGGCTTCGCCGGCTCGAAGGGCGTCGCGCCCTGGACCGTGGCCATCGCGAGGATGTCGCCGGTCCGCACGTCGGCGATCACAGCCGTGCCGCCCTTCGCCTTCGCAACCGCAACTTGCTCCGCGAGGACGCGCTCGACCTCGTACTGCAGCGACTGGTCAATCGTGAGAAGGAGGTCGTCACCCGCGCGCGGCTCGCGCACACGCCGTTCGCCGTCGGGCAGCTCGCGGCCCTCCGGGTCGCGCTCGACTCGCATCTGGCCGGCCTTCCCGGCGAGCTCCTGTTCCTTCCCGACCTCGAGCCCGGCCAACCCCGTGTTGTCGACGCCGACGTAGCCCAGGAGCGGGGCGGCGAGATCCCCAGCCGGGTACTCACGCTTCGTCTCGGGCACGAACCCGATCCCCGGGAGATGCAGCGCGCGAACTCTCGCGACCGCGTCGCGCTCGACCTTGCGCGCGACGTAGACGAACGCGCGGTTCTTCTGCCCGAGCTGCGTCGCGAGCGTGAGCGTGTCGATCGCGAGGATCGGTGCCACCTTGGCTGCGTAGGCGTCGGGATCGTCGATGACGCGAGGGTCCGCCCAGATGCTCGATCGAGCAACCGACACGGCGAGGTCGTTGCCGTTGCGGTCGAAGATGCTCCCCCGCGCCGCCGGCAGGGCGACGGTGTGCACCCGCTGATTGACGCCGAGCGAGCGGTAGTACGCGCTGTCGCGGGCCTGGACGTCGATGAGCCGCGCACCGAGCCCGGCGTACACGACGGCGATCGCCACGAAGATCGCGATCAGCCGCCCGCGGGACCTGGGCGCGACCGTGCGGCGTGCATCGGTTCGGTGGCGCCGCGTGACCGGCCGAGGACTCGCCGGCCGAGGGCCACCGGGCCGAGGAACGCCGGGCCGTGGTCTGGGCGCATCGGGCCGCGTGGGGGCGCGACCCGGCGCGCGCGGCGCGCGCGACCGCGTCTCGGCGGCCGAGAGGTCACGGGGAGGTGCCAAGAGTCGCCTTCACCTCAGCCGCGCCGCGCAGCGTCGGAGACGTTGCGTCCGGCGGGGCAGGTGCCTCCGCCACGGTGATGGCCGTCGGCGGCACCGCCGGCGCCACCAGCCCGAGGGCCGCGGCGCGCTCGACGATCCGCTGTGGTGCCGACTGACGCGCGTGCTCGTAGCGCGCTTGCTCGTAGCGGCGCTCGGCCGCCTCGGTGCGGCGCTCGAGACGATCGATCGCGACCTGGCTCTGCGCGAGGAGCGCGTGGAACGCCACGACCGTGAGGAGCGCGAGAACACCGACACCAGCGAGCAGCACGACGGTCCGCCGCCGACGGCGAGTGATCCGACTCGGCTCCTCGACGATCCGCAGCTGCGGACGTCGAGGCGGTGCGTCGTGTCGCGGGACGCTTCGGGCAGGAACCGCGCGCGCCAGAGCCCCGTACGTCACGCGCTCGCGCGAGCGTGCGGGCGCGGCGACACGGGTCCGCTCGGCGGTGGCGGCAGGACTCATGACCCAGCCGGCGTCGGGAGCTTCTCGACGGCACGCAAGCGGGCACTGCGGGCGCGCGGGTTGGCCGCGACCTCGTCGGCACGCGGGCGAACCGCTCGACGGGTGAGCAGGCGCACGAGACCGTTCGGCTCCGGCTCGACCGGGAAGCCCGGGGGCTGCTGCTCGCGGGTGCCGGCCCACTTCGCGAACCGTTCCTTGACGATCCGGTCCTCGAGCGAGTGGTACGCGAGCACGAGCACGCGCCCACCCGGCGCGAGCAGGTGCACGGACTCGTCGAGCCCGTCAGCGAGGTTGGGCAGCTCGCGGTTGACCTCCATGCGGATGGCCTGGAAGGTGCGGCGGGCGGGGTGTCCCCCCTTGCGCCGGTTCCGTGCCGGCACGGCCTGCTTCACCGCGTCGACGAGGTCCTGCGTCGTGTGCAGCGGACGGTTCGCCACGATGCGGGCCGCGATCTGGCGCGCGAAGTGCTCCTCGCCGTTGCGCCGGATCACGTCCGCGAGCTCGCGCTCGGCGTAGTCGTTGACCACGCGTTCGGCGGTCAGCTCCTGCGCGGCGTCCATGCGCATGTCGAGTGGTGCGTCGCCCCAGTAGCTGAACCCGCGTTCCGGTCGGTCCAGCTGTGGGCTGCTCGTCCCCAGGTCAAAGAGGATTCCCATGATGTTCCCCTCGCTCATCTCCCCACCGAGGTGGGTCCCACTCAGGTTCGAGTGGACGATGGCGGCCACGTCTTCGAAGCCGCCGTGCACGATCCGGGCCCGGTCACCGAACGGCGCCAAGGTCGCCCGAGCTGCTGTCACCGCATCCGCATCGCGATCGATGCCGATGAGCGAACAGTCCGGACGGGCCTCGAGGAACAGGTGGGCGTGCCCACCTCCTCCGACCGTCGCATCCACGACGATCCCCGTCGGTACCGAGGCGAGGAGCTCGACCACCTCCCGGTCCATGACCGGTCGGTGCTGGAAGCCACCCATCACGTCCCCTCGCCGACCCCGCCGGAGCGGGGCCACTGCCATTCCTGGCCTGACCTGTTGCGAGCCTCCCGGACGAACGAGTGCCGTCGAGTTGTCTCTCCCAATCGGCTCGGTGGAAGCGGGCGGAGTAGAGGCTTCACCGCATCGACCGGGAGGCTCGCAACAGGCCCGACCCGGGCCTGTGCGTCATTGCTGCTCGCGAGGTACTCCTTTCTCCTGCTCGTGTCTCGCTAGATCCCGAAACCGGGGAGTGACGCCGCCGCGGCGAGGGTCGCTTGACCGCTGCTCTTGCGCTCGTTCCAGCGCTCGGCATCCCAGATCTCGATGCGGCTGTAGGCGCCGGCCACGACCACCTCGCGCCCGAGACCGGCGTACGCACGCTGGTCGGCGGCGATCGGCACCCGGCCCTGCGCGTCAGGAGTGACCGGGCGGGCGCCGGCGTAGAAGGCCTGCGCCGCAGCGAGCTCGATGTCGCCCTGCCTCGACATGTCCTTGATCCGCTCGGCCACCTGGCTCCACTCCTCCGGCGTGTAGACGACCAGGCAGTTGCCCTGCCCGATCCCCACCACTGCTCCGCTCGCGAGGGGGCCACGAAAGTCGGCCGGAAGGATCAGGCGACCCTTCGCGTCGAGGGAGTGCTGGTACTCCCCGAGAAAATCCTTCATGTCCCCTCGCTTGGGAAGCCGCTCCACCTGCCCTCCCGGCAGGATGTCGCTCACTCCCCTATTCACCACTTCGCACCACCCTAGGACCACTACCCCCCACGGTCAACCCCCTCGAACCCCACCACACCCCACAGAAGCCCCGCGGACGCCATCGACCACCCCCACTTCCCGCCCCGCAGCTGGGCCGGGCCTCAGAAGTGGGGCGTCCGCCCAGATCTGATCGAACGGGTGTTCGGGCGCGCGCAGACCCAGGGAATTGCGGAACGAGACGCGTCAGGACCGGACGAGTCCAGAGCTGGATGCGTCCCTCACCCGGCCATATGCGGGTGAGAGACGCAGGTCCGAGAACGCTGGATCAGGCGGAGACGGCCTCGACGCCAGGGAGGTAGCGAGTCCAGGCCGGGTCGACGGTGCCGGCGGTCGCGATCAGCCAGAGGTGCGCGTGCGGGGCGACCGGAGCGTGACGCAGGCGGAAGCCGGCTTCCTGTGGGAGGCGGTCTTCCTTCTTCGCATTGCAGGGGCGACACGAAGCGACGACGTTCTCCCAGCTGTGCGGACCGCCGCGAGAGCGCGGCAGCACGTGGTCGAGGTTCTCGGCGGCGCGTCCGCAGTACTGGCAGCGATGCCCGTCACGAGCGAAGACGGCACGGCGGGAGAGCGGGACGCGGGAACGGAACGGCACTCGCACGAAGTGCACCAGGCGAATGACCGAAGGCGCGGGGACCGTCGAGCGCTCGGAGCGGAACTCCGCGCCGTTGCGTTCGACGATCTCGGCCTTCTCCTTGAGCACCAGGACGACCGCGCGGCGGGCGGACACGACGCAGAGAGGCTCGAAGGTGGCGTTGAGCAGCAGCGCTCTCCCCAAGCCGCCCCTCCCGAAGTCCTGGTCCGAAAAACTGGCGTCGTCCGATGGTGACGTTCGAATCACCGGCTGCTGGGCACCGTGAGTCTACGACGAGCCGGAACCGGGCTCGTTCCACCTTCGCGGCGCGTCGAACCTCAGCGGTGCCCCTCGGTCCGGCACCACTCGAGGTACGCGACGAGATCCCGCGGCTCGGGCGCGCCACCGGTGCCGTACTGCGTCTCGAGCCGGAACGCGAGGTAGGCACGGTCGGGAACCGGCAGGAACGGTGGGCGCCGCCACCACTGGGGGCGAGAGCACCGTGCCGCCGTCCGCATCGCCATCGGCCAGAGGTCCGGTCGAACCGCCACTCGGGCGACGGCCCCGAACCAGCTTCGACGTGCTCGGCCCCGACGGGTCACCGTGCCAAGGTACCGCCACGCCGAGGCACCGCCACGCCGAGCTACTGCCGCGCCGGGGCGCCGCCACGGCCCGCTGCTACCGTCGCCGCGCCGGTTCGAACGACCTGCTGCGGCTCGCGGCGCGACTCGGCACCGTTGGAGGAGAGCCCGTGGCGCAAGCCGCTCTTGGGAATCCGGCGCCTGGGCGTCGGATCGACGTCGCGGCGCTGTTCGACGCGCTGCTCCACAACGTCGAGCGCGTGATCCAGGGAAAACGTGAGCAGGTCCGGCTGGCGCTCGTCTGCCTGTTCGCCGAAGGCCATCTGCTCATCGAGGACGTCCCCGGCGTCGGCAAGACGGTCCTCGCGAAGTCGATTGCGCGCTCGATCGCGGCGACCGCCAATCGCATCCAGTTCACCCCCGACCTCCTCCCCTCCGACGTGATCGGCGTGTCGGTCTGGAACCGGGCCACCAACGAGTTCGAGTACCGACCCGGTGGCGTGTTCGCGCACGTGGTCCTCGCGGATGAGATCAACCGCGCGTCGCCGAAGACCCAGTCGGCGCTGCTCGAGGCGATGGAAGAGCGCCAGGTGACGGTCGACGCGCGAACGTACGCGCTCCCCCGCCCCTTCCTGGTGATCGCGACGCAGAACCCGATCGAGCTCGAAGGCACGTATCCCCTCCCGGAGGCGCAGCTCGACCGCTTCCTCATGCGACTCCCGATGGGCTACCCGAGCCGCGACGCGGAGCTCGCGATCCTCGAGACCCATGGTGTCGGCCAGGTGCGCGCCGAGTCGTTGGATCCGGTCGCGAGTGCCGCGGACCTCGCAGACGCAGCCGACGCGATTCTCGGTGTCCACGTCGCACCCGCGTTGCAGCACTACATCCTCGACCTCGTCGCGGGCACCCGCGGCCACCCCGACCTCACGCTCGGCGTGAGCCCCCGTGGCGCGCTCGCACTCCAGCGCGCGGCGCGTGCGCTCGCCGGCGTCTCGGGGCGCGACTACGTGATCCCCGACGACGTGAAGCTGCTCGCACCGTCCGTCCTGGAGCACCGGCTCATCGTCGCCCCGGAAGCCGCGCTCCGCGGCATCTCCGGTGTCGACATCATTCGCGCCATCTCCGCCACGGTGCCGGTGCCCGGCGCCGCCGGCTGAGCAATGCCTGCGCCCCTCGGTCGCCCGGTCCCCACCCGACGCGGCTGGACGCTCGCCGGCGCATCGGTCTCGCTCGTCCTCGGGAGCCGCGTCCTCGGTGCGGGCGCACTCGCCGGACTAGGGCTCACCGGCCTGCTCCTGCTGCTCTTCGCGCTGGTGTACGTGCTGCGGGGCCGTCCCGCGCTCGACGTCCGCCGCCACGCACGACCGTCACGGGTGCACGTCGGCGGCGAGGGCCGCGTGGTGCTCGAGGGAACGACGACCGCGCGCACCCCGTTGCTGGCGCTCACGGAGATGGTCGACGGCGGCGCGCGCTCCGCCCGCTTCGTCCTGTCGCCGTCGAGCGCCGGGACACCGATCGACGCGACCTACCGCGTGTCGACGACCCGACGTGGGCGCCACGAGCTCGGCCCACTCCTCGCGATCGTCACCGATCCTCTGGGGCTCGCTCGTCGCGCGTGGCAGGTGGTCGACGTCACCGACATCATCGTGCGGCCACGGGTGCATGCGGTCCTCTCTCCCCGGCGAGCTGGGGGCGGCGATCAGGACCCACGCGCCGAAGGCGCGCGGGTCCCAGCGTTCGAACCGGCCGGCGAGTTCCTCGGACTGCGCGACTACGAGCCGGGCGACGACCCACGACGGGTGCATTGGCGTTCGAGCGCGCGCCTCGGTGAGCTCGTCGTCCGCCAGGACGAAGCCGCCGCACCCGGCCGCGTGGTACTGCTCCTCGACACCCGACCTTCGGCCCACGACGAGGAGTCGTTCGAGACCGCCGTCGAGGCCATCGCGTCGCTCGCGGTTCGCTTGCGCGAGGTGCACGCGCCCGTCGAGGTCGTCACGACCGCGGGCCAAGTCCTCGGGCGTCCCGGCCCGGGAACGCTCGAGCTCCTCCTCGATCGACTCGCCGTGATCGAGCCGGGCGAGCCCGACATGCTCTCCGCGCTCGGCGCGCAGCTCTCGACGCGTCTCGGACTCGGCGCGTTCGTCGCCGTCACGGGCGCGCCCGACCGGGCGCTGCTGCAGGCGCTCGCGCCACTCGCGACCCGAGCCGTGGTGACCGTCGTCGCGACGCGTGCCGGAACGCAGGTCTCGGGAGTACCGGGCTTCACGATCGTCGACGCGACCTCCACACCCTTCACGACTGCGTGGAACCGCGTGCACACGCGACGCGGAACGCAACGGCGCGCCGGATGACCGCTCCGATCATGGCTCGCGAGCCCCGGGTCGATGTCCGGGAGCTGCCCGCGGTCGCGGCCCTCGCCGCGGTGAGCGTCACGGTCGCGTTCGCGTTCGCTCGCGTGTTCGCGTCGGATCGCTACGTCGTTCCCGTGGTGATCGCCGCGCTGCTCCCCCACGCCATCGGCCTCGCGTGCCGAGCACTCCGACAGCACGCCGTCGTCGAAGCCATCGTGTCGGCCGTGACGCTGGTGGTCGTCGTCCTCGTGGCCGTCCCGGGCACCGGAGCACCCGGTGCGCTCATCGATCAGGCCGGGGCCGGTTGGTCCGTGGCCCGCACCGATCCGGTCCCCATCCGCGCCACCGATGGCGCCGTGCTCCTCGCCGTCGTGATCGTGTGGGCCGTCGCCGCCATCGCCGACCAGCTCGCGTTCCGCCGCGACGCCGCGCTCGGCGCGCTCGCTCCCGGGGTCGTCGTCGTGATCTGGTGCACGGCGCTCGGCACCCATGACGGGCAGTGGATCACCATCGCAAGCTTCGGCGCCGCGTCCGTCGCCTTCATCGCGCTCCAGCACCAGGTGCTGCTCGATCATCGCCGCACGCGCATCGGCCGGCGACGGTTGGTCGACGCCCCCGGACTTGTCGTCATCGGCATCGTCGTCGGACTCCTCGCGATCGGTCTCGGCGTCGCCGGTGCCGCGGCACTCCCAGACGCGAACACCCCGCTCGTGCACGTCGCGGGACTCGGCGACGACACCGGCAACCGCACCTACCGGACGTCGGTGCCGCCACTGCTCGATGTCGGCGCGAAGCTCGACCAGCCGAGCACCGAGACCCTCTTCACTGTCGGCGCCGACCGACCCGCCTACTGGCGCATCACCGCGCTCGACGACTACCGCTCGGCGGGCGGTGGTCAGTGGACGCTCACTGCGTCGGGCGACGACGCGGTCAGCGAAGGACTCGACGCGTCGGTGCCGAAGGACGCGCTGCTGCAGGACTACGAGATCGGGCCATTGGGCGAGCGGTGGATGCCGGCCGCGTTCGAACCGGTGCGTGTCAGCACGACGAACACACTGGTGGTCCGGGCCTCGTCGACGCTCGTCACCGGCGATGCGACGGTCACGGGCAAGCGGTACCGCGTCACGTCGGCAACGCCGCCCTCGACGCTGACGGTCGCCCAGCACGACGCCGCAGCCGGGCCCGTCCCGAGCGGCCTGCGCCAGTACACCCAAGTCCCCGCCGACGTGCCGGCCGTCGTCGCATCGCTCGCGCAACAGATCACCGCGGGCATCGACAACCCCGCCGACCGTGCGACCGCGTTGCGCGACTACTTCCGCGACGGCTCGTTCACCTACGACCCGACCGTCGACCTCACTGATGGTCGGGACGCGACGGAACAGTTCCTCGAGATCCGACGCGGCTTCTGCGTGCAGTTCGCGAGCACGTTCGCACTCATGGCGCGGTCCGTTGGCATTCCGGCACGCGTCGCCGTCGGTTTCACACCGGGCACCAAGGACCCGACCAGCGGGCGTTACGTCGTGACGAACCACGATTCGCACGCGTGGCCCGAGGTCTGGCTGCACGGCGTCGGGTGGACGAACCTCTACGACCCGACGCCGCCGAGCGATCTCCCGGGCGGCAGCAACCTGCCGGGCGAGGCGCCGCCGCTCACCCCCCAGCCGACCACGTCCGGGACCGGGGGGACCACGCCCGTGACGAGCCCGCCCGTCACCGTGCCGTCACCGAACGGACCGCCGCAGCCGTCACCGAACCCGGCGCCGACACCGAGCGGTGGCGGCGTGAACATCGCCGCTGACGACTCGAGTCAGAGCTCGGTCCCGTGGCCACTCCTGCTCGTCGCCTTCGGACTACTGGTCCTGCTCGCGCCGCTCGTCACGGTGCTGGCGCTGAAGGCGCGCCGCAGGCGCCGGCGACGCCACCGCGGCGACCCGGCCGACGCGATCACCGGTGCTTGGCGGGAGGCGATGGACACGCTGGCCGACCATCGCTTCGCGTCGCCGCCGGCCGAGACGCCGCTCGAGCTCGCACGTCGCGTCCCTTCCCTGGCCGGGGACGAGACCGGACCGCCGCTCCAGGTCCTCGCACGCGCCTACACCGCGACCCGGTACGGCGAGACCGTGCCCCCGGCCGACGGTGTCGACTCGGCGTGGACGGCCGTGGACGCGTTGCGCCGTGCGCTCGACGCGTCCGGCACGACGGCGGACCGCCTGCGGGCGCGCTTCGCGCCGGGCACGCTCCGACGCGAGCACGAGGCGGACCGGGCTCGCACCTGACGGCTAGCCCGACCCCGCGGGGTGCTCCGGATGGGGGTGCTCCGGATGGTGGCGGAGCTCGTCGACGAACGACTGCCGTTCGCGCGAGAAGGCACGCACGTCGGTCTCGAGGTCGGCCGCGAGCCGGTCGACCGCGACGAACAGCGCCAGCTGCCCGTGTCGGAGGGCATCGAGGATCTGGCCGTCGTCGCGGCACGCCCACACCCGGTCCCCGTCGGTCACCAGTCGGAGCTCGGTGATGTCGTCGCCACCTCGGGTGAGCTCCGCGACGGCACGGCGGATCTTCGTCAGCGGGAGGCCGGCGTCGAGGAGCGAGCGCACCATGCGGAGGGCAACGAGGTGTCGAAAGGAGTACGGCTCGTCCGCGACAACATCCGGGACCTGCGGGACCTCCATGGCATCGGGGACGACGAGCCCGCAGCGCTGCCAGTAGTCGAGCTGCGCCTCGGTGCAACCTGCCAGCCGCGCCGCCTGCTGAGCCGTGAAACCCGCCACTGCGTCAGCCTCGCGCCGGAAGGGCTCGACGCGCGCAGGACGCGCCGAGCGAGCGGTCAGGGGGTGTCGTCGTCGCGCGGGAAGCGCTCGCGCCAACGTTGCCCGGCATCGCCGAACATGCCCTTGAGCGCGCCACCCGGCATCGAGCCGGTGAGGCTCTCGAGGCCGGCGCGACCCATCTTGCGCACGTTCCGCTCGATCACCAAGAGACAGAAGAGCATCACGAGGAAGCCGACGACCCCGAGCGCGAGCACGCTCGTGAACGTGGTGAGCAGGAGCACCAGGCCGGCGACGAACCCGAGGGCCGCCCACTTGATCATCCGCGCTGCGTGCCGGTACAGGGTCGTGTCCGACACCTGCTGCACGAGCTTGGGATCGGTGACCGAGAGGTTGGCCTCGATCTCGCGCAGGATCCGCTGTTCGTCTTCGGAGAGCGGCATGGCGGTTCGGTGATCCCCGTTCTGCCCGGGCAGGTCCGCCCGGGTGCTCTCCATTGTCGCGCAGCCCCGACCCCTCCTCAACGCGCGGGGCGGTCTCCCGAGGCGAGGGCAGGGAGCGGGATTCCCCCGCTCGCCGATGAACGGTACGCCACCTCGACCAGTCGATGGGCCGTGAGTGCCGTGGCGGCGCTGGGTTCGCCGGTTCTCCCCGCCGTCACCGCTTCCAGGAATGCCCTGGCCGCGACCGCATACGGTGCCAGGAGCGCGGCGATCTCCGCGGGCAGATCGAGCCGTCCGATCCACTCCGGCATCGTTCCCTCGATCACCGACTCGCCATCCGAGGTCTCCACGTGCAGCGGGCCGAGATGGTCGTCGTCGGTCCACACCAGCGCGTCCTCACAGAACACCTCGATCCGTCGGGTCGAGGGCCGGCGCATGATCTGGTGCCAGACGCTCACCAGCGTCGCGACCGAGCCGTCCGCGTAGGTGAAGGTGACGTCCGCGACGTCGTCGATCCCCGGGTGCCCGAAGCGGTTCGCGGTCCGAGCCGAGATCTCGGCCGGCGGACCGAGCACCCAGCCGAGCACGTCGACGTCGTGGATCGAGTGCTCGAGCAGCGTCCCACCTCCCGCGAGCGACGCGTCTGCTCTCCACTCGGATCCGTACATGCCCTGGTTCGGGAAGTACTGGTCGTCACGGAAGATCGTCGCGAGTGGGCGGCCGTAGCTCCCGGACCGGACCGCATCGGCGAGCGCTCGGAAGACCGGCACGTGTCGGAGCACGAGTCCGACCTGATGCGGGACCTGTCCGAGCAGCGCCGCGACCTGCTCGCACTCGGCGAGCGTCGGTGCGAGCGGCTTCTCGCAGAAGATCGCGTGTCCGCGCTTCGCGGCTTCGCTCACCACGGGTAAGTGCGCGGCAGTCCAGGTGCACACCCAGACGACGTTGCAGGCGTCGAGGAGCGCGTCGAGATCGGCCGCGACCGTGGCACCGTGCGGCTTCGCGAGTCGCTCGGCGCGCGCCGGATCCGCGTCGAGGGCCGCGACGATGCGCGCGTCGACGAGCCCGCCCTCGAGGAGGGCTCCGATCGCATACGAGTGCACCGAGGCGATGTGCCCACACCCGACGAAGCCGATGCGCAAGGTCACGGCTCGGTCCCGGTCGCCGGCTCCCGATTCGGCAGGCTGGGCAGGTTCGGCAGCCTCGGGGTCGGGGCGAAGCGAGCAGCAACCACCGCGTCGGTCCCGAATCGGGCCCGGACCGCGTCGACCGAGCGTTCGAGCCGCCCTCGCTGCTCGCGCGCGTCGATCGCCGCCGCGCCGTCCTGCTCGTCGAACGGGAGCGCACCCTGGACCGCATCCGCCGCCTCGAGCTGCTGTGCCGAGACCCCGAGCAGGCGAACCCCGTCGCCCAGCTCGACCGCACCCAAGAGCGCCGTCGCGGTCCGAGCGAGCTCCCGAGCCAGATCAGTCGGCTCCGAAAGGGTGCGCGACCGGGTGATCGTGGAGAAGTCCGCGTATCGCACCTTCAGCTGCACCGTCCGCGCCGTACGGCCCGCCCCGCGCAGCCGTGCTGCGACCTTGTCGGAGAGACGAAGGACCTCGTGCTCGAGCACGGCGCGATCGATGACATCGGTCGGGAACGTCTCCTCGTGACCGACCGACTTGACCTCGCGTCCGGGTTCGACGCCGCGTGCATCGCGATTCCAGGCGAGCTCGTGGAGGTGGTGTCGTTGCGCGGCACCGAGTGCGCGCAGGACCGTCGCCTCGGGCAGGGCAGCGTGCTCGCCGACGGTGTGGACGCCGAAGCGAGCGAGGCGCGAGCGCGTCGCAGGGCCCACGCCCCAGAGGCGCCCGACGGGCAGCGGGTGCAGGTACTCGAGCTCTCTCCCCACGGCGACGACGCGGAGGCCGTCGGGCTTGGCGTCGTCGCTCGCGATCTTCGCCAGCATCTTGGTCGTCGCGACGCCGACCGACGCAGTGAGTCCGGTCTCGGCCCGCACACGGGTGCGGACGTTCGCGGCGATCTCCGGTCCGGAGCCCGCCAGTCGACGCGCGCCCGTCACGTCGAGGAACGCCTCGTCCATCGAGATGGGCTCGACCAGTGGCGTGATCGACTCGAGGATCCGCATCACCTCCGAGCTCGCGGCCGAATAGACGTCGAAGCGCGGTGCGAGGAAGACACCGTCGGGGCACGCACGTCGCGCCCTTGCCATCGGAGTCGCCGAGTAGACGCCGAAGCGCCGCGCCTCATAGCTCGCGGCCGCGACCACGCCTCGCGGTCCGAGGCCGCCCACGATGACGGGGCGTCCCCGCAGCGCTGAATCCGCGAGCTGCTCGACCGACGCGAAGAACGCGTCGAGATCGACGTGCAGGATTCCTGGCTCGTCTCGCTCGTCGGGATCCGGCGCACTCACGGGTCGGCCCGGCGCACGTCGAGCGATTCTCGTCGGGTGCCGCGGACGTCGTAGTGGAACCCACGGGGCGCGTCCGGTCCCCACGGATCGGCCAGCCACTCGGACAACGGCTCGTGGACCCACGGCGCGCTCTCGGCGAGGCGGGCGGTGCACTCCTCGGGTGGGAGGAACACTGCCTCGACCACGATCTCGTCCGGATCCTCGAGGCAGAGCTCGCCTTCGTACTCGAGCGCACGGTGCACCTCGACCCGGAGGACCCAGCCCAGATCGTTCGCGACCGCGCGGACCTCATAGATCGGTCCTTCCCAGCGCGTGACGCGCAGCCCGGTCTCTTCTTCCACCTCGCGCGTCAGCCCCGCGATGAGGGAGGCGTCCGTCGCGTCGATCACGCCGCCGGGCGTGCTCCAGTCGGTCGCCCCGCCGTGCCGGCGGTTGCGGACGAGCAGCACTCCGCCGGGTGCTTCGACGAGCGCACCGGCCACGAGCCATTCCCGCACCCGAGCGAGCCTACCGGCAGCCTGTCGCCGTACGATCGAGCGGTGCCCGACGAAACGCCCGACCAGACACCCGACCTGACACCCGACCAGACACCCGACCAGACACCCGACCAGGCCACCCTCCCGATCTCGCGCGAGGCGCCACCCCAGATGCCGACGCGCACCGCCTACCTCCTCGCGTTCACGAGCGTGGTCATCGCGGGGGTCTTCGGCGGGATCATCGGGTACGGGCTCGCCGACGTCGGCTGCACCGGCAACTGCGAGGGATCCAAGCTCCTCGGCACCGTGATCGGCTCGACGATCGCCGCGGGCGGCGTGGGGATCGTCGCGGTCCTCGTGCTGCGGGCGATGGCGGAGTGGCGCGTCAAGACCCGCCGAGGCTGATCCGCCGGAACGCTTCGGCGTAACGCACGCCCGCGGCGCGCCCGGCGTCCTCCGCGCTCTGACGGAGGAAGTCACGGAACCAGTCCCCCGCGCCGCCCGAGCTCGGGCCACTCAGCTGGCTCGCGTGGCAGAACAGCGCGTCGATCTTCGCCTCGAGCGTCCCGCTGATGTCGACCCAGCAGTTCGGCTCCAGCGTCCCCGACAGGAGCACCGACGCCACCTCGTGCACCGCCAAGCCTTCGGCGCGATGTTCGGGGAAGTAGTGCGGGTTGCCGGCGGCGGGAGCGATCGCATCGAGCGTCGCCCACCCCGTGACGCGGTGATCGCGATGGTTGAAGTACGTGTCCCCGAAGAAGACGGCCGTGGGATCGGGGCACAGCACGACCTCGGGTCGGAGGTCACGCACATACCGCACGAGCTCCGCCCGCAGCGCCGAGTCGTCGACGAGCTCTCCGTCGTCGTGCTCGAGGTGGAAGTGTCCCGCGAGACCGAGGCGCGCGGCCGCGGCGGCGGTCTCCTCGACCCGCACCCGCGCGAGCTCGTCGCGGTCGGCGTCCGGATCCGACGAGCCCTTGTCGCCGCGGGTGGTGATCAGGACCCAGACGTCGGCGCCGTCCGCAGCCCAGCGCGCCAGGCTGCCACCCGCGGAGATCTCGGGGTCATCGGGATGCGCATAGACGGCCAGCGCGCGTGCCGGCGTCTCCGTCACCAGGGTGCTCACGCAGCAACCGACCACGTGCCCGACCACGTGCCCGACCGGGCAGGCGTCACCAGTCCAGCCCGAGCGTGCCGCGCATGAGCGCCTCGAACTCCTCGTCGGTGCTCGAAGCGCGCGCGGCCACGACCATCTCGGCGTCGGCACCGACCGGCCACCGCAGACGCGGCTCGGTCGACTCGACCGCGTCGGCGATCGCCACGGCGACCGCTTCCGGCCCTGGCGCGTCGTCCCCACCGATGAGCCGACCACGTGCTGCCGCCCACTGACGGTCGAGCTCGTCGTAGGGCGCGTGCTCCATCCCGTAGCGAGCGACGTTGCCGCGGAACGCCGTCTCGAAGACGCCCGGCTCGACCAGCCGGATCCGGATCCCGAAGTGCGCGACCTCGTAGTGGAGCGCCTCGGACAGGCCTTCGACCGCGAACTTCGACGCCGAGTAGAAGCCGTCGAGCGGCGGGGCGACCCGACCGGCGAGCGACGTCACGTTGACGATGGAGCCACCGCCACGAGCGCGCATCCCGGGCAGCACCGCCTGGATCATCCGCACGGTCCCGAAGAAGTTCGTCTCCATCCCTCGGCGACCCTCGGCCAACGGGACCATCTCGACCGGCCCGATCACCCCGAAGCCGGCGTTGTTCACGAGCGCGTCGATGTCGCCCGCCGCGGCGACCGCGGCTGTGACGGACTGATCGTCGTCGACGTCGAGGGCGAGGCGCGCCGCGACGTCGAGGTCGTCGAGGACCTCGACCTTCCGGGCAGTCGCGACCACCTCGTGGCCCCGGGCGGCGAGCTCGACGGCGGCGGCGCGCCCGAAACCGGTCGAGCAGCCCGTGATCAAGACTCGTGCCATGGCCGTCTCCTCGTCAGGTGCTGACGTTGGTCGTGACGGCGATCGCGTCGAGCACCGCGAGCACGCGGTCGAGATCGGCGTCGTCGACGTCCTTGTGGGTGACGAATCGTACGGTCCGTGCGTCAATCGTGCCGCAGCGCACGTCTGCCTCGGCAAGGCGCTCGACGATCCCGTTCGGCAGGCGGTCGAGCCGTGCACACACGATGTTCGTCTCGACCACGGCGGGATCGACGCTGCCGGGGAAGCGGTCGGCCAGGGCACGGCTCAACCGTCGAGCGCGTGCGTGATCGTCGGCGAGGCGCTCGACCATCGTCTCGAGGGCGACGATCCCGGCCGCCGCGATCACCCCCGCTTGGCGCATCCCCCCACCGAGGCGACCTCGCTCGTCGCGAGCTGCGGCGACGACATCGCTCCCCCCGCAGAGGAGCGATCCGACCGGTGCTGCGAGTCCCTTGGACAGGCAGAACATGATCGTGTCCGCCGGTTGCACGAGCTCGGCCGGCGAGACACCGATCGCGATCGCGGCGTTCCAGATCCGCGCACCGTCGATGTGGAGCGCGAGGCCGTGCCGAGCGGCCACCGTGCCGAGCTCGCCGACCTGTTCGACGGTCCAGGGCCGCCCACTCGCCGGCATGTGCGTGTTCTCGATCGTGATCGCCGAGATCGGTGCGACGTGATGCACCTGGTCGGCCACCGCTGTCTCGACATCGGCAGTCGTGAGGAGGCCGTCGCCGTCGGGAAGCGGATGGAGCTGGACCCCGGTGTTGGCCGCCGTCGAGGCCTGCTCGTAGCGGAAGACGTGTGAGCGCGCGCTGCACAGCACCTCGGTGCCGGGACGCCCGAGCACTCGCAGCGCGAGCTGGTTGGCCATGCGGCCCGAAGGCGTGAAGAGCGCCGCGTCCGTGCCGAGCAGTGCCGCCGCGAGCGACTCCAGTCGGTTGACGGTCGGGTCCTCGCCATACCCGTCGTCCCCCACGTCGGCGTCGGCCATCGCCCGACGCATCTCCGGCGTCGGCGTCGTGACCGTGTCCGACCGCAGGTCGACCGGCGCGCTCACGGATCGGACGCCCGCTCGATCGTCCGCTCGATCGTGGGCCCGCCGACGTCCACCGGTCGGATCAGCCCTTCCTGCATCACGGTGATCGCAAGTGTGCCGTCGCGCGTGAACACATGGCCGAGCGCGAGCCCGCGCGCACCGTGGGCCGACGGGCTCATCTGGTGGTAGAGGAGCCACTCGTCGGCGCGGAACGGTCGGTGGAACCACATCGCGTGATCGAGGCTCGCCATCTGGTAGTGCCCGTCGTATCCGATCGCGTGCGGCAGCGTCGCGGTGTCGAGCAGCGACAGGTCCGACGCGTACGCGACGACGCACGCGTGCAGCAGTGGGTCGTCCGGGAGCGTCCCGTTCGTGCGGATCCACACGTCCTGCTCCGGCGGCCGAGGGCCCGGCTGCAGCCAGTGAGGATCCTCGACGGGGCGCGAGTCGATCGGGCGCTCACGCGTGAGCCAGTCGACCATCTCCGCGCCGAGGCGTGGCAGGTACGGCTCGAGTCGCTCGCGATACGTCGGCAGCGACTCCGGCCCGGGCACCGCGGGCATCTCCATCGCGTGATCGGGCCCGGGCTCGACGATCTGGAACGACGCCGAGAGGTTGAAGATCACCTTGCCGTGCTGGATGGCGACGACGCGGCGGGTCGTGAAGGAGCGACCGTCACGGATGCGGTCGACCTCGTAGATGATCGGTACGTTCGGGTCGCCGGGGCGCAGGAAGTACGAGTGCAGCGAGTGCACCGGACGATCCGCTTCGACCGTCCGGCCCGCGGCGACGAGCGCCTGCGCGGCGACCTGCCCACCAAAGACCCGCTGCTGATCCTCATCGGGACTGACCCCACGGAACAGGTTCACTTCGAGCGGCTCGAGCTCGAGCAACAGCAGCAGGTCGTCGAGTGCTTCGGTGCTCTTGGTCATCCGAAGAACACCTCGGCCTCCTCGAACCGTGTCCGAGGCACGGTCTTGAGCTCGTCGACGGCATCGGCGAGCGGGACGCGCACGATGTCGGTACCTCGCAACGCCACCATGACGTCGCGCTCGCCCTCGTGCGCCGCGTCGATTGCGGCGAGTCCGAACCGGGTCGCGAGCACGCGGTCGTACGCGGTCGGCGTCCCACCCCGGAGCAAGTGGCCGAGCACCACGACGCGAGTCTCGAAGCCGGTGCGCGCCTCGATCTCCGGTGCGAGCCGTGCCGCGATCCCCCCGAGACGCACGTGGCCGAACTCGTCGACCTCGGCATCGAGCGTCGCCATCGTGCCTTCGCGCGGCAGCGCACCTTCAGCGGCGACGACGATCGAGGAGCCGGCGCCATGCGCGTGGCGATGCTGCAGCCGCTCGCAGACGGCGGCGACGTCGAACGGCTCCTCCGGGACGAGGATCACGTCGGCGCCACCGGCGAGCCCGGCGTAGAGCGCGATCCACCCGGCGTGGCGACCCATCACCTCGACGACGAGCACGCGGTCGTGACTCTCAGCGGTCGTGTGCAACCGATCGAGCGCATCGCTGGCGATCTGCACCGCGGTGTCGAAGCCGACCGTCACGTCGGTCGCCGAGAGGTCGTTGTCGATGGTCTTCGGCACGCCGATGCACCGCACCCCGTCGGACGCCAACCGGTGCGCGACGCCGAGCGTGTCCTCGCCACCGATCGGGATGAGCGCGTCGATTCGCTCCTGCTCGAGCGTTCGCAGCACTGCTGCGACGCCGTCGTCCTGGTTGAACGGATTCGTCCGAGAGGTGCCGATGATCGTTCCACCGCGATGGAGGATGCCGTGGGTCGCAGCGACCGAGAGCTCGACCGTGTGGTCCTCGACCACGCCCCGCCAGCCGTGCCGGAAGCCGATGATCTGATGCCCGTAGGTGCCCTCGCCCTTCCGGACCACCGCCCGGATGACCGCGTTGAGGCCGGGGCAATCGCCGCCACCTGTGAGGATCCCGATGCGCATGCACGCCATCTTCGCAGGCCCGGCCGGCACCGATCGCAATTCCGGAGCGCGCGCCGAACCAGCCCGCCGACCCAGAGCGTCGAAGCATCGCCCCGAACCAGGGGTTGGCCGGTAACCTCGACCTCGTGCGAAACGCGAAGCTCCGCGCGCGGGGTGCAGCTGAGTCCGTCGCGACCAGTGGCGAGACGGTGCTCGATACCGGCACCGTCTGGGCCGCCCAGGTGCAAGCGGGCAAGCATCTCCTCTTCCGCGGTCGCCGTCAGTACCTCGTGGCGCTCACGGATCGTCGGCTCCTCGTGTTCGAGCGCCACGCGAAGAAGCGACGAGACCCGTTGAGCACCGCTGATCTCGCAATGGGCAAGCGCTATGAGTTCTTCACCATCGATCGGCGACGCCGCTCTCCGACGCTCTTCCAGCTCGTGCTCCGGGGCGACAACGACACGCGCCTCGTGCTCGAGTTCCGCCCGAGTCAACGTTCGATCGGCCGCGCGCTCGAGCAACGCTTGACCCCGGGCGACCCGGTGCCGATGTCGGCATCCGCCATTGATGCCGCCGCGTCCGGCCCGCCGCAACCGGGAGCGCCCCAGCCCGGAGCCAACGGTCCAGGCCCCTGGACGCAGGAGGACGAGCGCACGACCGCCGAGACCTTCTGGGGCTCGCGCTAGATGCCCGCGGTGCTGGCGATCGACGCCGGCACCACCGGCGTCCGGACCCTCGCGGTCGACGAGACCGGCGCTCGCAGGGCGTGGGCGTATCGAGAGTTCCCACAGCACTTCCCGGCGCCGGGTCTGGTCGAGCACGACGCCGACGAGATCTGGGCCGCAGTCGTCGAGACGCTCTCCGAGGTGGTCGCGAGGCTCGCCGACGATCACGTCGCAATCGCGGCGATCGGCATCACGAACCAGCGCGAGACGACCGTCGTCTGGGACCGCGCCACCGGGCGCCTCCCGCATCGCGCCATCGTGTGGCAGGACCGTCGCACTGCTGAGCGCTGTGACGAGCTGCGCGACGGCGGGTTCGAACCGCTCGTGCGCGCCCGCACCGGCCTCGTCCTCGATCCCTACTTCTCCGGCACGAAGCTCGAGTGGCTGCTGAGCATCGGCGGCGTCGAGCGCCATCCCGACCTGGCGTTCGGCACGGTCGACTCCTGGATCCTGTGGCGCCTCACCGGTGGCGTCGACGGCGGCGTCCACGCCACCGATCCTTCGAACGCGAGCCGCACCATGCTCTTCGACCTCGACGCGCTCACATGGTCCGACGAGCTGCTCGACCTCCTCTCGGTGCCGCGCTCGTGCCTCCCAGCAGTGCTGCCGAGCAGTGGTCGGTTCGGGGTGACCCGTCCCGACTGCGCGGCGGGTCTCGCCGTCCCGATCGGTGGGATCGCCGGCGACCAGCAGGCCGCGCTCTTCGGGCAGGCATGCTTCGAGCCGGGCATGACGAAGAACACCTACGGGACGGGGTCGTTCGTCGTGCTGAACCTCGGTGACACCCACCCTGATCCGGTCGACGGGCTCCTCACCTCGGTCGCGTGGCAGGTCGGCGACCGCGTGACGTACGCGCTCGAGGGTGCGATCTTCGTCACCGGCGCCGCCGCGCAGTGGCTGCGCGACGGGCTCGGGATCATCGCGTCGGCAGAGGAGCTCGGCCCACTCGCGGCGAGCGTGCCCGACAACGGTGGCGTCGTGTTCGTCCCCGCGTTCACCGGTCTCGGATCGCCCTGGTGGGACCCGTACGCGCGCGGCACGATCCTCGGGCTCACCCGGGGCACCGGACGTGCCCATCTCGCGCGCGCGGTCGTCGAAGCGATGGTCTGGCAGACGCGCGACGTCGTCGACGCGATGACCGCAGCGTCCGGACGGGCGATCACCGAGCTGCGCGTCGATGGCGGCGCCAGCGTGATGGACCTGCTCTGCCAGCTCCAGGCGGACGTGCTCGACGTCACGGTGCGTCGACCAGCGGTGCAGGAGACGACGGCCCTCGGTGCGGCGTACCTCGCCGGCATCGCCGAAGGCGTCTGGAGCTCCCCGGCAGACGCGGCGTCAGCGTGGGCGGAGCAGGCCGCGTACTCGCCGACGATGGCCGCGGCCGAGGTCGAGCGTCAGCACGTCGAGTGGAAGCGCGGCGTGGATCGTTCGCGAGGCTGGGCGCGCTAAGCGGCGCTCGCCGCGAGCGTCGGCAGCTGCGCCGGTGCGGTCGGCAGATCTTCGGCCTGCTTCGTGGCGTAGGTGTCGCGGTACTCGTAGCACCCGCACAGCTGCACGATCTCGAACATCACCTCGTCGGTCATCTGACGCAGGACGAGACCGTCATCGCTCGCCGCGTACCGCTCGGGTGAGATCGGAGCCCCGAAGCGCACCGACACGTCGCGGAAGACGCGCGGGAGCTTCTTGTCGGTGGGCTGGCACTCGTCGGTGCCGACGAGCCCGACCGGCACGATCGTCGCACCGGTGCGACGGGCCAGCCGTGCGACCCCCGTGTGGCCGCGGTGGGTGTACCCGTCTCGAGTTCGGGTGCCCTCGGGGTAGATCCCGAAGACGCCGCCGTCCTCGAGGACCTCGGTCGCCGCGTCGAGCGCACACGCGCTCGCGCTTCCGCCCGAACGCCGGATCGGGATCTGGCCCACGCCTCGGAAGAACCACGCGGTCTTCTTGTCGTCGAAGTACTCGGCCTTGGCGACGAACGTGACCCTGCGCCCGATGACGAGGGGCAGGAAGATCGAGTCGAGGAAGGATCGGTGGTTCGCGGCGAGGATCACCGGACCCCGCTTGGGCAGGTGCTCGCGTCCCTCGACCCGCACGCGGTACGTGACCCGCAGCACCGGGGTCATCACGGCCTTGATCGTCCAGTAGAGCATCCGTGCTCAGACTAGGACTCGGCGAAAGAAGTTACGAGCGGTTCCGCCAGACGACGGATAGGAAGGCGCTACCCGAGCTTGGTCAGGGCCCGTTTGATGTTCCGCGTGGCCTGACCGATCCGCTGCTCGTTCTCGACGAGCGCGAACCGCACGTGTCCCTCGCCGCCGGGCCCGAAGCCCATGCCCGGCGACACCGCGACCTGTGCGTCCTTCACGAGCAGCTTGGCGAAGTCGAGGCTGCCCAGCTCTTCGTAGGCCGGCGGGATCGGCGCCCACACGAACATCGTGCCCTTCGGGGCCTCGACCTCCCAGCCGGCGCGCGCCAGGCCGTCGATGAGCGCATCTCGACGGCTGTGGTAGATCGCGTTGACCTCGCGGGGGAAGTCGGGCGTCTCGTTCATGGCAACCGTCGCCGCGATCTGGATCGGCTGGAACGTGCCGTAGTCGAGGTAGCTCTTCAGCTTCGCGAGCGCCGCGACGACCTCGGCGTTGCCGAGGAGGAAGCCCATGCGCCAGCCGGCCATCGAGAACGACTTGGTGAGCGTGTAGAGCTCGACCGCGACCTCCTCGGCGCCCGGCACCTGCAGGATCGAAGGCGGGTCGTACCCATCGAATCCGAGGTCGGCGTACGCGAAGTCGTGGACGAGCAGGACCTCGTGCTCCCGAGCGAAGTCGACCATCCGCTGCATCCACGCCAGGTCGACGCACGCCGTGGTGGGGTTGTGCGGGAACGACAGCACGATCACCTTCGGGCGCGGCCACGAGTCCTCCCACGCCTCCAGCAGGTTCGCGAAGAAGTCCTGCTCACCGCCGAGGCGGACGTGACGCACCTCCGCCCCGGCGAAGAGCGGTCCCCAGATGTGGATGGGATAGGACGGGCTCGGCACCATCGCGGCGTCGCCGGGCCCGAGCAGCACCCACATCAGGTGCGAGAAGCCTTCTTTCGCCCCGATCGTGGTGCACGCCTGCGTCTCCGGGTCGAGCTCGACACCGAACTTGCGCTGGTACAGGTCGGTGATCGCGAGGCGGAGCTTCGGGATGCCACGGCTCGCCGAGTAGCGGTGGTTGCGCGGGTTCCGGACCGCTTCGCAGAGCTTGTCGAGCGCGAGATCGGACGGCGGCAGGTCGGGGTTCCCGAAGCCGAGGTCGACGACGTCGAGGCCCGACCGGCGCGACTCCATCTTGAGTGCGTCGATCGTCGCAAAGACGTACGGCGGCAGCGCGTTGATGCGTCGAAACTCCATCGCCGGTCACGGTACCAGCGGGCCCTCGCCGCTCCCGATGCGATTGTCGCCGGGTCCGACGACGCCGCGCCGCTAGCGTCCCGACGATGGTGCCGGTCGAAGGAGTGCCAGTCGAAGGAATGCCCGTCGAAGGGGTGCTCCTCGACGTCGGTGGCGTGTTCCACCTCCCCGACCACGAGCGGATGCTCGCAGCGCTGCGTCGCGTCGACATCACGGCGGACCCCGACGACCTCGATCGTGCGCACTACGCCGGGATCGCCGCGCTCGGGGATCCCACCGTGATCGGGCATCACGGCGACGGCACGAGCATCTGGCACCAGTACAACCGCGCGTACGCCAGCGTCTGCGGGGTCCCGCAGCCTCGCCTCGACGAGGCGACCGAGACCCTGCTCGCCGAGTTCGGACGGGGCGGCGTCTGGACACGCCAGATCCCCGGCGCGCGGGATGCCCTCCAGGCGCTCGCCGATCAGGGGCTTCGCCTCGGCATCGTCTCGAACGCGGACGGCACGGTGGAGGACCAGCTCCGCGCCGACGGCATCTGCCAGGTCGGACCGGGCGCGGGCGTGGAGGTCCAGGTCGTCGTCGACTCCGGGATCGTCGGCGTCGCCAAGCCCGATCCGGCGATCTTCCACCTGGCCCTCGAGCACCTCGGGATCGAGCCCGGCGCGGCGATCCACGTCGGCGACACCCCGGCGGCCGACGTCGCCGGGGCACTCGCCGCCGGCGTGCGCCCCATCCTCCTCGACCCCTACGACCTGCACGGCGACGCCGAGTGCACGCGCGTCGCGACGCTGTGGAACGTCGTGGAGCTCCTCGCCTCCTAGGATCGCATCGACCAGCCGCTCATGCTCTGCACGGAGGCACGGTGCCCGAAGAGCTCTCGATCTCGACCGACGACTGCACGATCGTCCGCGACGACGCCATCGTGATCATCACGATGAACCGACCCGAGAAGAAGAACGCGCTGAGCGCGGCGATGCTCGTCGGACTCGCCGATGCCTATACCTACGTCGACGACACCGACGACGTCCGCTGCGGGGTCCTCACCGGCGCGGGCGGTGCCTTCTCGTCCGGCATGGACCTCGTGTCGATGAACGCTCCGCGCAGTGAGTACGTCGAACGGCGCATGACCGAGGAGCCCGACCTCCACTGGAAGGGCCTGCTGCGCGACTACCGCTGCTCGAAGCCGATGATCGCTGCCGTCGAGGGCTACGCCGTGGCTGGGGGCACCGAGATGCTCCAGGGCACCGACATCCGGATCGCCGGTGAGGGTGCCATCTTCGGCGTCTGGGAGGCGCGCCGCGCGCTGTTCCCGCTCGGCGGGTCGGCGTGTCGGCTCCCTCGCCAGATCCCGTACACCGTCGCGATGGACATCCTCCTCTCCGCGCGGCCCGTCACCGCGCTCGAGGCGCAGCAGATCGGCTTGATCGGCCGCGTGGTCCCCGACGGCCAGGCGCTGCCGGTCGCGCTCGCCGTCGCCGCGCAGGTCGCGGCCTGCGGCCCGCTCTCGACGAAGGCGATCCTGCGGGCCTGGCGGGAGACCGAGCACATGACCGACTACGACGCGATGCAGCACCAGAACGGGATCGGTTGGGAGGTCTTCGCCAGCGAAGACGCGCAGGAAGGCCCGAAGGCCTTCGCGGAGAAGCGTCCGCCGATCTACAAGGGCCGCTGACGCGCGTGCAGGGAGCCGACGTTGCTTCGTTCGCCACGCCGGCACGGACACGGCTGGCCGCGGCCACCCGGCATCTCCTCGACGCGGTGCTCACCGCCGAGCACGCGTCCGACGCTGATCTCGACGCGGCCGCCGACGCGACCGAACGGATCGTCGCCGGCCTGGTCGGCCGCACGGTCGACACCGCGGCTCCGCCGGGTGGCGAGCGCGGCCGCTTCGAGCGTCGCCAGGAGGACTATCTCCCGCGCAGTCCGCTCGTGGGGTCGATCAGCCCCCTCGCACCACCGCTCGCGTACGAGATGCACGACGACCACGTCGTCGCGCACGGTTCGTTCGGCGCCGCGTATGAGGGCCCGCCGGGGTACGTGCACGGCGGTTGGGTGGCGCTCGCGTTCGACGAGGCGCTCGGCATGGCGAACGCGGTCAGCGGCCACCCGGGCATGACGGCCCGCCTGACGGTGCGCTACCGCAAGCCGACACCGCTCCGCACCGAGCTGCACCTGCAGGCGCGCACCGAGCGCGTCGACGGTCGCCGGATCTCCACCGTCGCCACGCTGCGGGCGGGCGACCTCGTGACCGCGGAGGCCGAAGGCTTGTTCGTGGTCATCGGTGCCGAGCGTTCGCTCGAGTACTTCGGTGAACGACCGTCCACGCCCGAACCGACGGATCCCCTGCCATGAGTGAGCCAGATGAGTGAGATGGATCGACGCACCTTCCTGCGCACCACTGGAGCGGTCGGTGCCGCCGCGGCGATCGGCGGCGCGGGGCTGCTCGGGTGCGACGACTCGAGGAGCCAGTCGGGATCGATCCTCCACAGCACGGCGAAGGAGAGCCCGATCGACACGATCGTCGTGCTGATGATGGAGAACCGGTCCTTCGACCACTACTACGGGTGGCTCGGGACCAACGAGAGCTACCTGGAGGCCGGTCGTCGCCGTTTCGGCAAGGACTTCCACGTCGACGGCCGCCTCGATCTCGCCTACCCGGATCCCGGCGGTCGCGGCTACCGGAACGTCCAACAGCTCACCAAGAACCCCACCGAATCGAACCCGTGGCGCGGCTGCGATCACCCGGTGCCGGGTCACGGCTGGTTCGCAGGTCGCCGACAGCTCGCGGCCGGCTTCCTCGCCCAAGGCACGGGCAACGACGAATACGCGATCGGCTACTACCAGAACGAGGACCTACCGGTGCACGCCCGCCTCGCGGAGCGCTTCACGGTGCTCGACCACTCCCACGCCTCGCTGCTCTGCGGGACCATGCCCAACCGCCAATACCTGCACTCGGGGACGTCGCAGGGTCAGAAGGAGGATCCGGGTCCGTTCCACGTCGGCATGTGGAAGACCGACACCATCTGGAACCTGCTCGAGAAGGCGGGCGTCGACGCCGCGTACTACTACACCGACATCCCGATGCTGCTCCTCTGGGGCAAGGACATGCGGAAGTTCATCCGTCCCGCCGACCGCTTCTTCGAGGACTGCGCGAACGGCACGCTCCCGCGCGTAGTCATGATCGACCCGGGGTTCATCGACCCGCTGCGCACCGACGACCATCCAACCGCCGACGTGCGAATCGGCCAGAGGTTCATCCGCGAGGTGTTCGGCGCGTTCGTCGGCTCGAAGCACTGGGAGCGAGGTGCGTTCATCCTGACCTACGACGAGTGGGGCGGGTTCTTCGACCATGTACCGCCACCGCTGCTCCCCGACGATCTCGCGAGCCCGATCAACGACGACAGCTTCGCCCAGTCCGGCTTCCGCGTGCCCACGGTCCTCGCATCGCCGTACTCGGCCCACGGCGGCGTCGACCACCGCGTGTACGACCACACGTCCATCCTTCGCTTCATCCAGTGGCGCTTCCTCGGAGCACCCCCTGAAGGGCCGGGCAAGGCGGTCAACGACTGGGCGCTCAGCAAGCGGAACCAGTACGCGAACAACATCGGCGCGTCGCTCAGCACGGAGCATCGGGACCTCGAGCTGCACTACGACGCCAACGTGCGCGTCGGTGGGATCTCGGAACCGTGCCCAGGAACGGCCGACGCGGAGCTGCCGCCGCTCTTGGAGCACTCCGATCCTTTCGTCGTGGGCGACGACTTCCGCGAGGAGGTGTCCGCTCGCTATCCCGGACCCACGCTCACCCCCTGGATCGAGGGCGAAGCGCTCAAGGTCCTGCCCAACCAGCCCTAGCCACCCACCGCGTCGGCAAGCCGTGGACGCAGCGCCGCGATGCGTGCTGCGTTCTCGGAGTCACGCGAATCCACCGGCGCGACGATCACCCAGTCGGCACCGGCGCGCCCGTAGGCGTCGATCGCGCGAGCCACCGACTGCGGTCCACCCACGATCGTGTCCTTGCTCGCGCCGAGTCGTTCGGCCTTCTCCCGCGCCGACGCGTCGTCGTCACCGAGCACGAACAGCCCACCCCACGTGCACGCGAACGATGGCCGGACCGCCACCGCGCGCAGCGGGGCTGCCCGGGAGCCGAATCGCTCCGGCGTGCCGCCCCACTCGTTCCAGCCGTCAGCCTCCGCGGCCGCGAGCTCGCGCACTCGCTCCGCAGTCCCCCCGACCCAGACCGACGCGCCCTGGTCACGCGTTGCCCGCACGGCGGCGCGGAGGCGATCGACACGCTCGCCCATCGTGCCGAACCCCAAGCCGAACGTCTCGTTCTCCTCGCGGCTCTCGGAGTCACCGGCACCGATCGCGGTCACCACCCGGCCCGGCGCGATCCGCGCGGTCGTGGCCACCGCAGCGGCGAGCGACGGCGCGGGACGCATCGACGCCCGGAACACCAGCGCGCCGACTGCGACGCGGCTCGTCGCCGCAGCGACAGCACCCAGGAGCGACACGCCTTCCAACGCGGGCCGACGCGCGCCGTCAGCGCCACGCCGGAACAAGTGGTCGTACACGAACACGCCGTCGAGTCCCGCGTCGTCTGCCGCGCGAGCGACGCCCAACGGGATCTCGGGATCGTCGACGAACGACGGCAGCGTCAACCCGAGCTTCACGACGGCAGCTCACGGGCGAGCGCGGCGGCGCCGACCATCCCGGCGGCGTCACCCAGCTCGGCGGCGACGATCGGGACGTCGGGGCGGTGCGCGGATCCCTCGAGATGCCCGAGGAAGGCAGCCCGCAGCGGATCGAGCAGCACGTCCCCGAGCCCCACCAACCCACCCGAGACGACGATCAGCTCAGGATCCAGGATGTTCGCGAGCCCGGCACACCCGAGAGCGACGCGGTCGGAGAACTCGGCGATGATCGCTACGCCGTCGGTGTCCCCCGCCGTCGCCGACGCACCCGCGTGCTCCCCCCGGATCGCGGCGACGTCGCCACCAGCGCGAGCGAGCACGTTCGGCGCGTCACCACGTTCGGCCCACTCTCGGGCGAGGCGGCCGAGTGCGGTCCCGGATGCGAACGCCTCCCAGTGACCGACCTCGCCGCACGCGCACCGCGGTCCGTGCGGATCGAACTGCCAGTGACCGATCTCGGCCGCGAACCCGTGCGCGCCGCGGAACAGCCGACCGTCGGCGATCACCCCGCCGCCCACTCCCGTGCCGAGCGTGACGACGAGCGCGTGACGCGCGCCGCGCGCCGCACCGTGACAGTGCTCTCCCCACGCCGCGACGTTCGCATCGTTCTCGACCAGGACGGGGAGATCGAGTCGAGCGGCGAGCAGGGCCCGGAACGGTACGTCGACGAACATCGGCAGGTTGGGCGCGTAGTGCACCGTTCCGTCTGCACTCACCATCCCCGCGGTGCCCACGCCCACCGAGCTCGCCCCGTGCGCGGACGCGAGCTCGCCGACTCCGGTGCCGATCGCTTCGACGAGCGCATCCAGCTTCGACGGCGCGTGGTCGCGCACCTCGGTCACGATCGTGCCGATCGCGTCGACGACGCCGATGCGCAAGTTGGTGCCGCCGAGGTCGACGCCGATGGTCGGCGCGGGTGGAGATCCGGTCACTCGGCGAGGTCGAGGTGATGCACCGTTGCAGCGCCGTCTTCGGAGTCGTCGTCGGTCCCGCGCGCCTGGTCGCGCACCGACTGCTGTTCCTGCACCGCTCGCTCCGCCGCGTCGACGATCACCTGTGCCGCCAGGAGGAGCTCCTGTGCGGCGCGCACGACGTGTTCGGCAACCTCGGGACCGGCCTCCAACAGCGAGCTCACCAGCGACTCCACGGCGCTCGGCGGCGGGAGCGCCGGGCCGGGACCGTCGGGGCGCACGGCCTCGTCTTCCGTCTCCTCACCTGCGATGTGATTCGCTCCACCGTCTCGCACTGGCTCGGTCATTTCTCGGCCTCCTTCTTGAGCTCCCGCAACGCGGTGCCCATGATCATCCCCGCAGCCCGGCGCTTCAGCATCCCCGGGAGCGGGATCGAGATGTCGACGACGAGGTCATACGTGACCCGAGTCCCGTCGCCGTCGGGCTCGAAGCCGTAGCGACCGTCGAGCTGCCGCAGCACGTCACCCTCCACCAGGTGCCACGAGAACGCGGCTGGCGCCTCGGAGTAGTCGTACTCGAGGACGTACCGGATGCTGCGTCCGAGACCGGCGACGCGGTACTCGACCTTCGCGCCGCGACCCTGGTCGTCGCGCTCGAGGAGGGAGACGTGCTTCACATCGCGCGCCCAGTCGGGGTACGACTCGTAGTCGGTCGCGACTCCCCAGCACTTCCCAGGCGTCGCCGCGACCAGGGTGTGCTCATGGGCTTCGTCGGACATCCGCCCATCGAACCAAGCCCACGCCCGAGGCGCAACCCGTCGACCGGGCAGCGGCCGGGCGCTGGGGATCACCCGCGGCGAGGCGCGGCGGCGCGACGCGGCGGGAAGGTGCCGTGCCGTGCGGCCCAGAGGCCGACGAAACCCAGCGGGAGCATGGGGACCAGCGTGCCGAACGGATCTGCGGACGCGGTGAGCGCCGTGATGACCAGGCACACCCCGAAGGACCCGAACAGGTGCCACTGCACCGGGCGCGAGGCCCCACCGATCGTGCCGAAGAGGCTCGCGACCGCGATGTCGTCCCCACCGGCGTTGCGGCTGAGCGCGACCACGAACGCCCAGGTCCAGATCCCCAGCGAGACGAAGAAGAGGAGGAGCGCCGTGGCGATCGCCGGCCCGTCGAGGGCCTCGACGCCGAGGGCCGCAGGGATCGCGGTCACGGCGAAGAGGAGGTTGCCCACCCAGGAGGCGACGATGATGCCGCGCCCTGGCAGTCCGTCGATGCCCAGCACGCTGCCGAGCGTAGGTCTCGCCCCTCCATGTGGGCCGAGCAGGGATGCGGGCCGAGCCGGCTCAGGCCGCCGGAGTCAGGTCAGGGTCGACAGGTCTCCCGCGGCGAGCGGCGCCAGGCGTGCCGCCAGCAGGTCGTAGGAGAACTCTGCTTCCACCCGAGCTCGCGCGGCTGCGCCCAGCCGTGCGCGCAGCGCGTCGTCGGCGAGCACCCGCTCGAGTGCCGAGCGAACGGCCGTGACGTCACGCGGTTCGACGACGTAGCCGGTCTCCCCGTCGACGACCGCCTCGTCTGCACCACCACTGCGCCCGGCGATCGACGGGACACCGCACGCCGCCGCTTCGAGGAACACGATGCCGAACCCTTCGGCCTCCAGGCCGCCCCACCGATCGCGGCACAGCATGGAAAAGACGTCCGCCGCGCCGAAGAGCGCCGGGAGCTCAGCACCGCTGATCCGGCCGAGCATCTTCGCTCGGGCCCCGAGACGTCCGGCTCGCTTCGCCAACCGTTCGTGGTCGCGTCCGCTGCCGGCGATCGCGACCTGCACACCGTCGAGGCCTGCAACTGCGTCGAGCAGGACATCGAAGCCCTTCCGGGGCACCAGGCGACTGAAGCCGAGGACCAACGGCAGATCGGGATCGAACCCGAAGCGAACGCGCGTCGCTCGGCGTTGCGCGGCGTCCGCCGGACGGAACCGGTCCGGGTCGACGCCCGGCGGCACCGACAGCGTCGCAAGCCCTCGACGGGCAACGCGCTCGGCGATCCGCTTCGGGTACTCCCCTGCCGCCACCACGCCGGCCGCACCGCGCAACACCCGTCGACCGAGCGAGCCCGTCCCGGGGATGCGTCCGTACACGGTCACCTCTGCGCCGTGGGCGACGACCACGTAGGGAGCCTGGCGCAGGCGCGGCCCGACCAGGCCGACCGGCAGCATCGGGTCGAGGAACACGACACGCGCGTCGATCTCGCGCGCGAGCGCATCGATGCGCTTCGCGAGGCCGGGCTTCGGCAACAGGAACCGCTCGGGGGTGCGTTCGACCCGGAACGCCTGGGCGGCGTCCCACTCGGCATCACCCTCGTAGGGCGTCGTCAGCACCGTGGCGTGCTCGGGCGGCAGGCGTCGCCACAGCTCGTAGAGGTACGTCTGGATCCCTCCGTGCTTGGGCGGGAAGTCGTTCGTGACGAGCAGTGAGGTCATGGTCCCGGATGCTCCGCGGCCAGCGCGCCCAGCTCGGCGATCTGGACGAGACGCGTCCGCCGACGCCCCGAGTGCACCGCCAGACCGATGCATCCCGCGGCGGCGAACACCGCTCCGGCGCCGAACGCCCCGCGGTAGCCCGCGCCCGCCGCCACGAGCCCGACGATGACCGAGCCGAGTCCCTGGGAGAGGTCGAAGAAGCTGCTGAACGTTCCGACGACCGAGCCGCGCTCGCTCTCCGGTGCACCGCCGAGCGCGAGCAGCAACAGCGCCGGGTACAGCAACGACGCCCCGATCGCGAAGAACACCGTGCCCAGCAGGAGGCCGGCGGTCGTGCCCCAGAGCGCCATGACGGTCATCCCGATGGTCGTCGCGGCGAGCGCCAGCACCGCGGACCGCCGACCGCCGAGCGTGTCCGGGAGACGCGCGCCGAAGATCCGCACGACGAGCACCAGGCCGCCGTACACGAGGAAGACGACGTCCGCGCTTCCGAGCCCGACGTCGTCGACGTAGAGCGGTACGAACGCCGTGAAGGCAGCGAGCGCGATCAGCCCGGAGAACAGCACCGTGCCGGGGCCGACCGCGGCACGGTTCACCAGGTGTCCGCTCCCCGACCCCGAGGTCGCGGGCCGCTCGACCTCACGCGTCATCGCGCCGAGCACCGCTGCGAGCGCGGCCAGGCCGGCTGCGACCAGCCAGACCGTGCCGTACCCCGCCGCGTCGATGACCTGCTCGCCGAGCACCGGCCCGAACGCCAGGCCGCCGTAGACCGCGACCGACCAGTAGCTGATGGCTTCCCCGCGCCGCTCGACCGGCGCCAGGTCGGTCACCATCGTCGCCGCGCCGACGAAGAACGCCGCCACGCCGAGACCGGTCAGGATGCGCGCGCCGATGAGGAAGCCCAACGACTCGACCGCTCCGTAGAGGAGGATCGAGACGGCGACGACGGCGGCACCCGACACGATCAGCACCCGTCGCCCGACGCGGTCGCCCAGCCGTCCCACCCACGGTCGGAGCAGGACCGCGCCGACGAACAGCACCCCGACCGCGACTCCGACGGCGATGTTGCCCCCGTCGAGCCGGTGCTTCACGTATTGCGGGATGGCGGGCAGCACGACCCCGAGCGCGAGGAAGTAGGCGAACCCTGACCCCACGACCAACGCGAACCGTGGGGTCAACAAGGGGACGCGTGACCGGGTCATCCGGGCCATCGTCGCCGTGTGGAGGCGGCACGCGCCACACGGTTGCACCGCTCACCTACGCTCCCACCTCATGAGTCGTCAGAGCGAGCAGGTGATGTGGGGCCGGATCAGCCGGCGACTGTTCCTCGCGACCCTGTTCGCGTTCATGGTGCTCGTCTTCGCGCCCCTGTTCTTCTGGCTCGTAGAGCACGACCGCAGCGCCGACGTCCACTCCATCGGCGATGCCTACGGCTGGCTGCTCCGGACGCTGTTCGAGAACACGTCGCCCTACAAGCTCAAGAACCAGTTCGGGTACCTCTCGTACTGGATCGTCCGGGTCGCCGGAGTGAGCCTGGTCGCGTTCGCGACCGCCACCATCGCGTCCCGCTTCGTCGCCACCGTCGTCAACCGAGGAGCCGGCATGGCTAGGTACAAGGGTGCGGGTCACCTGATGATCTGCGGGTGGAGCCCGAAGGGCTTCGAGATCATTCGGGAGCTGCGCGCCAAGGAAGTCGAGGACCGGCGCGAGATTGTGATCCTCGCCGACCTCGACACCGCGCCGATCGAGAACAAGGCGACCTTCTTCGTCCGCGGGAACCCGAGCGATGCAGAGGACCTGCGACGCGCCGGCATCGAGCGAGTCTCCACCGTGATCGTGCTCGCCGATCAGTCGAACGCGAGCAATGCACCCGACGACCTCGATGCGCGCTCGCTGCTCACGGCGCTCGCGGTGGAATCGATCAACAGCAATGCCTACTCGTGCGTCGAGGTCGTGAGGTCGGAGAACCGTCAGCACTTCGAACGCACGCAGGCGAACGAGCTCGTGGTGAGCGCGGAGCTCACCGGTTCGCTGCTCGCGGCATCGGCGATCACCCACGGCCTCACCGGAGTCGTCGCCGACCTGCTCACCCACCCGGCTGGCGAGGAGTTCTACCGGGTCGCGGTCCCACCCGAGCTCGTGGGGCGCACGACTCGCGACGCGCTGGTGGCGTTGAAGGACCACGCCGACTCGACGCTCGTCGGCATCTTCGTCGCCGACAAGTGCACGGTGAACCCGCCCTCGAGCCAGGTGATCACGGCCGGCGACGAGCTGCTCGTCGTGCGGAGCCGTCCCACGCTCCCCCGAACCTG